>PMQB01000254.1 GCA_003169195.1 Bryobacterales bacterium
CCCAATTTCAACCCGTCGGCCCTGAAGAGTGTGCGCTCGTGCAATCCATCGCCGATTTAAGGTGGCGTCTCAGTCGAATTCCCGGCATCGAGCAATCCATCCTCGTCACAGAAAGCGCAAAACTCACGGCCGAAAATCCCACCTACGCTCCGCCTGAAGCCGCCTCCTCGCTAGAACGCGAAATCCGCCTGCGTCACGAAAAAGAATTTCGCAATCTCGCTCTGCAAGAACACCGCCTCGCCCGTCGGCGCGAACGCGAAGCCGCGGAACTTGCACGTCTCCAAATCGCTCGTCGAGCCAAAGAAGAACAAGCTCTCGCCGAGGCCGCCAAAGCCAGCCTCCTCGCGCAGCACAACAAAAAAGAGCTAGCAAAAGTCCCCGGCCTTGGGTTCGTTTTTTCAAAACTCCGATTCGCCACCTATATGAGCCGTCTTACCCCCGCCCAAAAGGCAAAGTTACTCAACGAAGCCATCGCCGAGGCCGCGGAACTGCCGCAAACCATGGAGGCCGTCGCCTAAGTCTCCCAAAAACCGCCTCGCATCACTCGTTGTCTTGCACGGCTACACCATAAGTGCGCCCAAAATCACCAACGCCCACTCGAATTCCTCGAAAAGAGAGACAATAACAGCCTAAGGAGGAGTTATGCCTGCATCCACTAAGCCATCCATGGGAGCAACGCCCTACAACGATGGCGCCCAATCGGGAACAACATTTCGCCTGTGGGCGCCCTTTGCCGGCAGCGTGGCGGTAGCGGGTGAGTTCAACAACTGGTCTCTCACGGCGAACCCGCTCTTTTCGGAGCTCAACGACTTCTGGTCAGTCGATGTGCCCGTTGCGGCCCCCGGACAGATGTATAAATTCGTCATTCAGAATTCTGCCTCCCCTGCCCCGCTCTGGAGAATGGATCCCTACGCTCGACAAATTGCGCATGATCCAGCGAACAATCTCAACGGAGTCATCGCCACCTCCGAACAAGGTTATGACGCCAACGGCTACTCCACCCCGGCCTGGAATGAGTTAGTCATTTATGAAATGCACATTCGCTCCTTCATCTACGGAGGCGGTTATCAAGGGACAGGTTCGTTCAATTCCGCCGCTACCAAGCTCGCCTATCTCCGCGATCTCGGAATCAACGCCATCGAACTCATGCCGCTCGGCGAGTTCACCGGTGACATTTCCGCCGGCTATAACCCCGCCTACATCTTCGCCATCGAAGACGAATTCGGCGGTCCCGACGGTTTTCGAGCCTTCGTCAACCAAGCGCACCAATTGGGCATCGCCGTCATTGTCGACGTCGTCTACAACCATCTCGGCGACTCCGCAGGCGACATGTGGCAGTTCGACGGCTGGTCTCAGAATGGCAACGGCGGTATCTACTTTTACAACGATTGGCGCAGGTTCACTGGTTGGGGGCAAACCCGCTTCGACTACGGCCGCGGCGAAGTTCGCCAATATCTGAGCGACAACGCCTTGCGCTGGCTGCAAAACCGTTTCGCCGACGGCCTGCGTTGGGATTCGGTTGGCTCCATCCGCAATGTAAATGATCAGAATAACGATCCTGCTGACGACCTGCCAGACGGCTGGAGCCTGCTGCAATGGATCAATTCAGAAATCGTCCAAAGCCAACCATGGAAAATCTCGATTGCCGAGGACATGAAAGAGAACGAATGGATCACAAAAGATTCAGGCTCTGGCGGCGCCGGATTTGGCGCGCAATGGAGCTCGGCCTATGTGAACACCATTCGCACAGCTATCATCGGTAGCGACGACGCCTTTCGCGATATGGGCGCTGTGGCCGAAGCGATCGGGCACAAGTACAACAACAGCAGCTTTCAGCGCGTGATCTTTACCGAATCGCACGATGCTGATTCGAATGGCGCGCAGCGAGTTCCGGAAATGATCTGGCCTGGCAACGCCACCAGTTGGTATTCGAAAAAGCGCTCAACGCTGGGTGCAGCCTTGGTGATGACCTCGCCCGGCATACCCATGATCTTCATGGGCCAAGAGTTTTTGTGCGGCGGTTGGTTCAATGATGATCAACCGCTCGATTGGTCGAACGCTGCAAACTTCCCTGGCATCACTCAGCTCTACCGCGATCTGATGCACCTCCGCAGGAACTGGTTTAACAACACCCGCGGC
Source organism: Bryobacterales bacterium (assembly GCA_003169195.1). GTDB lineage: Bacteria > Acidobacteriota > Terriglobia > Bryobacterales > Bryobacteraceae > Bog-105. The sequence continues at coordinate 2,140 of PMQB01000254.1, forward strand.
TTGCGCGGGCAGAATGTGAACGTGCATCATGTCAACGAAGCGAACAAGGTCATTGGCTTCCATCGGTGGGATCAAGGCGGTAACGGCGACGATGTTGTCGTGGTTGTGAATTTTGGCAATCAGAGTTACCCCAACTACTCGCTGGGCTTTCCACGCGGCGGCTTATGGCGGGTCCGCTTTTCGAGCGATTGGAACGGCTACGATCCCGCCTTCAGCAATTGGTACAGCTACGATACCCAGGCCAATAGCGGATCGATGGATAACATGAACTTCGTGGCCAACGTAGGTTTGGGACCATACACTGCCATTATTTTGTCCCAAGACTGAACATTCCTTAACCGAATTTCACTTTTTTGAGTCGCCGGCCGCCTTTTCTTCGTAGTTAGGAATTGGAAAGGAAAGAAATAGCGGCTTTGCTGGCAGTGACCCCATCCATAGCGGCGACGGCGCAAGAAGGGCAACCGCCCATACCGTCGTTCGCCAGCGTGGTGGACACGCACAAAGGCATGGTTTACAGCATCGCCTGGCAGTTTCTGCGCGACCGCGTAGCGGCCGATGAACTGGCACAGGATGTGTTCCTGCAATTGCATAAGAACTGGGCGCGGATGGAATCTGCGGCGCATCTGGTTTTCTGGTTGCGTAAGGTGGCCACGCATCGCGCCATTGATGCCGCCCGCAAACGAAAAGCGCATGCGGAAACCAGCCTGGAAGAAACAGATGAGCCCACCGTGCTCGAGCGCGTGCACGATTCGTTTCTCTCGTCGTATTTGCAACGCATGGTCGCTTCGCTGCCCGAGAAGCAGCGCAGTGTGATTGTTCTGCGCTATCAAGAAGACATGGAGCTAGAGGAAATTGCCAAGGCGTTGGATATGAACGTGAGCACGGTGAAGACACAGATTTCGCGCGCATTGGACTTGTTGCGGGGCAAGGTGAGCCGGCGCTTGGGAAAAGGATGCGGACAATGACGCCATTCGAAGAAGAACTCAAACAGGCGCTGCGGCGCAAGGAGCCGGAGGCTGATTTCACCGCGCGTGTGCTGGCGCGCTGCGCGGCTCAAGATGCCAAAGTGCAAGGCAGTTTTTGGCGCACTCTTTGGTCTACACCGATGTGGCGGTTTGGCATGGCAACCGCAGCGGCGCTGCTGATGCTGGCAAGCGGAACGCTTTATCAACAGCACGAACACGAAGTAAAGGGCATGGCGGCCAAACGGCAGTTGCTGTTAGCCATGCGCATTGCCGGAACGAAATTGCAAGAAGTACAACAGCGGGTCAAGGAAAGCGAACAAGAACAATGAAACGGTCTCTTTTAAAACTAGCCATCATCGCCATAGCCGTCGCGCCGGTTTGGGCAGCCGACGATTTCAAACTGCCCATGAATCTGGAGAAGCTGGCCGAACACGCTACCGAATCGGTCGACGTCACACTCGATCAATCCACGTTGCAACTGGCCAGCGGCTTCTTATCCAAAGACGATCCCGATGAGGCGCAGGTCAAGAAAATGATCGGCAAGCTGAAGGGCATCTACGTACGCAGTTTTGAGTTCGAAAAAGAAGGCCAGTATTCCATGAGCGATGTGCAGGCCATGCGGGCGCAATTGAAGGGCACGAACTGGACACGCATCGTGGGCGTCAAATCCATCAAAGGCGAGAACACGGAAGTCTATCTGCTCAAGAATGGCGATCAGATTGGCGGCATTGTTGTGCTCGACGCGGAGCCCAAGGAATTGACCATCGTGCATGTGGATGGCTCCATCAGTCCCGAAGAATTGAGCCGCTTGGGAGGCCATATGGGGATTCCCGAACTGGGCAAAGACAAGAAGACGAAGGGTAATGGATCATCCGCAGGCAAAGACAAAAAGGATGACGATGAACAGTCGGAGAAGGAACAATGAAGCGCTTACTCCTACTGGCGATATTGCTTCCGGCGGTTGTGCCGGCAGCAGATTTCAATGGATTCGTACGCGAGTTTTCACGTCAAACCGGTGCGCATCAGCTCTACATTCCCTTCTTTGGGCTGGCGCGATTTGTAGTGGCCGTGGCGCATCCGGCTGGTACGAGCGATTTGAAACTGGCGGTGTTCGAACATGTCAGCAACAGACCGCTGGATTTCGCGCTAACGGCGGATCGCTTGGCCCATGGCGAAGGCTGGAACAGAATTGTGCGCGTTCGAAACAGGAACGGCGAATTCACCAATATCTACACGCGGCGCGACGGCAATCATTTGCGATTAATGGTTGCCACTCTCGATGGTGAGGACGCCACGTTCGTTGAATTGCGGATTCAACCGGAACAACTCATGAAGTTTGTGGATGAGCACGACGGCAAGCACCATCTTACGGACTAACAGCCACAACACGCTCGCGCGCCTGATAAAGCGTTGATCCGAAGATGGCGAATATGATCAGTGCGCCGCCGGCCATTGTGGCAGCACTCAGCTTTTCCCCTTGCGTGATCCAGGTCCAGACCGGATTCAATACTGGCTCGAGCAGCAGCAAGGTGGCCGCCTCCACCGCCGGCACGTGCCGGATGGACCGAGTGAGCATCATATACGCCAAACCGATTTGTACGACGCCCAAATACAAAATCACGCCCAGATCAACCGGTGAGGCGTGGCGTAGTGGGAGTGCCATGGGAAGAGTGACGAAGAAGGCAATCAGATTGCCCGTTACCACGACGGCCGATGGCGATTCGGATTCGCCTCCGTACTTGCCCATCCAGCGAAAGCCTGTCATCGTGATCGCCAAAGCAATACCCGAGAAGATGCCGAACCAATTGCCGCGCACCGGATTGGGCGCTGTGACCGCCGTACTCTGTTCGCCGAACAGCAGCAGCACCGCGCCGGCAGCCACAACTGTCACCATGAGCACATCACTCCGCCGCACGCGTTCATGTAAGAAGACAGGCGCCAGCAGAAGCAAATACAGAGGCGATGTCGATTGCAGGAAGATAGCTTGGGCCGCCGTGGTGAGCTTAGTCGCCAAAACAAAGAAAATGAGCGTAGCGGCATAAGCCACCCCAACCAGGAATATGCGCGGACGCCAAATGCGCCGTGCCTCCGGCAGCAGTAGAGCTACGCTGAACGCGGCAATGCCCGAGCGAAAACAGGCAATCTGCCAACTGCTGAACGTACACGCTTTGATGGCAGCGCCACCAGTTGAAAATAGGCAAGCTGCCGCCAAGAGCAGCAAGCGATAACGCGTGCGCGACACCAGGAAATTATGGCAGAGTTAGTTCAAACACATCTTGCGGAGCAGCTTGAAATCTTCGAGCATCATGCCCGTCCCCAACACAACCGAAGCCAGCGGTTCATTCGCCACCAGCACCGGCATACCTGTTTCAAAGCGAATGCGCTCGTCCAGATTCTTTAGAAGCGAACCACCGCCCGTCAGTATGATGCCGCGTTCCATAATGTCGCCCGACAGTTCCGGCGGCGTCTTTTCGAGCGCCACTCGGACCGCGCTCACAATGCTATTGACGCAATCCGTCAGCGCGCTCCGAATTTCATCATCTTCCAGAGTGATAGTCTTCGGCAACCCATAAACCATATCTCGCCCTTTGACAGCCATCGTCCGGGGCGTCCCGTCCTGGTAAGCGGTGCCGATTTCCAACTTGATCTTCTCAGCCGTCCGCTCCCCAATCAGCAAACCGTGTTTGCGCTTCACGTGTTCAGAGATGGCGTCATCCATCTGGTTGCCTGCCATCCGCAGCGATTTCGAATAGACAATCCCCGATAGGGAGATTACTGCAATATCCGTCGTGCCGCCGCCGATATCCACCACCATATTTCCGCCCGGCTCCGTCACCGGCAGCCCCGCACCCAGAGCTGCCACCATGGCCTGCTCAACCAAGTGAACTTCGCTCGCCTTGGCGCGATAGGTAGAATCCAGCACGGCGCGCTTTTCTACTTCGGTCGTCTCACTGGGAATGCCAATGGCAATCCGCGGATGAAGCAACTTGTGCCGTTTGTTAGCCTTACGAATAAAATAGGTCAGCATCTCTTCGGCCAGCTCAAAATCGGCAATCACGCCGTCTCGCAGCGGCCGCACGGCCAGCATATTCGCGGGTGTACGCCCAATCATCTCTTTCGCGTCCGCGCCGAACCCCATCGCTTGCCGACTCTTGCGGTCTACCGCAACAATCGAGGGCTCATTCAAGACGATCCCCTTACCCACCACATACACCAAAGTGTTCGCGGTGCCAAGGTCGATCGCCAGATCGGAAGAGAACATGCGGAAAAAGGACCTATAAGTCATTTCACTCAACTAGTGAATTCATCGGTTGGCAAGTCTCAAAATTCCAGGGGAATTTTCTTAGTTTGGTCCGTCATACATCGATTACCTGAGAAAAACCCTATTGCCGTGTCAAACTGTACCCTATGAAGCTATTGCTGGCAACCGTCCTGGCAGCCGCTACAGTGCAGGCTCAATCCAACGAAGTGAAGTCGCAAATGCTCGCCAATGGGCTCAAGATCCTCGTTCAAGAGGATCACAACATCCCTAACGTAGCGATGTACTTCTTCTACCGAATTGGTTCTCGGAATGAGAAACCCGGCACCACCGGCGTCTCGCATTTCTTCGAACACATGATGTTCAATGGCGCTGCAAAATACGGCCCTAAACAGTTTGACAACGAAATGGAAAAGGCCGGCGGCAACAACAATGCCTACACGTCCGAAGATGTGACCGTTTATACCGACTGGTTCCCCAGCAGCGCCCTCGATTTGATGTTCGACATGGAAGCCGACCGCATGCAGAATCTCGCCTTCGATCCAAAAATCATCGAATCCGAACGCGGCGTCGTCTATTCCGAACGCCGCAGCAGCGTTGACAACAGCAACCAAGGCATTCTATATGAGCAGCTTCGTGCCGCTGCCTTCATCGCGCATCCCTATCATTGGCCGGTGGTGGGTTGGCCTTCCGATATCGAATCTTGGACCATGGACGATTTACGCGCGCATTACAAAACCGGCTATGCTCCGAACAACTGCGTGATGGTCGTAGTGGGCGATGTAACGCTAGACCGCGTCACCGCACTGGCAAAAAAGTACCTTGAGCCTATCCCCTCGCAAGCGCCGCCACCTCCTGTGCGAACGATTGAACCCGAACAACTAGGCGAGCGCAGGGTCACGGTAAAGAAAGCAGCGCAATTGCCTGTGCAATTGATTGCGTTTCACACGCCGAACGCCAAGAGTCCCGATACCGCCGTATTTGAAGTGATCGACGCCATCATGACCTCCGGCGAGAGTTCACGGCTCTATAAACGCTTGATTGATCAGGATCAGATTGCTCTCAACGTGCGGGCGTTCAATGAGCAGACACTCGATCCTGGGCTCTATATCTTCTCAATGACGCCGCGCGCCAAAATCGATCCAGCGCAAACGGAGAAGGTGCTGTACGAAGAGATCTCAAAACTGCAAAACACCGCGGTGCCCGACGACGAACTCAGGAAGGCAAAGAATCAGTTGCTGACCCAGCATTACCGGCAATTGAAGACAATTGCCGGCCGGGCAAATTTGCTGGGCACGTACGAAGTCTTTTACGGCGATTACAACAAGCTGTACACCTTTGATCAAGACATCGAAAAAGTAACCGCCGCAGATGTTCAACGTGTCGCCAAGAAATATTTTTCCGAGAAAAACCGAACCGTCGCCACGCTCATTCCGGAAGGTGCCAAGTGAAAACTCTATTGACTATCGTCTGCGCTGCCGCTACACTGAGTGCTCAAGTCAAGCTGCCGCGTTACACGCGCGAAGTTTTACCCAACGGTGTGGTGGTCTACTTGATGCCGAAGCCCGGCGTGCCGCTCATCAATTTCCTGGTGATCGCCAAAGGCGGCGTGGAATCCG
>PMQB01000425.1 GCA_003169195.1 Bryobacterales bacterium
GCCATCGACGTCGCCCAGGTTCGCGAAGTCCTGGAAGTGTCCCAAATCACCAAGGTGCCCACGGCTCCCGCCCACATGCGCGGCGTAGTGAACGTCCGCGGACAGGCAACCCCCGTAGTCGACCTTCGCCTGCGCTTCGGCCTGCCACCAGGTCTATCCACCGTGCATACGCGCATTATCGTCATGGAACTCCAACTCGACGGTGAAGCAACCGTGCTAGGCGGCATTGCCGACAGCGTTCACGAAGTCATCGAACTGGAACCCTCAAACATCGACCCTCCTCCTAGAATCGCCATGCGTTGGCGCGCCGATTTCATTCAGGGTATGGGCAAGCGTGGTGATGATTTCATCATCATCCTCGATGTCAACGCAGTATTTTCTTCGGAAGAACTTGCACTCATCTCCGATCACACAACCCCAGCAAGGGAGCCTGCGTTCTCCTAGTGAAAGGGCCTATGCCAACTTTGACGGACACTCTGGCTGTTTCGGCTGATTCCTACATCCCTGCGGAGCTATCCCCAGCTACGTTCGCCCGTTTTGCCAGCTTCATTACCGGCGAACTCGGCATCAAGATGCCTCCGTCCAAGTTGTCACTGGTGCAAAATCGCCTCCAGCGCCGCATTCGCGAACTCCAACTCGCCTCCCTCGAGGAATATGCCGACTACTTTTTCGCCGCCTCTAACTTTGCGGAACGAGAACATTTCACCAACGCCATCACCACCAATAAAACCGACTTCTTTCGAGAGCCCGAACATTTTTCTTATCTCTGCGATGTCGTGATCCCTGCGCTAACCCCAAAAATCATCCGCAGTGGCGAGCGCTTTAAAACCTGGTCAGCCGGTTGTTCCTCCGGCGAAGAAGCGTACACTCTCGCTATGTTGTTCTCTGAGTACTCCGCGCGTCAGCCGGGTTTCGATTTCGCCATTCTGGGAACCGACATCTCCACAAAAGTACTCGATAACGCCCGCAATGGCGTCTATCCAGAGGCTCACACTGCACCCGTGCCACCGGAATTCCGTCGCAAGTATCTTCTACGTAGCCACAATAAATCCGCGGCCTTGGCCCGCGTTGTCCCCGCCTTGCGCAAACGCGTAAGCTTCCATCAATTGAACTTCATGGACGACAGTTACCGCATCAGTGATCTCTTTCATGCTGTCTTCTTCCGCAACGTGATGATCTATTTCGANNACATCGGTCTACCGGAAATCTGAATGACGAGCTAACGCCAAGCCAGGAATCTAATGTCCATCCTCAAGAAAATAAAAGTCCTGATTGTCGACGATTCGGCATCCGTCCGCCAAGTGATGAAAGAAATCCTGGAGAGCGATCCCGAAATCCAAGTCATGGCCGTCGCTTCAGATCCATATGTAGCCGTCGAACGTATCAAGCATGAAACACCGGACGTGATCACGCTTGACATTGAAATGCCTCGTATGGATGGCCTCACTTTTCTCGAGAAGATCATGAGCCAGCACCCGATTCCAGTCGTCATCTGTTCCACGCTAGTCGGCGGCCAATCCGACAGCGCTCTCGCGGCCTTGGAAAAGGGTGCGGTCGATATCATCACCAAGCCAAAAATAGGCGCGCGCGAATTCTTTGAAGAATCGCGCGTCAGAATTTGCGACGTTGTCAAGTCCGCCGCCCGTGCCCGTGTGCCAAAGCAACGAACAGTTCGCCTCCACGCCGCCCCGAAACTCACCGCCGACGCCGTTCTGGCAAAGCCAACCTCAAACGCCTTAATACAGACTACCGAGAAAGTCGTCGCCGTCGGTGCCTCCACCGGGGGCACTGAAGCGCTCCGCGAGTTTCTCGAAGCAATGCCCCTCGATGCGCCGGGCATCGTCATCGTGCAGCATATGCCCGAGGAATTTACCGCTCGTTTCGCCCAGCGGCTCGACACAACTTGCCGCATCTCCGTAAAAGAGGCAGCCGACAATGACTCCGTCATCCGCGGACAGGCACTCATCGCCCCCGGCAACAAGCACTTGCTGTTAAAACGCAGCGGCGCACGTTATTTCGTTGAAGTGAAAGAAGGTCCGCTCGTCAGCCGCCATCGCCCCTCCGTCGACGTCCTCTTCCGCTCCGCCGCACGTTACGGCGGAAGAAATGTCGTCGGCGTCATCATGACTGGCATGGGTGATGATGGTGCCAGCGGCATGCTCGAAATGAAAGAAGCGGGCGCCTTCAACATCGCTCAAAACGAGGCCAGCTGCGTCGTATTCGGTATGCCCGCCGAAGCCATCAAAAAAGGCGGCGTGGATCGAGTCATGCCGCTCGGCGCCATCGCTTCCGAAGTCGTTCGCCTCTGCCACTGAAATATCCGGTCACCGTCCACACCTCAATGCCGCACAAAAAAATGCGGCTTGTCAATGTCGGGATCAACCGCCACATCAAAGAACCCGACCATCATCTCTGCCCAAGTTTGCTCGCCCCAAGTCACCGTCGCTGTTGGGTCAGGGTTATGCGAATTGTTCCGTGAATTATCAAACGTCGCCACCGCCTCCAAAATCGTCCCCGCTTTCAGCGCAATCGGCGTAGCTAACCGATAGCTCAGTTGCCAAAAAAAATCATAGTGCGGTATTCGCAGCAGCGTCCGAATGCGCCCGTGCGGCTCCACAATGTTGTACTCAAACGTCTTCCCCCGCAAATGCATGTGCGGAAAGAAACTCAGCAACAGCGCATCGTTGGGAATCGACCCGTGCACCTCCACCCGGTAATCCGCTTCCCCCGCCGGAATGCTGAACTTGTCATTCGTCAGTTGCACAGTCAGAACGCGCTTATCCGGTCGCCCTGCAGCAAACACCAAACCTAACCGTGTCTGATCCTGTGTACTTTTCCCCGTAGTCGTGTAGTGCATCTGCAAAACGATATCTGACCCGGCCGGTATCAGCTTCGCAAATCCAGTTGGCCACGCATCCGGCAAACTACCCGGCGCATAAACCAACAAAATGTCGCTGATCGTAAAGAATGCATCTTGCCGTAACGCCCCCTCCGGTAAATCATCGGCACTGAACGGAACTCCTACCGGCGCCCCCCGCAGCCACTTCGAATCCGCCGGACGAACATATGCCACTGCGTGGTGAACAACCGCCCGATTACTCGGCCGAATCTCCGACATACTCACCCAGCGGTCTTCCGCAAAATGGGTTGGCAAAATTATGTATTGATAAGGAACATCTCCCGACGCCGGAATCGCCTTCGCCTTGGGCATCGTCAACACAACATCCGGCGCCGCAATGTTCCAGCCTTCTGTGAAATTTAGCGGAGGGGGCGCCGTAGCCGGATCGCCCGCCGGCGCTTTCCCTTCGGCCCAAGCCGCGAGCGTCGCAATTTCCGCCGCGCTCAATGATCGGTCATTCCAAAAATGCCCGCAGCACGGATCGGCAAACCAGGGTGGCATCTTGCGCAGCGTCGTCTGTTCGCGAATCGCCGCCGCAAACGGCCGCGTGTGCTGATACGTATCGAACGCCATCGGCGCAATTTCTCCCGCTCGATGGCAACTCTGGCAATGCGTCTGCAGAATCGGCAGCACGTCGCGGTAGAAAGTCGGCGTATCCGCCCCCACCGCCAACCCGCTAAGAATCAGAAGGGCCGGAACGCTTCGCATAAAAATCAAGCGGCATACTCGGCCAGCGTGGCTCGCGCTTTTCCCGGAACGCCGCCGTACCTTCCTTATAATCTCCACTCGCCATCAGTTGAGCACGGAGCGCTCTCGCAATCGCACCAGCTTCCTTCGCCGATTTGCCCTCAGCCTCCCGCACATACTGCAACCCGGACGAAATCGCCAACGGACTCGATTTCGCAATTTCGCGAGCCATCCCTTTCGACGTATCGTGAATTTCCGACGCCGGATGAATGTGATGCACCAATCCCCAAGCCATCCCCTGCTGCGCTTGAAACGATGCACCCGTGAGACTCAATTCCAACGCTCGCCGTTTCCCCAACCCCGCTTCCACCGCCCGGTAAACTACAAATGGCCAAAATCCAATCCGCACTTCCGGCAAACCAAAAACCGCGTTCGGTGACGCCAAAACCACATGCCCCTGCGCAACTAATCCCAACCCGCCTGCCAGCGCCGCGCCATTCACCGCCACCACAATCGGCTTCAGCGCATTTGCCCCCAGCGTAAACAGCTCTTCATGCACCTCAAGCAATTCATCCATCGGCGGATTCTCATTCAAATCCATCCCTGCGCAGAAAACGCTGCCATTCGCTGTAATCAACGTACAGCCGATATCGCTGCGCGTTTCCGCCGATCGTACTGCCGCCACGATGTCCTTACACATCTGCAGCGTCAATGCGTTCCGTTTCGTCGGACGATTCAGAATCAAATGTAGAACACGATAGTGATCGTGTACCAATATGTCCATTAGAGTTTCAACCCTTGTGGTCTTTCCTTACTGCGTGCTAACTGACCCCATTCCTCTTCAAAATCCAGCAACTGTATCGGCACATGCTCCGTGTGGTCCTTCACGCAAGCAGTATCGAAAGCCAAACTAAGCACCTGCCGCGTATCCACCGGATCAATCAACGCGTCACAATGTCCGCGCGCCGCCGCATACTTAGCGTCCAGCCACCGATCGTAATCGGCTCTCGTCTGCTCAATGCGGGCCGCCAGTTCAACTGGAACCGTTTGCCCCGCGTTCTTCAACTTCTCCAGTTCCGGTCCATGCACCGCCTGCACCGCCGAATCACCCTCCATCACGCCAATGCGCGCAGTCGGCCAGCTAAACGTGAAATTCGGATCAAACCCTTGTCCCGCCATCGCGTAGTACCCCGCCCCGCTCGCATGGTTCACCGTCAACACAATCTTCGGCACTGTCGCGCAAGCCATCGCCTCTACCATCTCCGCGCCCGCGCGAATGATCCCCGCCGTCTCCGCTTCCACCCCCACCATGAACCCCGACACATCTTGCACGTACAAAATCGGCAAATTATGCCGTTGCGCATTCTCCACAAAATACGCCACCTTGCGCGCTGATTCCGTGTAGACGATACCCCCAATGCGCGGCCCCGTCTTCGGCTTCAAGAATCCGCGCCGGTTCGCGATGATCGCAATATGCCGCCCATTCAACGTTCCCGCCGCACACAAAAACTCCGGCGCGTAATCCGCTTGGAACTCGATCAACTCCGTCCCATCCAAAATGCGGTCCAGCAGATCTTCCACCTTGTACGGCAACCGGTGATCCGGCGGCAACACATCATATAATCCCGCGGCCTCTGCTTTCGGCGGTTGCGCTTCTCTCTCCGCTGCCGCGGCAGGCATCTGCCGAAATTGCTGGCGAATCATCTGCAGACACGACGCATCATCCGCCGCCTTATAATGTGCTACGCCACTGATAGCCGTGTGCATCGCAGCGCCGCCCAGCGACTCACTATCCGTCACCTGCCCTACCGCGCCTTTGACAAGGTTCGGTCCACCCAACCCCATAAAGCTGACCTTCTCCACCATAATGATGATGTCGCTCAACGCCGGCAAATAAGCGCCACCGGCGATACACGGCCCCATCACCGCCGCAATCTGCGGAATGTGCAACCTTCGCCGCATCAGTGAGTTGTAGTAAAAAATCCGCGACGCGCCGTATTGCCCGGGAAAAATACCATCTTGCAGCGGCAAGTTCACGCCTGCTGAATCTACTAGGTAAACAATTGGAATCGCGTTGCGCATCGCAATCTCCTGCGCCCGCAAAATCTTCGTGATCGTCTCTGGCCACCACGCGCCTGCTTTCACCGTCGCGTCGTTCGCCACTATTACCGCAGGCCGCCCCTCAATCTTGGCGATACCCGTCACAACGCCCGCCGCCGGCGCTTGTCCTTCGTAACGGTCATACGCAATCAAGAGTCCAATTTCTTGAAAAACGCTGCCCGCATCAATCAATCGCGCTATGCGTTCGCGCGCCGTCAGCTTGCCGTCTTTATGCTGCTTATCGATTTTCTTGGGACCACCGCCGGCAACCAGCCGGCTCTCCAGTTCGTGCAGTTCACTGACAAGCTGGCGCAAATCGCGGGTAGAACCTGACATAGAAGAAGCGAAACAACTGATAGTCTAACAGTCATGTTCGGCATTGATCAAAAAGCGTTGCGGGTAACTTGGACAATCTTTCTTTTTACCTTCCTTTTGGTTGTCATTTATTCCATTCGCGAAACGCTACTCGTCTTTGCCGGTGCCATCGTTTTCGCCTATATCCTCTCGCCCATCGTGTCCCTGATTGAACGCTTCATACCCAAGCGGCGCACCATCGCTCTTGCCTTGGTGTACATCGTTCTCCTTGGCACCCTGGTCGGCCTTGGTTTCATTCTCCTTCCACGTTTGGCGGGTCAAGCAACCAGCCTGTTCACTCGCTTACCGGGCATGGTGATGAGCGGTGGTTGGGCCACGTTACCGCTGCCCAGTTGGGCCGACCCGGTACGTGGCCAGATCATTGAAGCCGTGCGCAATTGGGCTTCCGGTTTGCAAAAACAGGCCGTACCGTTCATCCAAGAAGCGGGCGCGCAAATTCTCTCTGGCGTAAGCAACCTCGTCCCCATGATCTTGGTCCCAATCCTCGCGTTCTTTTTCCTCAAAGACGCGCGCGACATAAGGTCCGGTCTTCTCAACATGACCCACGGTTCGTCCAGAGCCACCCTTGACGCCATCTTCAACGACGTCCATTCTATGTTGCAGAGCTACATGAAAGCATTGGTCATTCTCGCTGCAGCTTCTTTCCTGGCGTGGATGATCTTCTTAAACATCCTCGGCGAGCCATATGCGTTATTACTGGCCGGCATCGCGGGCACACTAGAGTTCATCCCAGTCATCGGTCCAGCCGCGGCCCTCGTCATCATCTTGGTCGTGAGCAGTGCCACCGGCACGGGCGGATTAGTTTGGATTCTCGTATTTTGGCTGCTCTACCGCGTCTTCCAAGACTACGTGCTGAACCCGTTCCTCATGAGTTCGGGCGTTGAGATTCACCCTATCCTCGTTCTCTTCGGAGTGCTCGCAGGAGACAAACTCGCCGGCATCCCCGGCATGTTTTTCTCCGTACCCATCATGGCGATTCTCAAAGTTGTGCTTAGCAACCTCGCGCGCACCTATACCGAACGCGAGTTTAGCGTCGTCGATTAACTTACTCAGCCACCGTTCGCATAACCAGACAAGTAATGTCATCGTGTTGAGCCGCCGTTCCCACAAACTCGTCCGCCGATGTCATCAACCCGCGCAAAATTTCCTTCGCCGCCGCGCCCGAATAGCTGTTTAACGTATTCAACATGCGACCTTCGCCATACTCATCTTCTTTGTCGTCTTCTGCTTCCACCAACCCATCCGTAAAAACAAGCAATACATCTCCGGCTGTCAGCGTCGCTTGTCCGCATTCGTAGTGCGCATTCCGCAGCAATCCCAGCGGTACCCCACCCGCCTGCAGACGTTCAATCGTACCCGACGCCCGCCGCAGCACTGGCCAATTGTGACCCGCATTCACATACGTCAGCAGCCGCGTCTGCGGGTTCAATTCCGCCAGAAACGCCGTCGTAAAACGTTGTCCCCCCACATTCTGCTCGCAGCAATATCGGTTCCAGCGCTCCACCAATTCCAACGGATCTTTGCAAACGTCTGCCAACGTGCGCAAACTCGCCTGCAGCGTTGCCATTAACAACGCGGCCGGCACACTCTTCCCTGCCACATCGGCAACCGCTAATAACAAAGATGCACCGGGCGCAGCCAATCCATCCGAACTCGTGCGTAAGAAGGCATCATAATAATCGCCTGCCACCGTATTCGCCGGCCGTGTGGCGAATGCCATCTCCACGCCTGGAACGCGCGGCGGCTCTGCCGGCATCAGCCACGTTTGAATCTCTTTCGCAATTTCCAAATCGCGCTTCAGCGTCACCCTGTCCGCCAGCTCCAGCGCCAGCAGAACAATCAGAATGATCGCGCCGAAGAACGAAAGGTTCGGCACCTCGAACACTCCATTCTCAAAGTGAATTTTAAATCCCGGCCAAACCAAAGACAAAAGCGCCGCCACAAACAACACTCGCCGCGCTGGCGAGAGCTTCGAAACCATTGCCCAGAACAATCCACTGGCTACACGTTTTGATCTCTTCCCCCTGCTCTCGCCCTCCGCCCGGCTCACATCCACGTCCTTGGCATACAGGCGATAACTCGCGCGGGCCTCACCATGCAATTGCAACCACAGTTGTTGCACAGCAACGCCATCACTAATACGCAGCCAAAAAGATCGAAGCCGGGAGGCCATCTTCTGAGTTTGCACTATTCCCTTCACGGAGCACTCGATTTTCTACGTCAAAATAGAAGCACAGCAAAAGCTTCCCCACCGCATGGCAACAAACTCACCGATCGAATGGACCGACGCGACATGGAACCCCGTCACCGGTTGCACCAAGATCAGCCCCGGCTGTAAACACTGCTATGCCGAGCGCATGGCGAACCGATTAAGACTGATGGGCCAAGCCAACTATGTAAACGGCTTTGATGTCACCTTACAGCCGCATATGCTGGAATTGCCCTTGCGCCTGAAAACGCCCAAACGCATTTTCGTCAATTCCATGAGTGACCTGTTTCATGACAGTGTCCCCCTCTCCTACATCCGCCAAGTCTTCAACATCATGCGGCGCGCCCACTGGCACCAGTTTCAGATCCTCACCAAACGCGCCGAGCGTCTCGAGGACTTAAGCACTCACCTCGAGTGGACGCCCAATATCTGGATGGGCGTGAGTGTCGAAAGCGAAAGCTATTTGTACCGCATTGACCATCTCCGCAAAACTGCCGCTCAGGTGAAGTTCCTTTCGCTCGAACCGCTGCTGGGGCCGCTCAGTCAAATGAACCTGCAGCGCATCAACCTCGCCATCGTGGGAGGTGAGTCGGGGCCCGGTGCGCGTCCAGTTGATCCAACCTGGGTCACAGACATTCGCGATCAATGCCTTCGCTCCCGCGTAGCCTTCTTTTTCAAACAATGGGGCGGCGTGCAAAAGAAAAAAACTGGCCGCCTGCTCGAGGGCCGGACCTGGGATGAGTTGCCGCCATTCCGCGTGCTCGCCTAAGCGCAACGCACACAATAAAAAGCGCCCTCCTATATTTCCTGCCCACTCTCCGCACCCTTTATAAACGGGCGCGCGTGCGCTTCAAACCCAAAATAAAGGAAATTGATCATATTGAAACTCTTACTCTTGAGTTCGCTTTTACTCGGCGCTCATGTCGTTTATGGCTATGAGTACGCTCTGCAGTTTAGTGCTCCGGGAGGCTCCGGGTTAGTCGTAGCCGGTTACCAATTTAGCAACAACACTGTGATCGGCGATTGTAGCTATTACATATCCGCGAACGGGTCTGGCCGTGGGAGCCACGGCACCATCACTTACTATTACAATACCTGCACCTGGGATCAGTATGGAAACCTTCTCAGCACCACGCCGGTTTCGAGCGCACCCCTCGCCCCGCCCGTCCTCTTTGTATCGGGAACTGAAGTGGTCTATGGCGCCAGCGGCACCAGCACCACCGGCATAGATTCTCGGGGCTTCGGCTTCGTCAACACACCGTCGCCCCACTACACATGGACCAACAGCGGCCTGTATGCAGTCATACCTGACTCGCCCTACACTGTCGTCGCGACTCTCACGAGTGATGGAGACTTTCCTCTGCAATATTCCAGCGCCAGTGTCGTGGCGTCTGTATCCGGCGCGGTAACAACCACTGCTGGCACAGCCACCGTCGCCTCCACCACTTGCAGCAGTTCAGTTCCATCCGGAACCAGTTGTACGGTCACGGTCACATACAAACCAACAGCCATCAGATGCACAACGTCGCCTTACGGATATGCGTACACCAACATCACTTTGTCGTTGGTGACGAATGGCGGTTTGAGTTCCGCCTTCACGGAAGGGTTCACCATCACCGGCCTCAAACGCTGTGGCGATTAAGCAGCACCCGCCTCACGTAAAATAAGGGACTAATTCGGTCCTGATGGCAATCCATTTGCTCTCTAAACGCACAATGGATTTACTACCCAACTCCTACGTCGAACTAAGGCCCTTAGCTGCGGAGCCATCCTCCAAGCCTCCCTGTAAGGGCCTTTGCAAAGGATGCAAAAAGGCCGCCAGCACTACGCCAGAGCCTCTTTCCAGAACGGAACAGGCCTTGGCCCTTCCGGCAAATCGAGACTAAACGAAGCCACACCAAACGACTTTTCACCAGCACTTGGTGATCCGCATGTAGTGGTCGCTTGTTGCGTCAAAACACCCAAGCGCTGCGCTTCCTAACACAGCTACTAAAGTCCGGCTATTTGTGTCTCAGAAGCACGCCTTCCCGGCGCCCGCTGCAAAGTTCGTTCAAACTGCTCGCGTGCCTCTTCCTTCCGGCCAGCCTTGCGCAGCAGTTCGCCATAAAGTTCATGCGTCGGCTTCGGCGGCGTGGGTGGTCCAAATTCAAAAGTCACCGCGTCCTCTTTCGTTGCAGCCGTCGCCAGCAATCGCAATCCCTCATCCAGTTTCCCATCCGCAAAAAGGATGGCGCCCTCCAGTTGCATTATCATGATCTCGGCTAGCCTATGCGTGTTCGGCGGCTCTCCGCCCATCGGCATGGCCATCGCGCCTAGCGACTCTGTCTTACCGCTTGACTCCATCAGCGTCTTCGCCTCCACTGCCGCCTGACGTGCCTCATCCATGCGCCCATGCGCTACCGCCACCAGTCCCTTCACGTTCAAAATAGACAGATTCGTGATCAGATCTCCTTTTGAAAGGTCTATATCCGCCGGCGAACGATCCCACTCTCCCGTTTCGATCGCGAAAATCGTCCGCATATGTTTGCGCGGTACAGGCAACTCAATGGTGCTCAATAACTGGCGTGCCTCCTCCACTCGCCCTTCTTGTAGATACGCGTACTCCAGCCAAGTCAACGAATGATAATTTCGGTCCGCAGCCGTCAACCCTTTGCGCTTGATCCGCTCATCCGCCACTGCGACCGACGCGACGTTCGCTGCAATCGCCTCATCCCACATCCCTAGCGCAAAAAAGATGTGCGATGGCATGTGTTGCGCGTGTGACGCCGAACCAGCCACCTTGCCATACAACCGCGCCGCTCGCAGCCCCAACGGCGCATGAACCGGGTCGTCATACGCATGGATCAGGTAATGAATAGCGCCTGGATGCTGCGGATTCTTAGCGAACACTTCTTCCGCCACCGCCGCTGCCCGCATATACGTTGCTTCGTTCCGCTCGTATTGACAAGTCCCCAACAACGCCACCGCATACAGACTCGCTGCTTCCAAATCATTCGGATACTTCTTCATCATTCGCCCCATGGCTTTCGCATAAGCGTTGTCACGACTCACCTTGTCGCCCTCGCCATAGAGAATCTCTACACTCTCCAGATAATCCTTCTCCCGTTCCGTCGCCGCCAGCGCACGCCGCTCGTCCGCCGTGGGTGCCAACCGCTTCAACGCCGCACGCGCCGCCGCCACATTTGCTGCACCCAAACCGGATGCGTGTGCGTCAGCGCTTCGCCCCAATACGCCATTGCGAAATGCGGCTCAAGGCTGCTGGCTTTTTGAAATTCTTCGCGCGCATCCGCATATTCGAAACTGTGCAGCAAAAGCACACCCTGCACAAAGTGTTTTTGCGCCTCTGCTGAACCCGATGTCGGAAAATCAATATGGCCCAAATTTGTTTGTTGCGCAATCGCCGCTACACTCAAAACTAACCAAACGCCCGCACCAGACAGTTTCAATCGACTTGTTTCCTTTGCACCGTAGAGTATCACCGCTTCAGTACACTGGGAGGCATAAATTCGAATGCCCGGAGGCCACCCGAACAGCGCGAACGCATAGAAGCCATCATGAAACAACGAATGACTGTCGCCGCGCCCCAAACCAGGCAAACCTGCATGACGCCCGACAAGCTCGACAAGGCGCCCTTTAGCGAAGAACGCAAAAACTGCCAGCGCACCATTGTCAATTCCACTTCAAAGCTTTTGGAATTTCACGAGGAAAAGCTACTACCTTTAACGTCGATGTATCCGGCAACTGCAGTGCCATGAAAACCAAATGAAACTCACACCATCATGGGAGAGATGAGCCCCACCACTGTTTCGGCCATCTCTTCCGATCCGCTCCGATTTGGCGTCTGCAGCCATTCCTTGGCCGCGCCATAAATCGCCCAACTCACCGTGGTCGCCAGCATTTCAGCAGAAACCTGTCTGCTCGACGGATGCTTTTGCAAGCCTTCTAAAAGCATCCACCGAACCACCGTAATCACCGCGGCTTCCATGTGCGGCTGCATGGGCCGCTGCCGTTCACACGCCATGCCAGGCGTGCTGGCCAAATAGTCACACAAACCCCAAACCAAAGTTTTCAACGCTGCTGAACAGGCACCATCGAATTGCACGTGCCGCACACTTAGAAATTCCTGAAAGCGCGCGCCCACCATACATTGCAGCAAAGCAAACTTGTCCGCATAGTGATCGTAAAACGTAGCCCGATTCACAGTCGACGCCTCTGCGATATCCTGCACCGAGATCTTTTCGAACTCCTTCTTTTCCAGCAGTTTTGCCAATGCCTCATGCAGCAACTGCCGGGTGCGGCGGATTCGCGGATCGAGGATTTCCTGACAGCTCTCGCTCATCTCAATCTTTAGAATACCGCACATGTTGCTTAACCAACATCCGTTGTGCTAACTTAATTTACAGATGTCGTTTAGACATCAATTGTTGATCAGGAGACAAACCCATGAAAATTGCTTCCCTTATCGCCCGTTATCTGCTCGGCCTGGGCTTTTTGATTTTCGGCCTGAACGGCTTTTTCCATTTCATACCGCAACCGCCTATGCCCGCCAGTCTCGCAAAAGACTACGTCACAGTCTTGATTGCAAGCCACTATATGCTCCCAGTATCCGCTCTTGAAGTCCTGGCGGCCATCTTGTTGCTCGCGAATCGCTACGTCCCGTTGGCCTTGACGCTTCTCGGACCCGTCCTTGTGAATATCCTCATTTTCCACGTCACCATGCAGATCGAGGGTCTGCCCTTGGCCGCCATCTTCGTCGTCCTCTGGTTCCTCGTCTTCGCCAGTGTCCGCTCCGCTTTCACCGGCATCTTCCAAAGCCAAGTCCAGAACTGATCCACAAAATGCAAATTGGTATCGATAGTTTCGCGGCCTCCATCGCAGACCCGGTCACGGGTCTGCGACTCAAGCCGGAAGATCGCCTGGCAAACCTCCTCGCCGAAATTGAATGGGCCGACCAAGTCGGTCTCGACGCCTTCGGCATCGGCGAACATCACCGCGAAGAATTCTTGGATTCTGCCCCCGTTGTGATCCTGGCCGCGGCTGCCGCCCGCACAAAGAAAATTCGTCTAGGCAGTGCGGTAACCGTGCTCAGTGCGGCCGACCCTGTGCGCGTGTTCCAGGAGTTCGCCACTCTCGACTTGATCTCCCATGGCCGCGCCGAAATCGTAGCAGGTCGAGGCTCGTTCGTGGAGTCTTACCCACTCTTCGGGCTAAAACTTGAAGACTATGATTCGCTCTTTGCCGAAAAACTCGATCTCTTGCTGAAACTCCGCGATAGTACCAACGTTCATTGGTCTGGCAAACACCGTGCCGCCCTCACGGGCCAAGCCGTTTATCCACGCCCTCTACAAGACACCTTGCCCATCTGGGTCGGTGTCGGAGGTACACCCGCCTCATTCGTCCGCGCCGGAGTTCTCGGCCTCCCACTCATGGTGGCCATCATAGGTGGCGAACCCCGCCGCTTCCGTCCACTCATTGACATGTACCGCGAAGCGGGCCGCCGCGCCGGTCACCCAGCCGAACAACTCAAAGTAGGTCTGCACTCTATCGGCTTTGTCGGAGACACCGACTCACAAGCAGCCGACGACTTCTTTCCCGGTTATGCCCACACCTTCACCGAAATCGGCAAAGAACGCGGCTGGCCTCCCACCACACGCGCACAGTTCGACGCCCTTCGTGGACCTACCGGCGCACTCCTCATCGGCGGGGCTGACACGATCACCCAAAAGCTCCTATACGTGAACGAAGCGCTGGGGGGTCTTGAACGCATCTCCTTTCAAATGGGCGTCTCCACTCTCCCCCACGAAAAAACCCTGCGCGCCATAGAAATTCTAGGCACCAAAATCGCCCCGCGCCTCCGCTAACTGCGCCCCTGCTAGTCAAAATCCCGGGACGGCCGAGTCGTTTACCACGTTTACATCATTTTCACCCCTACTCCGTTATGTCACCGAAGAGTAAATAAAGGGGTCAGACGCAGTTTTTATCCTCAGTTTTATCCGGTTTAACAGCAACCATGCGCCCCGCCAGCCGCTGGCTGCAGCAACCCGGCGGGACGGGCGACAAATCCACTCACCGCCCTGCGCGCATTGGGTGCCCTACGTCTTCAATGCCGGCCAACGATCTCCTACCGCCGCCAACGCCGGAAAATCCGTGAATGGCTCCGTCTGATACCAATACCCCACCGAATAAAAACAATCCGCCCGGTCATTGGCATGCCCATGCTCAATCGTGTGTTTCAAATAACTATCAAAAGCCACCGGATTATCGCCGTGCCAACGGTAAACACAATAGCGTCCACCGGCCCGTTCCGCGATCGAAATATACGGCGCACCGTTGTACAGATTGGCGAACGGAATCCCATTGAAATCCCACGCGCCGCACAAATAATCTTCCGTACCCGTCCCCGTAATCACCGGTTTCGTAGGCTCGTCAATGAAAATCATTTCGTCGCCCTCGCCAAACCAGCCATCACGATTTTGCACAACGCCAAACGTCACGCCCATCATCTGGCCCTTACCGCGCGTCTCAAAGAAAACGTAGTTGTCCTTCCCATCCAGATTCACTTGCGGCTGGCCCGCCACCGCGGGAATCGCTTGGTTGGGAATCGCTTGCCGGTACTGCGCGTGGAAATACAACGCGTTGTCGGGTAAGGATGGTACTAGCTGATAATCAATGTTCGAGTAAAACGAATCCACCGGCTGCTTACCCTCGTTCGTGATCGTGATCCGCGCCTCCCTCCGAAAAGGCATCGCGAAATAACTATTCAGCGCCTTTACCGAAGAACAGTTCAAGAATGCCGATTGATATAAAAAGTAATCGCCCAGATTCAAACCGAAGAAATCGCCCACCGGCACCTCGACACTCGGTTTAACGTTGCCCTCCCAATAAATCCGCATCACCAACTCCTTCAGATGATGCCCGCTCCTGGCGTTGATCGTGTACCAAATGTGAGTAATAATACCGGGCCCG
Organism: Bryobacterales bacterium; assembly: GCA_003169195.1. Lineage (GTDB taxonomy): Bacteria > Acidobacteriota > Terriglobia > Bryobacterales > Bryobacteraceae > Bog-105. The sequence goes on from PMQB01000425.1 coordinate 15,237, forward strand.
CTTGCCTTAAAAACTTCCAGCGTTTCGCCCGGAGCAATGTGCCAGAAATCGCGATTCCCGCCAGTTCTGTCAAAACTAGACTGCTTCAAAGTACGGTAGTTATGGAGTATTGCATAGGACGGAAGTAATGAAGCGCCGCCCGCGGTAGCAGCAGTACTCTGGTTTGCACTTACCTCTGTGCCCGTCAGAAACGCAGCAGCGCCGCCGAGCGAACTCAAAAAACGCCGCCTGCGCGGGGTCATAGACATGGTCTCTCCATGTGGATTAGGATAACGACCTGTGAATTATATAACGCAAACAGAGGGGATTTTTTATGTTGAGGACTCGGACTAAGTCCGAGTCCTCAACCTCGGAGGTAAAAGCGTTTAATACTGAGTGGGTCGTGCATTAACCGCTTTTGTTAAACATACTATACTCCGCCCTGCAAACTTCTGCAATAACAAATCTATGCAATAACATCAAGAATTTTCATCAGGTGTCGATAGATTCAGAACTTTTGAGTATCCAGAGTCACAGGACCAAACCAAATACCCAGTAGTTTCCGCCGCCAAATCGCCCCATCCCTCTTCCGCTCCCCCTCATCCGTGAAGCTGTAACTGTAAGCTTGGATACGGATCGACCGAGGAGGTTTGGCGAAAGGAGTTGGTTCTAAGAGACTCAGTACCTCCTTTTGCCCCGCTAACAATCTGAAAACTAAAGTCCTCGTCCAAACGTTGCTCTCTGGCTGCCCCAGCGCCGCAAACCACATCTGCCAATCTAATCGCGGCTGGTAGGGAGCTATTACTGGGAGTGGCCGAGTCACTGGCCCCGGCTTGAACGGAAACTCATAGGGCACCCAGTGGACATCATCGTTTGAACCTTCAATCACCAACTCCATTCGTGTCGTTGTCATCACCGCAAACAAGCCGTACGGATTCACAATTTCAAACGATTCGAGGAACGGAGGTGCCAGCGCAAACACTTCTAACAGACTCAGTGTGATCACTGCACCCACTGCCACGTTGAGAGTCTTCGGAAAGCGCGCCACCGGCGGGAGACTCCATTTCGGCCACCTCCCAAAACACTCATCATCCAATGCCCATACGCACAGAGCCATGGTCAGCATATTGAAAAATGCAAAATTTCCGGTCAGCGCGATGAACAATTGCAGTATCACTAAAAGCGATGCGGCAGTTTGTCGCACTCGTTTCGGATATGCAAAAAGGAAGAATGGCACAATCAGTTCAAGCACCAACGTGCTGAGAGTCAACCCATCCAGCAACCATCCGGGGGCCTGGTCAAAATAATACGCCAGCGGGGTCGGCAGCGGCTGTGTAAAAAAGTGATAGCGGAGTGCATGCAGGTTGCGCCAGTTCACATCCCCCGATGTCAGTTTTACCAACCCCGATTCGAACATGAGACGAAACAATAAAAAGCGGTAGGCCAAAGGCAACAGAGCCGACCCTGCAAACACCGCCAGAAATCCCGCCTCCAACAACAGCGCGTCCCATTGAAAAGAGGTGAACGGCTGCCCTATGGTGACGAGTGAGAGGTACAACACATACGCCCCCAACGCCGCGCTCCGCACCACCACTCCCATCATCATTAACAACGCCGCCACACAGCCCAGCGCACAAATCCATTGCAGGGCAGCGTCACTCTGAAACAACCAGAACACCGACGGCACATACAAATATGCGCGCCATCCATAGTCGGCATGCATGGCAGCCAGTGTGCTGGCCGCCGGCGAAACTCCATTCGCACCAATCAAACCGGCCATTTGCGGCCACAAAGACCCAAACGCCGCCAGGTAAACAAAGCCGAGCAGCCGCAGAAAGACGCTCTCCGTTATCCGGAATATCTGTCCCCGAGGCTGTAGCAAGCTAAAATGCAAGGAAACCTACGCATGAATATACCGAAGGCAGTCGTCACCGCAGCAGCGCCCAAGCAGCGAACGCTCGCGTTGCAAACAGTGATTGATCGGGACGGCCACGAAAAGTCGGTCCTCCGCACCATTATTGAAGAAATCCGCCGCGCCAATATCGATCACATCGCCGTTGTCATCTCGCCCGGGGATGAGGCCGCTTATACCCGCTCCGTTGCCGATCGCACCGTGCAGTTTATTCATCAAGTGGAAGCCTCCGGTTATGCCAACGCTCTGTACTCCGCCCGTAGCTTTCTTCGTGGCGAAGCGTTTCTTCACCTCGTGGGCGATCATCTGTATGTCGGCACCAATGGCACGCACAGCTCCAAAACACTTGTGGAGGTCGCGTCTCAAGAGGGGTGCTCCATCTCAGCCGTACAGTCTACCCGCGAGACACAGCTGAAACGCTACGGAGCCATTGGCGGTCAGCGCCTTCCCGGTAAACAAGATCTCTACAAAGTGGAACGCGTCCTGGAGAAGCCCACTCCCACAGAGGCTGAACAATCACTCAATGTCTCCGGGTTGCGCGCTGGCCATTACCTTTGCTTCTTTGGCATGCACGTACTCACTCCCACCTTCATGGAACTCTTGGAGCAACACTCAAACGGCCAGAAAGGCGCCACTGTTTCGGGAGTGTTGGCCGAACTCGCCAATCGCGAGCAATACCTGGCCCTTGAGCTACAAAGCAGACGCTACGACGTAGGTGTGAAATATGGTCTCTTCCAAGCACAACTCGCCCTCGCACTCTCCGGCCAAGATCGCGACCTGGTCCTCACCCAACTCCTCGAAAACTTAGCTCTCCAAAGGAACGAGAAGAGTGCGAATGAAACTGACTGACATCATCAGTTCGCTCGACCCAGCCGTCCGCAATCAGTCAGTCGATGAATTCGCCAAACATGCGTCTACTCCGGAGCTATTGGCCGAGTGCGCTGCTCTAGACCAGTTCTGGCGCAAGAATGATAACCTCTATGAACGCGTTCGCGCCCTGTTTTTCCTCTACGCCATCTATCGCTTCCACCTGCCCGATCGCCCGGAATTACAAGGTCCTGGACTCATTCCTTTCGATGCCACCGCAAATCTCCTTCGCCGTCGTTTCGAAGAAGCGAGTGAGATCTTGCGTCGCGCCGCGAAATCGAACGGTCTGAATGGAGCTTTAGCCAGTGCCTACGCCGCCACCTACCGCGGCCTGGCATTCAAAACTCTTGCCGATCAGGTGCGCCGCAGTGTGCGTTCCGTTCGTGGTAATCAGTGGATGTCGCGCATCGGTCATCCCACTGACTATCCATTAGTGATCCGGCCCGAACTGCTCAAGCGCGAGTCACAAAACGAGCCTTACCCAATCCTCAAGGAATCCACTCCTGTGCGCATGGATCTCACTCATAGCGGCTGGAGTGACATCTTCTTTCTTGGGATGGATTATCCCGAGGGTGCCAAAGTCCTCAACATCTCCATTGACTTGGCCGTGCGCGGCGATGACTCCGAACAGGTCCGGCCTCCCGTAGAAGCCTATTTCCGTGTCATTGACGAACCCGTGCTTCGCCTCACTAGCGTTGACTTAAGCGCCACCGCCGATATCTCCACCTTCGCTGAGATCTTTGATTTCGCTCGCGACTACTTGGGTTTATTGAAAGCCGCCGTCATTGCCTCTGGTTTGGTTCCGCCTGCCATGGAAGGTGCCACCCAACCCATCAGTTCCCTTCTCCGCAGTCTGGTAGGTGAAGGTCGCGGCGTAGAGTTAGTCAGCAGAGTTCGCAATATCCCAAAAGGCTCGCGCCTCGCCGTGTCTACCAACCTGCTCGCCGGTCTCATCTCCGTTTGCATGCGCGCCACCAATCAAATCCACACTCTCACCGGCGAGTTGCAGGAAAGTGATCGCCGTCTGGTAGCCGCTCGCGCCATCTTGGGTGAGTGGTTGGGAGGTTCGGGCGGTGGCTGGCAGGATTCCGGAGGTGTGTGGCCCGGTATCAAGTTGATTCAGGGTCAGGAAGCTCACCCGGGTGACCCGGAATTTGGCGTAAGTCGCGGTCGCCTCCTCCCAGGTCACACTGTATTTTCTACGACTGACATCACAGAACAAGCCCGCGAAAAACTCCAAAAGAGTCTGGTTTTGGTTCACGGCGGCATGGCGCAAGACGTCGGCCCCATTCTCGAGATGGTCACTGAGAAATATTTGCTCCGCTCTCCCACTGAGTGGTCCGCCCGCCAAAAAGCGATCGGCATTCTAGAGGAAGTCTTGGCCGCATTGCGCGCCGGCGACGTCCAAGGCCTGGGCCGCGAAACGGAGAAGAACTTCTTTGGCCCCATCCAAAGCATCATCCCTTGGGCCAGCAATGCTTACACCGAAGCATTAATCTCCCAAGCTCGCGCCGAATTCCAAAACAATTTCTGGGGCTTCTGGATGTTGGGCGGCATGGCTGGCGGCGGTATGGGTTTCATCTTCAGCCCCGACACCAAAGCTCGCGCGCAAGATCGTTTGCAGGCCATCATGCACGCCACCAAACAGCAGATGGAAGAATCCGTTCCCTTTGCCATGAATCCCGTGGTCTATGACTTCCAAATCAATGAACACGGCACTGTGGCGCAACTCCTCACTGGCGATTCCAGCCTCATGCCTGCGCGCTATTATGCGCTCATTGTCCCTGGGCTGCTCCGTATGGATCAGCGACTCATGCCCTCCTCCCGCCGCAAGGAACTCGACCGGCTGGGCGCCGCCTCGCGCACCAACCCACGCTACTCCGGCATCGTCCAAGACCTCTTCGACCGGCTCCTACCCTCGACTGATTCCGCTGTCACAATCAAAACCAAGTCACTCCCCGAGTTACTCAAAGAGTACGGCTTTGACCCGTTAGAACACGAACGCATCAAAGCCGGCTTACAAAGTGGCAGTTTAGGTCTAGCCCAAAATCGTCTGCCCCCCGCCGCCAAGATTGATGATGTGGAACCCGGCGACGTCTTCGATGCGCGCACTGAGTTAGACCCCAAATATCGCGCACTCGGCATGAAAGCGCTGCAAGAAGGCAAAGTCGCCGTCGTCTCCCTCGCCGGAGGCGCGGGCACTCGCTGGACTCGCGGCGCAGGTGCAGTCAAAGCCCTCAACCCCTTCAGTAAGTTCGGCGGCCAGTGGCGTACCTTCGTCGAAGTCCACTTAGCCAAGAGTCGCAAAACCAGCCGCGAAGCCGGTGCTCTCGTCCCGCACGTCATCACCACCAGCTATCTCACCCACGCGCCCATCGAGAAAACCGTCACGCGCGAAAAGAACTGGGGCTATCAGGGACAAGTGATCCTTTCGCCCGGCCGCAGCATCGGCCTGCGCCTCATTCCCATGGCCCGCGATCTCCGTTTCGCCTGGGAGGAAATGCCCCAGCAAGAACTCGACGTGCAAAAAGAAAAAATGCGCGATAGCCTCCACGCCGCCCTTATTCAATGGGCAATGCAAGGCCCCGAAGGTGCCGATTATACCGACAACCTCCCACTCCAGTGCCTTCATCCCACCGGCCACTGGTACGAAGTTCCTAACATGCTGCGCAACGGCGTGCTGCTGCGCTTGCTGCAAGAGCACCCGCAACTGCAATACCTGATGATGCACAACATCGATACCGTCGGCGCAAATCTCGATGCCGGCTTGCTCGGTTTTCACATAGACCGCAAGGCAGCCATGACTATCGAGGTCATCAGCCGCCAGGTCGACGATCACGGCGGCGGCCTCGCACGCGTCAACGGTCAGTTGCGCTTAGTCGAGGGCCTCGCACTGCCTTCCGAAAAGATCGAGGCCAATCTTTCCTACTACAACTCCAACACCTTTTGGATCGATATCGACAAGCTCTTGTCCGTTTTCGCACTTTCCCGCACAGACCTGCATGACTCTGAAAAAACTGCCGAAGCAGTACGCCGTCTCGCCGGCCGCATGCCCAGTTACATCACCCTCAAGGATGTGAAGAAGCGCTGGGGAAAAGGTCAGGAAGATGTCTTTCCCGTGGCCCAGTTCGAAAAACTATTCGTCGACATGACCGCTCTTGACGAAATGGAATGCGCGTATGCCGCCGTCTCCCGCAAACGCGGCCAGCAGTTGAAAGAACCGGCCCAATTAGACGGCTGGCTGCGCGATAGTTCCGCCGCTTGGGTAGAAAGTCTGGGCGATTGGAACTAAATATTCTGAAACATCCCCTGAAACAGTTCGTCCAACCTCACTGACGCACTTGCGAGGTTTCATGAAGATCCTGCCCTTTTTCTTTTTGTTCGCGACTCTATGCATACCGCAAACCAACGACCGCGTCCCCATCTACACGGTCACCGTCGTGCAGCGCGCCTTACAGGCTGTCAACTTTCAACGTCATGTCGGCCCGACTCAGATCGATCTCAAAGGAACCGTCCTGCTCTATAAGGCCGAAGGCCGCGCCACCGTGGAAGTGAAAAACGGCTACACGAAGATTGACCTGAATATCAAGAAACTCGACCCACCCACCATCTTCGGCACCGAATTTCTCACTTACGTGCTCTGGGCCATCACGCCCGATGGTAAGGCTGTCAACCTCGGAGAAGTCATCCCCAATGGCTCGTCGAAAGCGAGCATGCAAGTGACCTCGCCCTACTCAACCTTCGGGTTGCTCATCACGGCAGAACCCTATTTCTCAGTGCCGTATCCAAGTGACGTAATTGTTGTCGAAAGCGCCGTGCGTCCCGATACCATCGGTCGTGTCGAAGAAGTAGAGGCAAAAGCCGAACTCCTCCCCCGCGGCCAATACACGCTCAACATCCACGCCTCGCAACTCGCCTCTGCTCAGATGAAAAATCAGCCAAGCGTCTCCATGGAGCAATACGAAGCGACTAGTACGCTTTATCAAGCTCGCAATGCTATCCAAATCGCCGGCGCAGACGGAGCCCAACAAGCCGCCGCCCTCACTCTGGCCAAAGCCCGCGGTTATCTCCAATTGGCCGAAGCCGCCTACACCAAGAAAAACTACAAAGAGATGATTGATTCAGCCCGTCAAGCGGTCGAAGCCGCTTCCGATGCCCGCATCATCGCCATGCGCCAGAAAAAAGAAAGCACCACGCGCCAGTAACCTCAGTTGGCCCGTGTACTCTTCAAACTCGCACTCCGCAGCAACATCTCCATCGTCACCACTTCCAGTGCCTTCTCATGCGTCGCTTCCAACCGCGCCGCGCCAATTATCCCCGCATCGTAAGACTCTTTCCATCTCTCAATGCAAACACACCAATGGTCCCCAGCCTTCAACCCCGGGAATCCATACTCCTTCCTCGGCGTAATCAAATCGTTGCCAATCGACGCCTGATGCTTCAGAAATTCGTCAGTCAGTTGCACGCAAATCGTATGCTTCCCCAAGTCATCTGGACCGGTATTGCATTTCCCATCGCGATAAAAGCCGGTAAGCGGATTTGTGCAGCACGTTTGCAATGCCGTGCCGAGAACGTTCTTAACCATAATTCCCTAGGTTAGCTCAATTCAACAAGTGGCATCTTAAAGATGTGAAGACGATTCAGCAAGAGACCGCGCAGATCCTCGCCCAACTGGGAGTGCCAAGCGCGGCATACGAAGGCGGCGACCTGCCGGTGCACACGCCCATCACCGGCGAAGTCATCGGCAACGTGCCGGTCAGCACCGCAGCCCAAGCCAGCCTCGCAATTGAGGCCGCTCATCAAGCCTTTCGCGAATGGCGCAAAGTCCCTGCTCCAAAACGCGGCGAGTTGGTTCGCTTGTTAGGCGAAGAATTGCGCGCCGCCAAGACCGAATTGGGCCGCCTCGTCACCATGGAAGCCGGCAAAATTATTTCCGAAGGTCTCGGCGAAGTGCAAGAGATGATAGACATCTGTACTTTCGCCGCCGGCCTCTCGCGCCAACTCTGCGGCCTCACCATCGCTACCGAACGCCCGCTCCATCGCATGATGGAAACCTGGCATCCGCTCGGCGTCACTGGCATCATTTCCGCGTTTAACTTTCCCGTCGCCGTCTGGTCGTGGAACGCCGCACTCGCATTAGTCTGCGGCAACTCAGTCGTGTGGAAACCGTCCGAGAAAACGCCACTCACCGCCTTAGCCACCCAAGCCCTCCTCCAGCGCGCCATTGCCAAATTTGGCAATGCACCGGCTGGCCTTTCAGCCGTCTTGAACGGACACAAAGAAATTGGCGAAACGCTAGTGGCCAGTCACCAAGTCCCCTTAGTCTCGGCCACCGGCTCCACCGCCATGGGCAACCAAGTCGGACCTAGACTCGCCGACCGTTTCGCGCGCGCCATCCTGGAACTTGGAGGCAACAACGCCGCTGTTGTCTGCGAGTCAGCCGATCTCGATCTCACTCTCCGCGGCATTGCCTTCTCCGCCATGGGTACCGCCGGCCAGCGCTGCACCAGTCTCCGCCGCTTACTAGTTCATGACAACGTTTACGACAAACTCCTGCCCCGCCTGAAGCAAGTCTATGCCTCAGTCAACGTCGGAGATCCGCGCGAGAGCAACACCCTGGTAGGTCCACTCATTGACAGCCGAGCCTTCGATAGCATGCAGCAGAGCCTCTCCGAAGCCAAAGCCTCCGGCGCTGCCATAACTGGAGGTGAGCGCGTCAATGTCCCTTCCTGCCCCAAAGGCATCTACGTACGCCCCGCTTTAGTCGAGATGAAAGAGCAAACGCCCACGGTCAAACGTGAGACCTTTGCGCCGCTTCTCTACGCGCTCCGCTTCCACAACTTAGACGAAGCCATCCGTCTCCATAACGACGTCCCCCAAGGCCTCGCCTCCTCTATCTTCACCAACGACCTTCGTGAAGCCGAGCAATTCCTCTCCGCCGAGGGCTCCGATTGCGGCATCGCCAACGTAAACATCGGCCCCTCTGGAGCAGAAATTGGCGGTGCTTTCGGTGGCGAAAAAGAAACCGGCGGCGGCCGCGAAAGTGGTTCCGACGTATGGAAACTCTACATGCGCCGCGCCACCAACACCATCAACTACGGTCGCGAGTTACCTCTTGCTCAAGGCGTCAAATTTGATGTTGCTTAATGGATGTACACAACAACCCAACCAAACCTCCCAACAACACCAGCCATGCTGCATTAACTCGATATCGAAACAGCAGCCCGACACTCACCAACACAATTGCCAGGGTGATCACATCAACCAGCGCAGCCTTCCCCAACAGCAGCAACACCCAAGCAATCAGCCCGACCGACGCCGCCGTAACTCCATCCAGGAAGGCACTGCCCACCACCGAACGTCTCACCCGCGGCAACAGCGGTCCACTCAGCGCCACCAAAATCCAGCCCGGCAAGAAGATCCCTAACGTCGCTACCGCCGCTCCTGGCATGCCTGCCGCTAAGTACCCAATAAACGTCGCCGTCGTAAACACTGGACCTGGTGTCACCTGCCCTACTGCCACTGCATCCAACAACTCTGTCGCGTTCAACCAGTGCAGATGTGTCACCAAGTCAGCCTGCAAAAACGCCAATAAGACATAGCCACTCCCAAACACGACCGCCCCGATTTTCACAAACACCCAGAACAACCGGCTCAGTGTTACTGGCTCACTCACAGCCAGTCCACCTCCAATCAAGGCTCCAGGAATCCAAAGTGCCAGTGACCGCGGCATACGCACGACCGTGACCACCGCGCCACATGCCAGCAACGTGACTATCTGCTCGTCACCCAACGCCGTCATCAAGACCGCCGCTCCCGCCACAAACCGCAACAGCCAACCTCGCAGTGACGCCCGGCCTAAGTTCCAAACCGCCTGAGCCACAATCGCCACCACCACTGGCTTGATCCCATACATGACACCCGCCACTTGCGGCAATGTGTGAAATCGCACATACGCCGCAGCAATCGCTGTGACCATCAGCGCGGCTGGCAGAATAAAGCACGCCCCGGCTACCAATAATCCCCGCCAGCCACACAACCGCAATCCAACATGAATCGCCAACTCCGTGGAACTCGGCCCCGGAATCAAATTCGCTGCACCCAACAGATCCAGAAACTCCGCCTCACTCAACCATCGGCGTCGTTCCACAACCTCCTGCCGCATCATCGCAATGTGCGCCGCTGGACCTCCGAAGCCAATCGTCCCCAGCTTCAGGAACAGCAGCGCCACCTCACGCAGCATCTGTATCTACTTTGTTTCCTGAAGTGACCGCGCAATGCTCGCCATCATTTGCCGCGGCGCAAATCGCGTGAGAAACGCCATGGTGGCATTTAGCGCGCCCGAAACCACCAATGACTTCCCACTCATCATCGCGTTCCAACCAATCTGCGCCACCTCGGCCGCACTCATCACATGCCCGCCTTCAAAGAGCTTCGAGTTACCCATACCCGCGCGCTTCACAAACTCCGTGCGCGTCGGCCCGGGACACAGGCAGCACACCTTCACTCCGAACTCTTTCACTTCGTTGTGAACTGCCTCCGAAAACGAAACCACGTACGCCTTCGAGGCATAGTAGACCGACATCAATGGCCCCGGTTGAAACGCCGCCGTGGAAGCAACATTCAACACATAACCCAATCGCCGCTCCACCATGCCCGGCAAACACAGCCGTGTCAGTTGCGTCAATGCCCCAATGTTCAATTGCACCATCTGCATCTGTTGATAATCGGGCAACTCCCAAACTTTTCCCACCAATCCAAAGCCCGCGTTATTGATCAACACATCGACTGCAATGCCTGCCTTCCCAATCGAATCCATCAACCCAATCGCCGCATTCGGCTCCGAAAGATCCACCGGAAAAATCAATACCTTGCGTGCATGTTTGCGCGTGACTTCAGTGGCCACCACCTCCAGCGGCGCTGCGGTGCGCGCTACCAGTGCCAGGTCATATCCGTTTTCGGCTGCAATAAAGGCCAGTTCACGTCCAATTCCGGTGGACGCTCCAGTGATGAGCGCAACAGGCATAGTCCTTCATTTTGCCACTACTCATAACGCAACGCCCGTACAGGTTCAACCCGCATTGCTCGCAACGCGGGAAATAGCGAAGCCAATGCCGAAACGAAGACCAATACAGCGGCCGTCACAGCCATGGAAGATGGGTCGGATCTCGAAACTCCAAACAACATTCCCTCCAAGAACCGTGTAAGCAGCAACGCGCCTGAAAGTCCAATCGCCACGCCAATCAAACCTAGCGTCAGCCCCTGCCTTAGTACTTGCGTCAGCACCTGCTGCGGCTCCGCGCCCAGTGCCATCTTGATTCCAAATTCCGCGGTCCGCTGCTCAACCGAATAGGCAATCACGCCATAAATCCCCACCGCCGCCAAACACAATGCCAGCAGCGAAAACATCCCCAAGATGAGCGTCAGGAACCTTGGCCGTGTAGTGGACGCCGCCACCACATCCTCCATCGTTCGCACCTTCGCCAAAGGCAAACTCGGATCAATCGCCGCCACTGCGCGCCGCGCTTGGCCCACTAGACTCATCGGATCGCCTTCCGTCTTAACCAGCACATCAAAGTTGCTTGGGGGAGATAGCTTATACGGATAGAACAACTCCGTCCCTACCGGTTTATCCAAACCTGCATTTTTGATATCCGCCACCACACCAACCACCCGGCACCAAGGCGCACCTCCAGGCTTGACGCGATGACCTACCGCCGGCTCATGCGGCCAAAACGTGCGCGCCATCGCCGCGTTCACCATCACACCCGGCGCCTCTTTACTCTCATCGCTCGCATTCAGCCATCGCCCATCTACCAGCCGCGCGCCGATCGTCTGAAAAAACTGCTCCCCTACCGCCTGATAAAACGCTACGTTTTCGATCGGTCCATTCGGTACATGCACAAAGCCCTCAATCTGTGTATCATTGTCCACTTCGCGCCGCACCGGCGGCACGCCACTCGCCATGCTTACGGAAAGCGCACCGGGAATCCGTTGCAAACGCTCCTGTAAATTCGACCAAAAGAGATTTCTCGTTACCTCGTCTTTGTAAGTAGCATCCGGCAGTGAGAGGCTAAATGTCAGTAGCCCTCTCGGGTTGAAGCCCGCATTCACCTCCTGCAATTTCCAGAAGCTCCGCAGCATGATGCCCGCACCGGCTAACAGGGCGAAGGCCATCGCCACCTGCGCTACCACCAGGACATTCCGAAATCNNGAAGCTTTACCCGAAGAGGTACGGCCACTTGTGCTCTTCAGCGTTTCAAACACTCGCACCGCCGACACGTGCACAAACGGCGCGAGCCCAAACAGCACACCAATCAAAACCGAAACACCCAGAGTAAAGCCCAACACCGGCAAGTTCAACGCAATCTCGCTCGCGCGCGGAATGCTGCCCGCATTGGCCGATGCAATCAACAGTAAACTCCCAAAGGCCACGCACACACCCAGCAGCGCACCAGCCAAAGACAGTGCCAATCCTTCAATCACAAATTGCTTGGCCAGGNNATCAACAGCACCAGCACCACCGCACCCAACAACAGCAGCATTGCCTTTCTAACTCCGCCCACCACTTCGTCATAAAACGAATACATGCTGGGGTAATGATTTCTCGGAGTAAAAGCGTGGTGGTTCGGCGAATCCGTTTCGCCCCATCGGGCCACTAACCGCGTCATTTCCTCCCGCGCTTGCGTCAGACTCACTCCCGGCGCAAGGCGTCCCAACACATCGTAGTTGTGTCCGCCCGGGTTCACATGATTGGGATNNGCATCACGGCAATCACGGTGGCCTTGCTTCCATTCAAAAGCGTCTCTTTGCCAACGATGTTCCGATCACCTCCGAACACTCGCTTCCACAGTCCGTAAGACAACATCACCACTGGCGTCGCACCTGGCACATCATCCTGCTTCGTGATCAGGTGCCCCATCGCCGGCTGCACACCCAACATCCTGGGAACCTCCCAGCTCTCGAACGTTGCCGTCACGCGAGTCGGTTGATTGACACCCGCCAGATTCACGCCGGTTGTGGCTGATGCGCCCAGCAAGTCAAACGATTTCGCGGCCCTCTGAAGATCGAATACCTCCGAGTCGGAAACCCAAAACTTGTGCAACCCGCCACCAGGAAAGGTGGGAAACTCCGTATAAATACGAATCAGTCGGCTCGAATCGGGGTAAGGCAGCGGCCGCAACACCACCGCATTCACAATGCTAAAAATAGCCGAAGTCGCGCCAATCCCAAGCGCCAAACACACCAGCGCCGCAATCGTAAAGCTGGGCGTGCGGCCAAGACTACGAATCGCGTAGCGAACCGTTTGCATCATAGTTCACCTCAAGGTGTACGAGACGCCAAATACGCCGCAATGTTCAACAAATCTTCGCTGCTCAACCCATTCACAGCGGGCTTCATCAACTCGGTCCAATTCCCGTGCCGCGTGCCTTGCTGCATGTCATACATCTGACGCACGAGATAACTCGGCGACCGTCCCGCCAAACCGGGCACGGGACCTAGTCCCTTCAAGTCACTTCCATGACAAACTCCGCACGCCACACTCTTGCCATGATTCCCTGTCACCAGCGCTTCGCCCTTCTTCACACTCCCAATCGGTGCATAAGCAATAAATCCCGAGCGCGGATTCCGCAAACCCTCCGTCTCTTCCGCATCCACGGGAGTCTCGATAATTCGTTCGCCAATCGCCTCTTTTTCATTTCCCTCCAATGGGAGGTACATACCTACATTCGTGTAGGTCTTAGGCGCTGTCTTCGTTTCCACTACCTTAATCCAGGGCGTCCACTTCATCGCAGCATAGTAGTCCGCCGCCGCTTTGATCTCGTCATCCGTCATCGCTTTCGCAATGGCAATCATGACGTTAGTATTATTCTTTCGCTTGTCCGCGCTGCTGCGTTCGCCCTCTCGGAACTTCCGCATCTGTTCAATGAAATACGGCGCAGAATATCCGGCAACGCCCGCATTCTCTGGCCGCCCCTTGCCGTTCGGGTAGTGGCACAACCCACACGCCCAGACCTCGGGTTTGCGCCCATGCGAAATGATCTCAGGCATCACGGGATGATCACCCGGATACCAATCTGCCGGTGCGAACCGGTCGCCAATTTGCGCCTTCGTAAAAGCACCTTGGCTGTCGGCAAGATGTTTGATGCTTGTGTCGGGCGCGCCCTTTGGTGGAGCCCCCGCGGCCGCTTCCGGCGAAGTACCGTACGCCCAAACAGGCGGCCCATCGGCAGCCATCAGAAGGTGTCCGGCGGAACACACGCCGAGCAAGAGAAAAACAAAAAAGCGAGTTGTCATTGTGGCGTAGACCATCATATGCCCATGCTTGTTTGTGTAGCAGCAAGCCAGCACCAAAGCCGGCAGTAATATGTAAGCAGCAACCAATAAAAACTCCCGCGCACGAGCCAGCGCCGGTCGGCCAAGGCACATCATTGCTTCTTTGATTTCACCCCGCGAGGCCAGTTCTGAGAGTGTTCTCACGACAAACGGTAGGGCGCGCAACAAGCGAGGCACAGCTCTTAGCGCAAACCTCAGCCAGGAGATCAGGAACCAGAGTCTACACGCAACTTGGCACTCTGCGGAGAAGGATCGCCTTTCTCGGTATATTGAAGTCATGGCCACCGCTCCGCAATTCCTCACGGTCGAAGAATTCGACAAGCTCTACGGCAGCGAATCCGGCTGGGAGTATTGGTATGGAAAGGCGGTGCGCAAGCCTGTGCCTGATAAGCTGCATGCTTTATTGCAGAGGATTTTGATGCAGTTGCTGAGCGCGGCAGGCTACGAATCCGGAGGCGAATTCGACTTCAAAGCAAGGCGCGATTGGCAGCCTAGACCCGACGTTGCCATTCTTCCTGAAGGAGATGAACGCTATCCAACCAAACTGTCGTTGGTGATTGAAATCCGTTCCGAGGATCAAACCAAGGAACTGACTGAAAAATGCAGAAACTACGAACAGGCCGGCGTTTCGCACATCTATGTCTTCGATGCGGTGGCGCGAGTTATTTATCGCTGGGAAAAAGATCTGGTGGCAACGCAAGATCTGGAATTGCCGAACGGAAGCCTGATTGCGGGCAGTGCTATTTGGCAAGAACTGCAGGCAGCCAAAACGAGACTCAAAATGACGCTCTCATGAGTGTTGATTCCGAGTCGGCAACCGTCGCTCCACTATTCGTGCCGCAGTGCCTCTAACGGTTCCGCTCCTGCCGCCCGCCGCGCTGGAATCCAACACGCCACCGCACCCACGAGCGCCAAAAACACGGGCGCTCCCACGAAGGTAGACAGATCATGCGGCTGCACACCGTAAAGAGCGCTCGTAAAAAGTTTCGCCACCGCCCACGCCAGACCCAGCCCGGGAATCATCGCCAGCCCTGTCAACAAAAGGCCGCGCCGCACAATCAACCACTGCACTTCCCCCACTTGTGCACCCAATGCCATGCGAATCCCCATCTCCCTGGTCCTCCGGCTCACCCACGAATTCATCACGCCATACAGCCCCACTGCCGCCAGCACCAGTCCCAACAAACCAAACACGCTGAACAAACTCCCCGCCAATCGCGGCAAAAACAAGGCATCCCGTAAATGTTCTTGCATTGTTTGCGAGTCGAAAATCGCCAAGGTCGGATCAAGCGCATGAATCTCCTCCCGCACCGCATGCGCCACCGCGGCAGGATCGCGCGCAAATCGAACCACAATCCGATAGCCCACTAACGAAGGCTCAGCCCCAATATTTTGCGCCAGCGACCGATAAAGGATAGGTCGAAACTCCTCGCCTAAAACCCGCGACTGCACATTCCTAACTACGCCCGTAATCTCATAGCTCCCGCCCGGTCCGGTCACCCGCCGCCCGATTGGATTTTGATTCTGGAAGAAACGTTTGGCTAGGGCCTGATTCACCACCGCCACTTTCGGTCCGGTCGCCGCTTCGTTCGCAAAGGAACGGCCGGCAATAAAATCCGTTCCCATCGTTTCGAAATATTCAGGACCGGCCATATAAAGCTCAGTGATCGCCACCGGTCTATTCGCCGCAGGCTGACCCTCCGCATAAAACCCATCACTCCGATGACCTCCCGTCAGCGGAATCGCATCCGTATAGCTAGCGGACCGTACTCCCGGCAGCGCAGCCACCCTTCCGCGTAACTGATTCAGAAATTGCGTTGTACGCTCCGGCGAATATCCATGTAGTCTGGGGTCAACCGCCATCATCAACACGCCTTCTGAACGGAATCCCACGTCGATCCTGGAGGCACTCTCCAGACTGCGCAAAAACAATCCCGTCGCACATAACAAAACCACTGACATGGCAATTTGGGAGATCACAAGCAAATTACCTAAACTCCACATCCGACCAGGCCGTGCTAACCGGTCCTCACCCTTGATTCCAGCGGCAATCATAGGCCTCACCACCGCCCATGCTGGTGCGAGTCCAAACAAAACTCCCGTGCCCACACTCAACAAGAAACTGTAGACGATCACTCTCCAATCCACACTCACTGTTAGATTCAGCGGAACAGGCGCCGGGACGTGAAAGGCGCCCAACCCTTTTGTCGCCCAGAACGAAAGCGCCACACCCAACAGCCCACCTCCCAACGAAAGCAACACGCTTTCCGTCAGCATCTGGTGAAGCAGGTGACGCCGGGTTGCTCCCAACGCAAGCCGCACTGCCAGTTCACGCTGCCTCCCGGCCGCCTGCGCCAAAAATAAATTCCCGACATTCGCTCCTGCGATCCCAAGCACCATCAGAGCCACTAATGACAAAGCCGCCAGAAACATGAGTACGGCCGGCCGGTCCCGCGGTGGAAGCGATCCCGCTTGTTCGAAGCGAAACCCATCATCATCTGCGCTATTAGGATGCGCCTCTAGAATCCGCGTTGCCAGCACATCCAACTCCGCTTTCGCCTCCGAAGTTGGCACCCCTGGCGACAACCTCCCAAACACTGCAATCCAATGATAGTCACGCGACACCATGTTGCTCGTATTCGGCAACAGCCCGTCAAGCTCGCCAATCGGCACCCAAAATTGACAATCGAGAATCAGGTCAATCCCACGAAATCCCGGCGGCGCTACACCAACCACAGTGAACGGTTTCCCGGAGAGATCAATCGCTTTGCCCGCTATCAACGGATCGGAGGCAAATCGCCTTTGCCAAAGCGCATGCCCAAGAACCACCACGGGTAGGTGCTCCTCATCCGCGCGAAATCCCCGCCCAACCTCCATGCCCACGCGCGCCACATCGAAAAAGTTCGCAGTCGCCGCCTGCCCCCACACTCGCTCCGGCTCGCCTTGTCCGCCAACAGACGCCGGCACTAATTCGAAATACGCGGCCAGCCCGGAAAACGTTTTCGCTTGCTCTCGCAAATCACTGAACAACGGCCAGGAAAACGAGTTACAACACTCGTTATGGTGCGTCGTATGAATCGCCAGCAACGTAGCCGGATCTCCCACCGGCGCCGGCCGCAACACAAATTTGCTGACAAGCGAAAAAATCGTCCCGTTCGCGCCAATCCCCAACGCCAGCGTAATCACCGTGACCAACGCAAAAGCCGGAGCCTTCCGCAGCCTGCGCCATGAATAACTCACATCGCGGCCCACAGACGCCAGCCTTGCTCCTGGCCGCGTATCGCGCACTTCTTCTTTCGCATTCTCCGGCGAATCAAATTCCAGCCGCGCCAACCGCCGCGCTTCCTGCTCCGACAACCCCCGTTCCTGATAACGGCTCACCAAGGTTTCGTAAAACGCCCGCACCTCCGCGTCTAACTCGGCTTCCACTTCACTCCGTCGAAAAACCCAATTCCAAAACGAGCGCAACCGTCCCATCGCTTATACCTCCTCCGCCAGCACCCGATTCATGGCAGTAAACACCTTCTTCCAGTTGCGCTTCTCTTCCGCCAGCCGAGCCCGCCCCGACCCAGTCAGCGTGTACGTCTTCACCCGCCTCTTAGTCTCCGTCTCACTCCATTCCCCACTGATCCAGCCGTTCTCCGCCAGCCTGTGCAGCGCTGGAAACAGCGACCCAGGCCCCACCACAAACACCCCGCGCGAAACCTGCTCCACCCGATCCGCAATGCCCACGCCATGGAGCGGGCCGCACTCGAGCGTCCGCAGAATCAACAAATCCAAAGTGCCTTGCAATAGCTCAGCCGACTTACCCATACGCGGATGATATCGGCAATCGATATCGACAGTCAATAACAAAACCACCTGCTATTCTTACGCGGTGTCCAGCTCAAAAGTTCAAATGATCTTAATCGCCGGCCCTTATCGCTCCGGCACCAATGACGATCCCGCGCTCATGCTCAAGAATGTGAGTCTGATGGAATCCTTCGCGCTGCCCATCTTCCGCGCTGGACACATCCCCATCGTCGGCGAGTGGCTCGCTCTCCCGCTCGTTCAGCACGCCGGTTCGCAAAGCGTGGGCGACGCCGCCTTCAACGAAATCTTCCACCCTATCGCAATTCGGTTGTTAGAGAAGTCTGAGGCTGTCCTCCGCGTCGGCGGCCCCTCCGCCGGTGCCGACGAAATGGTCCGCATCGGCCGCGAGTTGGGTCACGAGATTTACCTACGCCTCCAAGATATTCCGGGTTGCGAAGAATCAGCTGATCAGCGTTGACGTGCGAAATAGGCACACTCGCTCCGCACCGGACACTCCCCACACTTCGGCTTCGTCCGCTTACACACACTCTGCCCATGCACCTTCAAAAGCAAATACGCCCGCGTGCGCCCATCAAAACTTTCCGCACTCTCCACCTCAATCATCTGCTGCACCTCGCGGTAAGTCACCCCATAATTCTCCCGCTCCGGCCCGCGCATAATTCGATACAACACATGCGGATTATTCGAAGGCACCGCCGCCACCGGCGCAATTCCGCCGAACAACAAAATGCGGTCCGCCCCGGGATCGGCGATATTCGGAAACTTCTTCAGCGCCGCTCGCACCTTCGCTAACGGCCCAGTCAACCCCGCCCGCAAATCACCGGCGTACTCATTTTGAACGCGCAGCGCAATCTCCTTCAGCCGCTCAGCGCGTAATTCCGGAACCATGCCACCCGCCTTCAAGGCGCTGCGCAACTTCGCTACATTCGCACGCAACAGTGTCTCCGGCTCAATCCCAATTTCCTTAGTCAGCGCCGCCCACCCCTTCGCACAAGTCACATCGCTCGCCGGATAACCACAATGCCACCAAACCAGAAACTCATATGGCTCGGTCGGCCAAGAAGCAGCCTGCCGTCCGTAGAATTTTTCTAACTCATCGAAAATCACCGCCAGGCGCATATTGCTTGATACTACAGCCATCCATCAACCCTCAATGAGAAACTAGAAATTGGTCCCCCTTCTCGATCTCAAACAACAGCACACCGCCCTCGCCGCCGAACTCAAAGCAGCCTTCGCCCGCGTCCTCGAATCCGGCCAATTCATCCTCGGCCGCGAAGTCACCGACTTCGAACAATCCGCCGCCACCCTCACCCACACCAAACACGCCATCGGCGTCTCCTCCGGCACCGACGCCATCCTGCTCGCCCTCATGGCCCTCAACATCGGCCCCGGCGACGAAGTCCTCTGCCCCTCCTTCACCTTCTTCGCCACCGCCGGCTGCGTCTCGCGCATCGGCGCCACCCCCGTCTTCGTTGATTCCGACCCCGACTCCTTCAACCTCAATCTCGCCGACGCCGCCCGCCGCATCACTCCAAAAACAAAAGCCATCATGCCCGTTCACCTCTTCGGACAGATGGCCAACATGAACGCCGTTCGCGATCTCGCACGTGCTCACCACTTATATGTCATCGAAGACGCCGCCCAAGCTCTCGGCGCACAATTCGAAAATCAACCCGCCGGATCTCTCGCCCACTTCGGCACCTTCAGCTTCTTCCCTACCAAGAACCTAGGTGCTCTCGGAGACGCCGGCCTCCTCGTCACCAACAATGACGACCTCGCCGCCAAGGCCCGCCTCCTCCGCAATCACGGCGCCGAGCAGCAATACTTCCACAAACTCATCGGAGGCAACTTCCGCCTCGACGGCCTCCAAGCCGCCTTTCTCAACGTGAAACTCCCACACTTAGCGAGTTACACCGCACGCCGCCGCCACAACGCCGCCTATTACAACAGCGCCCTCCAAGGGAGCGGCCTAACTCTCCCCGCAGAACAGCCCAATTACTTTCACATCTGGAATCAATACACCGTTCGTGTATCGGGAAATCGGCGCGACGCCTTGCGCCAGTTCCTCACTGAACGCAACATCGCCTCCGCTATCTATTACCCGGTCCCGCTTCACAAGCAGCAGTGTTTCGCCCACGTAGCAGCAGGCGCCTCCCTGCCCGTCTCAGAACAACTCGCACGCGAGTGCTTGAGTCTCCCCATCTACCCAGAACTCACTCGAGATCAACTCAAGCTGGTAGTAGAAAGCGTCTCCGAATTCGCCATCAATCCCTTATTGCGAGTTAGCGCCAGCATGCCCCAAAAAGCATAGTTCGCAAATTGCAAAGCTTGAAAGAACAGTATGTAAGCAATAGCATCGTCCTTACTATAGTGGAAGGGCATCATCACCTTAATCGCAACAACCTGGTAAATCCCCACATAACCGGGAGTTGACGGCAAAACGGAACCGAGTGCTAAACCCGTGATCAACAGAAACGCCACGGAAAGACTCATGCTCATGCCCAGCGCTTTCATGCCGATAACCACCGTCACCGTATCGCACGACCAAATCACGATCGTAAACCCAGCGAACAGGAAAAACCGTTTCAGATCGTGCAAGGCCCGGATACCCGCCAACACCTTA
>PMQB01000440.1 GCA_003169195.1 Bryobacterales bacterium
GCTTTACCACTCACAAGAGCCAGCGTTCCCTTCTCGGGACAAACTTCAATACACGCACCGCAGCCAATGCAAAGCGATGCATTGACGCGGGGTCGAGGTTGGTCTGGAGCACTTTGAGCCCCAAAAGTCGAGGTGCCCGACCAAACGGATAGCGGTGTCCGGCAATGAGCGCACAATGCTGCCCGCGAATCAGTTTCACTTCCACAGCGCGTGCACACAATAGTGGCGGGCGTCTGCCCCGACTGAGACATGGAGTTGCGCCAATACCGCCAAACGAAGAAGAAGGTCACAAGAAGCGCAAAGGCAAAGGCAATGAGCGTATCCATAAAGAGATCGGACTAGATGAACCCCATATAAATAACAAGACCGATGTGGAGAATAGCCAGCACCAGAAAAGCGTAGCTAAATGGCCGGTGAATCACGTGCCAGAGTTCAAAGATTTGAGCGGCGCGATCTAAGAAAAAGATTTTCGCCGAGAGCCAGGATTGCTGTTTGGCCAGAGCGATCGTATCCTCAAGCTCTTTGTGGTTACTCTTGAACAAACCGCCTAGTGTGACAAGTCGCGATCCGAATCCCAGGTTTCGGCGGCGCAAAGCAGCTACTTGAAAAGGACGGCGAATGTCGAGAGCCAACATGTGAAAGAGCGCACCCACCAGCGACATACGCTTCGCGGACGCTTTGTGAATCTGGGAGATGAAGTGCTCCCATTCCGGCAACCCATCAAAATTCTGAAACTCGAGCTCGGCTGCCAATTCGATGCGCATTTGATCAAGTTCGACAAACGAGAACTCCGTGTCTTTTCTGGTTCGAGGTATTTGCGCGTACAGGTAACGGCCAATCACGCCGCTGGCCACAACCGCCAACATAATCCAAAAGGCCATTCCAGCAACGCCGCCGAACTTGAAAGCAGAATGCAACGCAACTATGGGAGCAACGGCCAAGCCCATCACAATGTGAAAATCAAGCACGTTTTTCGTAGATCCGAGGAAGCGGAGGAACTTCCATTTTTTCCGCAAAGGGTAGAGATAGATGGCCACGAATAGCAAACACGCCAGAAGGCCAAGGCGGATGCCCATGGTCCCTGCCGGGCGAAAAGCTGCGTGATCCGGATGGAACGCACGGTCTGAAAGGGGCCGACGGTAGTAATCAAATCCGCGCACGGTGACCCATGCGATTAAACCAAACAGGATAAGAGCCAGCACCGTCACCCAGAACCTGTGGGCAGT
Source organism: Bryobacterales bacterium (assembly GCA_003169195.1). GTDB lineage: Bacteria > Acidobacteriota > Terriglobia > Bryobacterales > Bryobacteraceae > Bog-105. The sequence continues at coordinate 1,227 of PMQB01000440.1, forward strand.
GACTCGAGTTGTTCTTTCCGGGAGAGTTTCCGTTAGGATCACTTTGGTTTGTTTGACCTCTGTTCTGTGGTATCTACTTCAAATTTGCGGAAGTTCGAAAATGTATGAGTGTTGCGCCAGTGCTGATGCGCAGTCTGAAGATCCACAAGAGCTTCAAGCGGAGCCCACTCGGTTGTTGAGCCTAAATTTTCAGCCGGGCCGTAGCGCACATCCGCCTCCATGCTTTTTATGCCGATTTCTTCTAACTGCGCAGCTACGCGGGCGCGGATACGTCCCACGCGTCCGGTCTTCTCATCTAGCCACGCCTCACCCTCCCAGCTAATCGGGTACTCTCGCGCTCCGGTTCTTAGCAGAGTAGGGCTGCGTTTTCCCGGTCGATATTGGAAGCTCACTTTGTGCCATACTCGCTTGTCCATGCTCTCCATTCCTTCCTCAGTCATCGTGAAACTCTGCTGAAAACAGGGGTGGAAGATCAAAGACAAAAGTGCGAACCCGGTGGATTGTAAAAGCTGCTTACTGTTTTTAACCTTTCCCTGTTCTATTCTGGATTCGTTCACAGATAGGTCGCCGCCGGCAGTGTCAACCAAAACAAAATAATCAAAGACACGGCGGCTCTGGCTCTCGGGCTTATTCTTGATGCCGATCTTCGTTTCCACAACGGTCTCAGTGCAAGCCACAGATGCGAGAAAAGCAGTTTCGCGCTCAGCGGCTTTCGAACTGCGGTCCAGAAATCGATCGAAGCTGAGGTCTGCGGCCGTGCTGCCGAGTGCGAGTGCGAGTATGAGTGCAAGCTTATGGTTCATCGGATGCGGTATCCCATGGAGATGTAGAGTTGATCATAGTTCTGAGCTTGACCCCGATAGTAGAGCCAGCCTCCCGTTAGAAAGTAATGTCGCGCAAAAGGCCAATCGACCGTGGTGTTTAAGTAGTGCGCTTTGGTTTGACTCGTCAAAAGCGAGCGGATCTCCTGGATACCACCTTCAAATTGCAAACGCACGTTATCGACCACATCGCGGCTCACTCCAATCGATCGGTATTCACCATCTCCAAAACTGCTGCGGAACTTTGTGTAGCGGGCGTCCACGCGGAGTGCCACCCAAGGCAGCCTCTTCCACGCAATACCGTAGTACTGGTTCAGAGCATGGCTTGTGTCGCCATTTCGACGGCTCTGCCCCACCGATGCCGTGATCATCAATTGCTGAATGGGTTCCAATCGAATGCCACCGCTCAAGCCCGTAAAAAGATATTGATCGAGCAAACCTGAGCCTAGAAGCCTGGTATCAAACGTTGGAATGCCTCGCATGTAATTGTGATTCACATCGAAGCTGATCCGTTTATGCGGCTGCCACCTAAGAGTGGCGAAGCTCTGGCTCAGTTGCACGCCCGTTTCCCCATTCATTAGTTTGGGATTGCGCTCATCCGCCTGCGCGTTCTGGTAGAACGTGACAACTCGCCCGATGCTGATTGTGTTTTCGGTGAATACATACTGTCGTTCAGGCCGCCAATTCACGCGAGACACCGCAACTCCAACCGTGCCTGTCCAACGGACTCCTTCCCAGTCACCTCGCTGGATCTTGAGAAACGTTCCGGCAGTTTGGCGGTTCGGCGTGAAGTTCCACTGTGTGGGATCTGGAGATGTCCCGGCAAAGAATCCTGCGCTCACACTGTTGGTCAGCCTGTGGGTCAGATAGCCGCCGTCAAACACACCTAAACTGGTAGCACCCGGTACAAAAAGCCTGCCGAATCCCATACCCCAGAGCCCATCCGGATTTGAATAAAAAAGGCCGATCTGGTAAGTGCGATTCTGCAAGTCAAGCAATGTCGTGGTTTGACTGGAGGTGTTGCTTGCAATGCTTCCCCGCCAATAGCCAACCAGGTTCCAATGACTCCCGCCAATCTCCGTCCAATTGACATGGATGGAAGCACCGTTTTCCGCGGATTTAGACGCCGAGTCATGATCGTTGATTTGACTCCTTTCAATGGCGATGCTGCCCCGCATGCGAGTTCGCTCGGTGGGATGAGCTTTCGGAAGATACGCTCGCTGTTCCTGCTCCAGAGGATCTTTCCCATCAAACTCGACGACCTGCAAGTATTTTCGATTCCCCTTCGCTATCTCTGCGCGGACGCGAGTCACTTCTCCCGCGTTCGATAGGCGGGCTTCATCGCCGGGCGCTGGCGGCATGTTTTTGGAGATAATCTCGCATACCGCTGAAGTCGTGGCGACTGCCCGTATAACAGCAGTTCCCACGACTTTGGTTTCGACCAATGCTGCACCGGGAGGGCGGCGCGTTAAATCCACAGTCATCCCCTCCACCAAATCATCAGCTGTCCCGGCATCTATATAGACAGAATCGTGCGCCACGTATTTGACGTGAAACACACTTCGTTGCGCTTTGGCCGCCGCTGTATCCGCAGCTCGGAGGGAAAAGGTTGCAGCAAAGGCAAGCAATGCAATGTTCGCTGGACTCCGCATCATCCGCCACCGTTCCCTGTCGGGTGACAACTGTAACAACTCGTAGGAGTATACGTGAATCCTTTAACTCCGCTGTGTTCCGATGTGACGCTGGTCTGATTACTGTGTTGGTGACAGTTCGTGCAACTAAAGGTTGCAAAGTTAGACGGGTCAGTATGACAGTCTCCACAAGTGGTCCAGACGCCTTGCTTATGGGTGCCAGAGTAGATTGGGAACCAGGTGTGGTTGAAGGTAGCTCCGGTCCAGGCCGTAGTCGTGTGGCAAGTGGCGCAGGTCGTTGGGAACGCGGCCGCTGCGTGGTTCGGATCGGTAGTGCCGTTGTAATCGGCCGTGTGACACGAGTAGCAATCGGTAGGCACTGTGGTGTAGTTGTTTGCAATGTGACATGACGCGCAAGCGACCGTGGTGTGCGCGCCAGTCAGAGGAAAGGCCGTCGTAGAGTGGTTGAAAGTGGAACTGGTCCAATCGGTGGTACTGTGGCATAACGAACAATCCAACGGGAACCCTGCTGTTACGTGATTCGGATTGGTGGTGCCATTGTAATCGGTGATGTGACAGGAATTGCATGTGGTCGGCGTTCCTGCAAAAACATTGTTGACGTGGCACAGGTTGCAGCTAACGGTAGTGTGAGCACCGGTGAGCGGGAATGGTGTCGTTGAGTGGTCGAAGGTTGCGCCGGTCCAATCCGTGGTGCTATGGCAGATAGAACAATCGAGCGGGAAGCCAGCCGCCACGTGATTCGGATTCGTCGTTCCGTTGTAATCCGCAATATGACAGGCATTGCAATTGGTGGGTGTGGTGGCGAAACTCGTGCTGTTGTGACACTGGTTGCACTGAAGCGTTGTGTGAGCACCCGTGAGCGGGAAGGGAGTCTTCGAGTGATCGAACACAGCGCTGGTCCAATTGGTGGTTGAGTGACAAGTCGCTCAATCCTTACCGAAGCCTGCCGCCACGTGGTTCGGATTAGTTGCTCCGTTGTAGTCGGTGATATGGCAGGCGCTGCATGCGGTAGGTGTACCGTTAAAGACATTGTTGACGTGGCATAGATTGCAAGCCACCGTGGTGTGCGCGCCGGTCAAGGGGAACGGAGTCGTGGAGTGATTGAACGTGGCGCTGGTCCAATCCGTTGTGCTGTGACAGATAGAACAATCCAAGGGGAAGCCCGCACTCACATGGTTTGGATTTGTAGTGCTGTTATAGAGAGCAATGTGGCAGGCATCGCAATNNTGAGTACAGGCAACTGTGGTGTGCGCACCAGTGAGCGGGAACGGAGTCTTCGAGTGATCAAACACGGCGCCTGACCAATCTGTAGTGCTATGGCAAATCGAGCAATCGAGTGGGAAGGCCGCCAGCACGTGGTTGGGATTAGTAGTACCGTTGTAATCCGACATATGGCACGCATTACAATTGGCAGGCGTGGTGGAAAAGCTAGTGTTGTTGTGACATTGGTTGCACTGCAGTGTAGTGTGAGCGCCCGTCAGCGGGAATGGGGTTTTCGAGTGGTCGAAAACCGCACTCGTCCAATTCGTTGTCGAGTGGCAAGTCGCGCAATCGGTGCCGAAGCCGGCCGCCACATGGTTAGGATTATTGGTGCCGTTGTAATCGGTAATGTGGCAGGCGTTGCATGCGGTTGGTGTGCCGTTGAAGACATTGTTGACGTGACAAAGGTTGCACGCAACCGTGGTATGCGCACCAGTAAGCGGGAACGGCGTGTTGGAGTGATTGAACGTAGCGCTGGTCCAGTTAGTAGTGCTGTGACAGATAGAACAATCCACTGGGAACCCAGAAGCCGCGTGATTGGGATTTGTAGTGCTGTTATAGAGCGCAATGTGGCAGGCATCGCAATTGGTAGGAGTGCCCGCAAACACGTTATTCACGTGGCATTGCGTACAGGCTACCGTGGTGTGTGCACCCGTGAGGGGAAACGGTGTCTTCGAGTGATCAAAAACAGCATTGAGCCAGTTTGTGGTGCTATGGCAAATGGAACAATCGAGCGGGAATGCTGCCTGCACGTGATTCGGATTTGTAGTTGACTTATATTCCGGCAGGTGGCAGCCATCGCAATTCCGAGGTAATGTCGAGAAGTTGCCGGCCACGTGACACTGCGCGCACGAAGTGGTAGCGTGCGTCCCTGTCAGCGGGAAACCGGAGGCGGCATTGTGATCAAACGACGATGTCGCAAAAGTGGTAGTCGTATGGCAGATGGAGCAGTCCACTGGAAAACCAGCCTGCACGTGGTTGGGATTTGTAGTGGCATTAAATTGAGCGATGTGGCAAGCATCGCAATTCTTGGGTGTACTGGCAAAAGCACCGCTCGTGTGGCACTGGTTGCATTGCAACGTCACGTGAGCTCCAGTGAGCGGGAATTGCGTTTTCGAGTGATCAAAGACTGCATTAGCCCAAGTAGCTGTGGTATGGCACTGAGTACAATCCGTTGAGAATGCAGCATTGGTATGCGAAGGATTATTGGTGGATTGAAAATCCGCCAAGTGGCAGCCTACGCAAGTAGTAGGTGTGCCCACAAATTGGTTGTTCTTATGACAAGCCGTGCAAGCAACGGTGGTATGCGCACCGGTCAGTGGGAAGCCAAAGGTGGAGTGGTCAACCGTGGCAGTCAACCAGCTTGCGGTCGTGTGGCATAGCTGGCAGTTAGTCGCGAAACCGGCGGCAGCATGCGGTGGATTCGTAGTAGCTTGGAAATCCGGCATGTGACACCCTTCACACGTTGTGGGTGTGCCGGCGAAGCGCCCATTAATATGACAGGCATTGCAGGCTACCGTGATGTGAGCGCCGGTGAGTGGAAAATGGGCAAAGGTGTTGTGATCGAACTTGGCCGTTAGCCATCCACCCGCATTGATGGAGTGGCAAACCGAACAGTCAATCGGAAACCCGGCGGCTTGGTGCGGTGGGTTTTGGGTACTCGCGAAATCGTTGCGGTGGCACGCAATGCACTCGGTGCTGAGTCCTGTATAGATAGCGGAAGCCGCACCCGGATGGCATCCTTCGCAAGTTACATGGGCGTGCGCACCAATGAGTGGAAAACGGCCATCGTGTTGGACATTCGTCATCTGCGAAGCGGGAATCCAGCCTTTCACCGAATGGCATTGATCGCAATTGGCGCCTAACTGTCCGCGGTGTAAGTCGGCATGGCAAGACGAACAAGCGATACCAACATTCTTGAACGCCAGATTGATGTGGCAAGAACGGCACGCCACACTCGCATGCATGCCGCGTAGCGGGTAGGCCGTTTGTGTATTGTGATCAAACTCGGGGTGCTGTCGAATCGGTGTCCAACCAGACGCGGTATGGCATCCCTCGCACTGCATCGGCAAAGAGCCATGCGGATTGCGAGTTCGCGGTGCGTCCTTAGTCTGGCCTGACGCCAGCAATGGCAGCAAGAGAAACAGCACGGCGGCTATTTGTGACATTTGCTGCACTCCCGCGGTGTTCCTTTATACGTAATGACAAGCTTGCCTGCTATTTGTTGACGGTCGTGACAAAGGCGGCAGGGTACGTCGGCATGTGCGCCATCGAGTTTGAAATCTGAGTGAACATTGTGGTCAAACTGAGTCGGGCGCCAGTCATTCGCTGTGTGGCACTCGGCACAAATAACTTGGTCGGCATTCGCACTCCGAAATTGCCCATGGTGGATATCCTCATGGCATGATTCGCACTGGCGTGAGGTGGTGGCAAATGGGACAATTCGCACTCCGGCTAGTGTCACCGGTTGATGGCAGCTCAGACACCTTACTGCGGTATGTCGACCAGTTAGAAGAAATTTTGTATTAGTGTGATCAAACCACAGAGTTTCCTGCCAGCTCGCCGTTTTGTGACAGCCTTCGCATGTAAGGGTCGCCTGCAGATCACCGTGCGGCGATTTATGGCAATCAATACACTGACCGCCCTCCAGGTGAAACTTGGTCTGCTCTTTGTTCGGCGTATGGCAGCCCGAGCATGCTACCGCGGCATGCGCTCCGCTTAGTGCGAATTTCGTCTTATCATGTTGGAACGCACCGAATGTGGAGGGTTGATAGCCATTCAGATCGTGGCAGCTATCGCACTTGTTGAAATAGGGCGCCGCTGCAAATTGGCCCTCGTGCGCATCCTTATGGCAATCCGTGCAGGCCGCAAACGTCAACTTGAATTGAGTCTGCTCACCCTTCTTGAAGTGACACTCGCTGCAAGCTACAGTGGCGTGTTTGCCGATGAGAGGATACGCAGTTTGCGAATGTTGCGCAACATTATAAGAAGACTTCGCAAAGCTACTCTCGTCATGACAGCTCTTGCAGTCAGTGCCGGCCAGTTGTTCGCTAAATTGCCCGAGGTGCGGGTCGCGGTGGCAATTAATACAAAGGCTGAATTGCGGCAACCCTTGCAGCGCATCATTCTTATGGCACGACTGGCAACTGACGTCCGCATGTTTGCCTAACAGGGGGAAACGAGTTCGAGAGTGGTCAAACTGCGTGCCCGTAGTCATCTGTTTCCAACTCGTTGTGGAATGACAGCGCTCACAGTTAGCTCCAAACGAATTAGCGTGCGGATCTTTATGGCAGCCTGTGCAAGTCTGGAAATTCACGAAATCCTTGAATTGAATGGGGCTTCCCGCTGTATGATCCTTGGGCTTATGACAATCGGCACACGCAACTTCGGCATGCTTGCCGGTGAGTACGAACTTCGTCTTCGCGTGGGAGAAATTGGGCGGATTTTTCCACGAAGATTGCGAGTGACAGTCTAGACACGAACCCGGAAACTGTCCAGCGTGCACATCCCTGTGACAAGCGGAACAGCGCGAGTTTAATCCAGCATAGGAGGCACCCGGATTAGCTCGCTTGAGAACCGCGCGGTCTAGAGGATCGAGGTACTTAGAGTTATGGCACTCGTCACACTTTAACTGGGCGTGCTTGCCCTCCAGACGAAAGCCTGCCTGTTGGTGGTCGAATTTCTCACGAGAGCTGGGCCAGCGCACTATCTGGTGCTCCAGGCCGTTGTGCTCGGAATGGCATCTGGCACAATCATTGCTTTTTGTTCCGGCTTTTACTTGAAGTGCGTGGTATCCCCTATGCGAAGCCAGTCTCCGCGAAATTTCCTGATGGCAGTCTAAACACTTGAATTCGGCCCTTCCCGCGCCAAAAGCATGACACTTGGCGCAACTTAACGGACCCTCCAGATTTTGATGGGCCTTGCTCAGTGGCCCCGGTGACATCTGGCAATAAGACGGTGTATGCCAGCCCAGCAAAAGGCAAAGTAAGATCAACAATTGAATGGCAGGGCTGGCACCTGATGTTTTGCACACACGTCCTCACCGATAAGGGTGAGGAGCGTAGTGGAAAAATATAGGGGCCTAAAGGTTTTTTTGCTGGGAGGCAAGTACCGCTCGGAGGAGGTTACCGGATACCACCGATAGACCTTGCGGCTAGGAAAACAGTTTCAAGTTTTTTAGGAGTTAGTTTTGGAGGGCACTTTCGCAACAACATCAATTTCCACTTTTATGCCAAGTCCGAGTCCTGACTGAACTGTCGTACGAACTGGACGAATGCCTTGGAAAAACTCGGCATAGGTCGCATTGAACCGATCAAAATCTTTGATATCCGCCAAATGCACTGTGGCTTTAACGACGTCGTCAAAACCGCACCCACCCGCCGCTAGGATTTTCGCAACGTTCTGGAGGGTCGAACGCGTCTCTTCCTCGATACTTCCGGACAATACCGTCCCGGTCGCCAGATCGAGCGGCCCTTGACCGGCGACGTAGAGCCAACCATCAATCAGAACACCATCGGAGTATGCGCCCGTAGATGCTTTGCGATCAGGATGTTTAATTTGTAATTTTGGCATGAGTAGGTACCGTTTCAGCAACACATGATTGATAAGCTTGCGCACTAACGCCGCCAGCGGCACAAAAAAAAGGACGTTCAGTCCCTGGTGAACCCGCCGCGCTGTGCGAGGTCGAATAAAGAACCATCCAGCGCGCCAATATCTCGGGAGAAGTACTAATTCGCGAAAATAGCGTCGAATAACTCAGCGCACTCAGATCCTTCAGTTTCCACTCTTTATCGAAATCATACTCCAGTTGCCAAACTGGCGGAGTTCCGTGCCCTGCCTCAGTCAGGTTGCTTAAGTAATAGGTCGATTGATCTCGGAGTTGCCCGTGCCCGTTAAAGTCAACTATACGGAAAGTCGGATTTTGGCCCGTAATCGGACTGACGGCAGGACCGATAATCACCACGGGAGAAGTTTTAATAGTCCCACCCAAAAGACGGAAATCATCCACGTGAACGTGGCCCGCAAAATTCGTACCGACTATGCCCGAGTACTGCTCTAGCAAACTGAGAAACTTATTCACGTAAGACTCTTTCCAAAGCAATGTAACGGTGCCTGGGGCCTTCGCATGCGTAGTAGCATAAGCATCCACGCCCGGCGGAACGTGATAAACCAACCAGACTTTTTCGTTATGCGCTTTCGCCTTTTCCAACTCAACGGCGAGCCAAGCCAGCAGTTTTTCACCCGCATCGCCTCCCCCTTGGCCGCAGCGATCTGCATAACGGGGCGAGAGGAATACTGTATCCAGAACAATAATCCGTTCATGCTTAACCGCGGGATTTACGGCACTGTAACTCCCGAAGTGGGTATAAGAATCCGTATCCGTCAAACCGGCAAGGTCGGCCGCAACCTTGGCCGTGTCATTCAAGAACGGCCCATCGGGCTGAATCGCGTAATCGCTACACTCATCATCGTTATTCCCTAACGCAAGAAACACGCGTTTGCCCGGCGACCGCTGCTTAAGCTGAAGGCCCACAAACTCTATACTCTTCCGGACAAACGCGCGAAACGCTTCGTCATCATGAACGGTTGCAATAGCATTAAACTGTTCCCGAAAATGATGCACCAGCAGATCGCCCGTGACTAAAGTGAACGCCGCGTTGCGGTTCGTCTTGGTAGCAGCTCGGAGAACCGACGAAAACAAAGGCCACGTCGTATCGTGGCCGTAGCCGGGAAACTTCTCCGAACCACTCGCTAAAATCTCTTGCCACTGCGCGGGCTCCGCGGCAGCGAGTTTGTCCACCAGAGTGCGATCAGCCAGCGGGTCGAAATGTATATCCGAAAGCCATAAGAAGTCACCGGCAAGTGCGGGCAAGGTTGACAATAACAGCAACAAAGCCGCAAAGCGTAAGGATGAAAGAGTTCGTTTGAGAGTCTGCAATCTTTCTAGTTTGCCACGCTGACCGGTGGCAGACTCGCCAAAGCCTCACGCAGAGCCGCTGAATCCTGAACGGCAAGTGCCCGTCTGTATAGTTCGGCAGCAACCCCATAGTCTTGCAATTTGGTTTCAATATACGCAAATATGCTCAGTGATTCGAAGTCATTGGGCTGCATGGCCAAAATTTTCCGGACACGCGTGCGCGCTTCATCCCACTGTCCTGCCAACGCCTCGGCCCGCGCTAATTCCACCTCCGCATCCTTGGTCACTCCCAGCGCTAGTGACGCCTCTAAACAACGCCGCGCCTCCCCTAAATTATTCTTGAGCAACCACTGATGCCCCAGAAAAGACCATCGCAGCGCCGGCTGCAGATTGGCATTGAACGACAGGTGAATTTTCTCATTTGTCTCAGATTGTTCCAGTGTGAACTCAGCCGAGCGCGACTCACTTCCACTTGCTGCCTCCAGCGTATACGCGCCTGGAGCCAGGTGTGCCGGAAAATCAAAAACCGCGACATCCCTAGCCATTGATCTCGATTTCGAAATCACCTGTAGATCTTTGCGGAGAATCCAAGTCACTTCACCCGGCGCCGCGAGTGTCACCATTGCCGATTGACCAGCATCGTTCGGCGTGAAAGTGCGCCCGCTGAAAACCAACGGCTTCAGCGTTCGAGCGGAATCTGATGTCTCGGTACCCCTGACAATCTCTCCCATGACAGAGCTATTGGCCACGGCCATGTTATAGGGGAAAGCTTTGCCGTCAACTGAGAAGATAACAGTGTACGCCCCCGGCAACAAATCAAGTCGATGAGTGTACTGCAAAGGCCTGGCATAAGGGAAGTTCAGTTGAAGATGATTCTTATAAAGCGTAACCGAACCGCCTAACACCTGCATATCGATCTGATGGCTCGCCGCAGTATCGAGAACAAAATCAACTTGTCGACCCCCGAAAGCAGAAACACTCTGAATCGCTTCCATACGGGGCCGCGCCACAAAGAAGCGAGACTCTACTTCCGTACGCTGCTTCCTGCCCAGCATAAACTCCGGCGAGGTGATTTGCCCAATCAACTCATCATTGCCAGTGTGTTTGATACCGCTCGCAACGCCCACCGCCGCGGTAATCACTTCATCTTCAGCAGGGCCAACATTTAAGTTAGCCCGAATGTCCGACTCCGTGAGTTCGTCGTTGGGACCAAACATGCTGATGGTTGATGACTGCGGCAGCAGCAACGCCCGGATCGTATCCAAAGTCGGCGAGTAGAGCTTTGGCAAACCTAGCGAGTTCTTCTGATAGAAAACCAGTCGCAATTCCGTCTCCAGATGGATAGCGGGAACCGTGTTGTAATACCAGATCTCCAGCGGTGCGAAAATTCTAGACGAAGGAATCCGAGTCACTCGATCAGGAGGCCCTAGCGACAGGTACACACGCCCAGGATCGGTATTCGCGCCTGAAGCTGTCTTCGTAGAGCCATACGTCGAATCTACATACTCGAGCCTACGATAATACTCTTCTGCTGTGATCGACTTCTCGGCCCAGAAGTTATCCTGAAATCTCTGCCGTGCCTCCGTCCCCAGTGACAGATAGGTCCGCTTTTCAGCCGCAGTCATTACCGGTGAAACAGAATCGAGCCAGGTAGCTTCACGCGCAAAAAGCACGCTCGCACTTAGCAGCAGAAACGTGGCTGCCCAGGGAATCCTCAAAACTCAATCCTCCCTGCAAACTGCAACATCCGCGCGGCATAAGCCAAATCGGAGTTCTGCACTGGGGCACCATACGAAGCCACATTGATAGAAGTCTGGTAGCCTCCAAAGTTGGAGTGATTGAATAGGTTAAACGCCTCGACGATAGGAATAAAGCGGACGTGTTCCTTGACGGAAAAGGTCTTAGATAGTCGCAGATCCACCCGCGAAATCACATTGCCCACCAGGGAATCACGGGCAACAGTGTCATACCCAGCCACGGTCGCGGGAGATATGTTGGCCGCTGAAGTGTAGTATTTCTGCGTAGCCGCAAAGATACGGTCAGTCACCGTGCCACCAAACGGATTGGCCGAGGCGGTCACTTGGTACGCTTGGCCCGAACCATAGTGGTACGAACCGCTCAAAGCGATACCCCACTTGAACTGATACGATCCGCTAAAGGTTAGTGTGTGGCGCTGGTCATCCGGAGAATTGGCCCACTCACCTGCAAAATTGAATGGGTTGTTGGGGTAATAGAACGGACTCGTTGTCGAGTCTTTCAGCCGCGAGTAAGTGTACGCAACAGCACCAGTCGCGTTGCGTGAAAGCCTGTGTTGAATGGCAATCTGCAAGGCATCAAAAAGCGAACCCGCCGCATCCGGCGTATAGAAAGTTGCAATCGTGGTGAATGCCGTATTGGGCCTTCCCGCCAGCGAAGGATTCTTGTTATAGCCAGTAGTTGGGTCGTAGAACAGATTCGCATCGTCGCGAATCCAGTCATGGTAAACGCGCCAGTGAACGTAGTCCGCCGACGCTGTCCAAGTCTTGTTGATCTGGTGTTCCACACCTGCGCTAAGCTGCAACGAATAAGGCGTTCGGACATTCGGCGCAAGAGGCTGAATGGCCTGGGCATTGATTGGTACGGCGCCGGAGAGGAACTGGTCTCCCGTCGTCGTGCCAAAAGGGGCTAACAGGTTGATGGGAACCGTCTTGGTCGCCTGCACGGCTGGCTGCAATGACGTCTGACCATTAAAAATTTGTTGATCGATCGTCTGGTTCGCTTGAATATCACCGTAGAACATTCCCGCCCCGCCGCGGATGACCGTCTTCCGCGAGCCCGTTGGATCATAGGCAAATCCGAACCGTGGAGCGAAGAGCAGATTGTCGTTGTAGTGCGGTGTGGCAATTCCACTCGTCAGATGAAGAGACGGATCGAAGATTCCCAGATCGTTGTCGTAGCGCACGCCGAGGTTCAAAGTCAGCTTGCGAGTTACTTTCCAGTCATCCTGCACCCAGGCACCAATCGAATTGGTCGGAATATTGATATTAAAGTTGCCAAATCCCTGAACGTAGCTCAACGCATAGGGATTCAAAGCTGCAATATTCCAGGTTGACGGGTCATTCCAGGTTGGAAAGATCGAAGCCAAGTTCAACGAACTGACAGCCGAAGAGAAACTGGTTACCCGTCCGCGAATGTTCTGCTGAAACAACCCGGAGTATTTCGTGTGCAGATAATCCATACCCGATTTGACGCTATGGCCGCCCTTGATCCAGAACAGGTCGTCCCGGTATTGCTGGGTGTTCTGAATAAAGTGCTGAGGATAATTGTAAGGACCTCCCACCGTGATCGTCGGCAAGTCATATTCTTGACTCTGCACCAGCGGAGTGTTCTGCCAGTCGAAGTGATTCAAACCACCCTTTGCTTCATTCACCAAAGAAGCAGAAGCTGTCCATGTCCACGTCCCCAACAACGAGTAACTCGTTCGAGTCGAGTCCGTAGCGCGCGTGGGTGAGGCAGAGCCCGTCACGTTATTAAAGGGCACGCTCCAGGTGTAACCCGTGCCACGAAATGAAACGTGGTTGTTGCTGTTGGCCTGCCAATCATTACGCAGCAAGTAGCTATTGGTACGCAATTCATTCGCAAACGTGTAAGACACACCGGCAAAGCCAGTGGGAGTTGCAAAAATCGTATTCGGCTGCCGTTCTCCTTCATAGGCGAAAAAGAAGAACAGCTTGCCTTTCAGAATAGGTCCGCCCACGGTTCCGCCAAATTGCTGATCGGAAAACGGCAGAACTTTGTGCGCCACAGAGTCGGCAGCGTTGAAAGCATCATTGCGAAAGTAGCCGTAAAGAGTGCCGTGCAGATGGTCGTTACCTGTTTTGGTTTGAACATTTACCTGCATGCGCGAAGAGCGCCCTAGCGTAGCATCAAAGCGATTGGTGATGATTTGAAACTGATCAATGGCATCCTGGCTATATTGCGGCTCGCCAAAAGAATCACCAGCGGCGTTTTGCGTCACTTGCTGGCCATCTACGTTTATCTGCAGTTTGCCACTGTCGGTAGCGCCCAGCGGTGAATTCGTAACATCATTGCTGGTAATACCAGGAACCATCATCGCTAACTGAAGGTAATTCCGCCCATTGAGTGGGAGTTTTTTCACCTCCGCCGGGCTCACGTCGCCGGCTACCGTGGAACTCGAGGTTTCCACCGCGGCCGCCTGTTCCTCCACATTCACCGACGACGAAGTCGTTGCCAGTTGCAGAGAAATGTCAACGGTCGGAGACTGGCCAACCAGCAGCATCAGCGTGCGCTCCGCCGGTGCAAAACCGGGCGCCTCAAACCGCAGCGTGTAGGTGGATGCTCTCACGGTGGGAAACTGATAGCGGCCGTCACTTGTCGTGACAGTTGAGAATTTTGAGCCATCTTCACTAGTGGCTGAAACCTTGGCAGTCACAATGAACGCGCCGGTAGGGTCAGTCACTCGCCCGGAAATAGCAGTCTGTTGAGCGAACAGGCTCGCTCCGCAAAACAAAGACAACGCAAAAACAGTCCTAAGCTTGCTCATTTGCTGGCTACCTCTAACAAGGTTTCGTAAATCCATTTCGTTCCTTCCTCAAGTGATTTCACCGGCACCCGCTCATCGTTGCCATGCATACGAGTCAGGTCTTCAGACGTAATTGGATACGGATAAACCCCATATACGGGAATTCCGCGGCTTCGCCAGGGGAAAGCATCGGTGCCCGCCTGGAACAGGTAAGTCGTCACGGGAGCGCTAGGCCACACCGCGTGCGAGCGCATCTCTAAAGCCCGATATAGGTCGGAGTCCTTAGTCGATGGCTTAATCGAAGACGCCATCTTCATATATTCAGCAAGAAACTTCCCTTCGGGAGTATTCGTCGGAGGTGTAGTCACCTCAACTCGAGGGTCATTTACGACGCTCTGGATCTCCGAGATCAGTTCACGTGAATCCGTTCCCGGAATAGTTCGAAAATTAATAGTTGCCTGCGCCGATCCCGGAATCACATTGCCGCGAAACCCAGCGTTGAGGAACACCGGCGCAATCGTGTTGCGCATAATCGCGTGCAACAGCGTACTGCTCTTACTAATCTCTACATCAGCTTCGTGGATCAGTTTTGGGTCGTCGCTATTCACCAGATTGTTGAAATAGGTCGACATCGGCGGCTTGCTGGTTTTGCCGAGTGTAAGAAAAAACTCCTTGGTGCTGGGAATGAGTTTGGGCTGAGTGTCGTAATCAGCCAGCTTCGCCATCGCTTTCGAAAGCGTGAAAATCGCGTTGTCCGATCTCGGCATCGACGAGTGAGTGGAAGTGCCCCTAGCCGTCAGAATGAGCGTGACACTCGATTTATCGGCAGTGGAGATGCTGACATACTGCACGTGTCCGCTCTCGTCCTTAATAATCCAGCCGCCCTCATTAAGGGCAAACTCACAAGCAATCTTGTCCCAATGGGCAGCGGCCAAGGTGTTTGTGTTGTATTGGCCACCCTCTTCGTCGGCCTCGGCCAAAAAAATAATGTCGCGGTGTAAGGGAACTTTATTGCGCGCCAAATCCAGCACGGCCTCGGCAAACACCGCCAGCCCGCCCTTGAAATCAATCGCCCCGCGCCCATAAACATAGCCGTCTTTCACAACCCCGGCAAACGGGTCGACAGACCACTTCTCGCGCTCTACGCCCACCACATCGGCGTGCGCTGCAATCAAGATCGGTTTCTTGGTTCCATCGCCTTTCAGACGTGCAATGAAGTGAGACTTACCTGCTTGCGGAGTTGAAAAAATGTCGATTTCGAATCCCAACGGCCGAAATTTCGCGGCTAGCAGGTCATCGAGCGAGGCTTCATTGCCCGGCGGATTGCTGGTATTAACTTTGAGTAGTTCAACTAATAAATCGGCTGTGGCATTTGTAGGCTCAGAAGCCCCCAAACTCAAGCACACAACTAGAAATGTAAATGCGATCCGTAACGAACGCAATATGAGACCCCCAAAATGAACACACTTGCTCTAATTCACTCTGCAAGGAGCAGCGGGCAAGCGGGGCCTCATTTAGCTGATTACGAAAGTGTGAACAATTTAACCTAAAATGTCAAGGGGCTCATCGGCGTTTCCACCTTTCCTGAAAGCGTCCGCGCGCCCGAAACAACACCAAACGCAACTGTTCACGAGTCACAGAGTACTTCAGACACACTTCGTCGCGTTCCAAATCGTTGTAGAAAAGGTCAGTTAATATATTCCGATCGCGCACCTTCAATACCGCAAGAACCGCTCTCACCGTGCGTGCCCGCTCGTCGGCCAGAAGCTTGTCCTCGACACTGAGGCTTTTGTCGGAGATTCGATCAAGGTCAACCTCGACGCCTGAATTGGCTGGCCGCGGTTTGGCAACAATGTTTGCGCAGATAGAGCGAACATACCCAGCCAGGCAGGCCGGGTCGCGCGGCTCGCCCTTCAGTATCTTCTCCAAAGCCGCCGCCATCACTTCGTCAATCAGGTCTTCTTGACTAGCTCGTCCGTATTTCGCCCAGATTTTGATCTTTAACATGCGCCGGAAGTAGCTATTGAAATGTTTTGCCGTTTCTTCGTCTCCGCTCCTCAATCGCACTAGGTAACCTTCATCGAAGGTCGACGGCCGCTGCACCTTCGATGGCCTGCATCTCACCACCTTCGGTTCTGATGCGTCATTTTCACCGTCAAAGCACCACTCATTCGTCGTTGTTATGCCCGTTTCCATGAACGCCCCCGTTCTCGAAAAAACCTGTTAAGCGAATGCGTTGAAACGAATACGCTTCTGCACAGTAATGCGTAAAGCGGAAGAATTTCCTACCAAAAGTTAATAAATAAGCCTGCTAGCCATAAGTCCGCGATTCCCCACGTCTAACGAGGTAGAATCACAGGGAGGCACAATCCCAGTGGATCCTTCGGCGGGCGAGGTCACGCAATTATTAAACGAACTCGAAGACCGTCAACAGGAAGTAACGCCTAAGCTCTTCGAACTCCTATATAAGGAGTTGCGCCGCTTAGCGCAACACTATCTCAACAGCGAGCGCCCCGACCACACCCTGCAGGCCACCGCTTTGGTGCATGAGGCCTATGTACGGTTAGTTGTAGCTGATCCGCACTGGCGCAATCGCACTCATTTCTTCGCAATCGCTTCTTCAGCTATGCGCCGTATCTTGGTAGACCAAGCGCGCGCCAAACATGCAGCCAAACGGCCCGACCCGCAGCAGAGGGTCGATTTAGACGCAGTCCCGTTGCTCTCGAATGAGAACTTTGACGAGGTGATCGCCCTGGATCGCGCGCTGGAAAAACTGAGCGAGTTGGATGCTCTGCAGGCGCGAATCGTGGAGCTTCGCTATTTTAGCGGCCTGACCGCTGAAGAAACCGCGCTCGCTCTGGACATTTCAGTTTCCAGCGTGAACCGGGATTGGGTTGTGGCAAAAGCCTGGCTTCATGCAGAACTGTCTGGCCGATCTGCCGCGCCATGACAGCTGAACAATGGTCGGAAGTCAAAGAGCGCTTTCACCAGGCACTCCAACAGCCCGCTGAAAGACGCGAAGCGTTCTTAGCAGGAACTTGCTCCAGCAACGTCGTTCGCCTTGAGGCGGAACGGCTACTCTCCGAACACAGCAAATCCAATGACTTTCTAACTCTACCGGCCATAGCCAGGCCCAATGCTTTCGCTCCAGAGGCGATCGATTCCCGCGAGGAATTTCCCACAACCTCCAGATTCATTGCCCAGGAACGGCTGGGAGCAGGCACCTTCGGCGTGGTCTATCGAGCCTTTGACCGGGAACGGAATTCCGTCGTTGCCCTCAAGAAGCTCTTGCAGTTCGACCCTACGCATTTGCTGCGCTTCAAACGGGAATTTCGTTCGCTCGTCGATTTAGTCCATCCCAATCTTGTGCAACTCTATGAGTTGTTTGGCGAAAACCGGCAGTGGTTCTTCACTATGGAACTCGTGCAGGGTGTTGATTTTCTGTCTTACGCTCGACCCGCTGGCGTGCCAGGCGATTGGGATCGCCTGCGCGATATCCTGCATCAACTGGCAACCGGTGTGCAAGCACTCCACTCCTCCGGCCGCCTCCATCGTGATCTGAAACCTCCAAACGTTTTGGTGACAACGGAAGGTCGCGTCGTCATTCTGGATTTCGGACTCGTCAGAGAGTTTGAATCCACATCCGTAGAACAGAGTTTCGCCCTCGCTGGATCTCCCGCGTATATGTCTCCCGAACAGGCCTCGGGCGGTCCCATCAATGAAGCAGCCGATTGGTACGCGGTCGGAGTGATGCTCTATAAGTCACTCACTGGGCACCTCCCATTCACCGGCTCTTGGCCGGAAGCCTTAGATCGCAAGCGACAAGAAGATGCTCCCAGAAGCAAAGACCTCGTGCCCGATGTACCCGAAGACTTGGATTTGGCCTGTTTTCACTTACTGCAGCGCAACCCTGATTTGCGCGCGCAAGGCGTCACGATTCTATCGAATCTTTCTCTGAAACCAAGCGAGCCGAACATCGGCACCATCGCACGCACGCAGGAAGCGTTCATCGGCCGCCAGACGGAACTAAGTCTGCTCCGTGAACGCTTCGCCGCTCTCTCTTCTGGCAACCGGCAGATGGTTTTGCTGGAAGGTCAGTCGGGCATCGGCAAAACATCCCTGATCTCGCATTTCTTAAATAGCCTTAAACGAGAACGTCCCGACACTGTGATTCTCCGAGGCCGCTGCCGCGAGTCGGAATCAGTACCTTACAAAGCGCTTGATCCCATTGCCGACGAGTTAGTGCGGCATCTCAAGTCAATACCGGCAACAACCGCCGAAGCCCTTCTCCCGCGCCATCCTGACCTCCTTCGCCGTTTGTTTCCGGTCTTCGGCGAGTTAGACATGCTCTCGGAACTTCCCGCTCGCCCCATCTCCGATTTGGATGAGCATCAAGTCCGTCGCCGCGCTTTTGAAGCACTCTGCGAGCTACTGGGCCGGATGACCGATAGAAGCCCCGTCGTGATTGCCATCGACGACTTGCAATGGGGTGATCTGGACAGCATCGCCTTCCTGGCCGAACTCGTTCTGCCTGCAAACGCACCGGCATTAATGCTGCTGTTATCCTTTCGCAGCGAAGAAGCCCGCAACAATCCTCCGCTAAAGGCATTGCGTGCTTTCCAGCATAGACTCAGAGACGCTAACTCCTGGTTCGAGATTGAGATTAAAGGCCTTTCAGAAAACGAGGGCCGCGATCTGCTTGACATCTTGCAGCGTAAGACCCTGGTCATCAGCGAAGCGCAAGCCCGCGACATCTTGCGCGAAGCCGGAGGCAGCCCTTTACTTCTCAATGAGCTACTCCGTTTCGCCTCACTCGAACGCGATGACGGCGAAAAAGCCCGGCCCGCCGGCAGCATTCTGCTTTCAGAAATGATTCGCCACCGCGCCGGCACCTTGTCTCCCACCGCGCGCCGCCTTCTGGAGGCGCTCTCAGTCGCTGGCGAGCCTCTATCCAAAACGACGCTCTATCTTGCCGTCCGCGTCTCCAATGACGATCCAGCGAGAGAGATATGGCTCCTGGTGCACGAGCACCTCGTGCGCATTACTGGAGGTAGCCAGGCCGGCAAGCTCGAACCGTTCCATGACCAAGTCCGCCAAGCGTCGCTGTCATGGCTATCGGAAGAGGAACTCCGCAACTGGCACTCGCACCTTGCTGAGATCTTACAGGCCGAAGAAGACCCCGATCCCCAGCGTCTCTTGCGGCATTACCGCGGCGCTGGCAATTTACCCGCTGCCTACGAAGCCGCTTTGGCCGCCGCCAAAACAGCAGAAAATGCCTTGGCCTTTGAACAAGCCGCCCGTTTCTATTGGGAAGCGCTCGACACCGGCGAGGCCGACAAAGCAGCCGAAGCAATTCTGCAGCGCAAACGCGCTGAAGCACTCGCCAAGGCTGGCCGCGGCTTCGAATCGGCCCAATGTTATTTGCAGGCCGCCAAATCGCCCGACGAAAACGACACCATCGAAATGCGCCGCCTCGCTGCCGAGCAACTCATGCGCGGCGGCTATCTCGATGAAGGCATCGGCCTCTTCGCCGATCTTCTGCGCACCGCCGGCATCCATGTACCGAACACGCGTCTCGAAAGCTTGGTTCGGATGCTGGCCATCCGCGCCTACATTCGCTTTCGCGGTCTGGCTTGGCGCGAACGCACTGCCGCCGAAATCCCTCCTGCCGTCTTAAGAAAGTTAGACCTGCTCTGGAGCGGCGCCATGGCGCTCTTAGCCACAGACACAATTTTCGGCAGCTACCTTCATGCGCTACACATGCTGGAAGCATTGCGCGCCGGTGAACCATTCCGCCTCGCTCTATCCTTTGGCTTCGCCGCTATCTATGAGTCAATGGGAGGTACCCGCGAATACGATCACGGCCAAAAACTCGCAAGCCTCATGGTGCAGTTAGCCGAACGCCTCAACGACCCATACCTCTCGGCCATGACCGAACTCAGTTGGGTCGGCCTCGCTTTCCTCACCGGTCGCGTCGAAGACGGTATGCGCCATTGTCAAAGTGCAGCGGCCGGTCTCGAGAAGGCAGGCGCACGCGCCACCGCTTGGGAGTTCGGCACGTTCAACATGGCTCTGATCTGGTTTCTCGGTTGGGGCGGAAGAATTCGCGATCTCTCCGAAAAGGTACCTAGACTTCTGGAGGAAGGCCGCGCACGCGGAGATGTATACGCCGAAGTCTCCGTTCTCTGCGGCACCGCCCACCTGGTCGAACTCGCCGCCGACAATCCCGACCGCGCTATCTCGGAAATGAATCGCGCCCTCCAGCAATGGCGCAAAACGTTCTTTGACTTACCTCACTTCAACGCCGCCCTGGCCGTCATGGAGTGCCACTTGTACGCGGGTCGCTCTGAACAGGCTCGCCAACACATACTCGGCGATTGGCCTGCTATTCGCAAATCTCTGTTCACTCGCAAAAGCCAGATGCAGCGCACGCATTTGTTCTATGCGCGCGGCCGAACCGCTCTGGCTGAGTGGCTCCGATTGCCTACTAACAAAGACCTCTGCGCAGAAACCGAGCAATACGCTGCCAAACTCGTAAAGCTCCATTCACCCTGGGGAGACGGCTTGAGCCGCATCTTGCGAGCCGGCCTCTGCGCCGGATCACAGCAACTTCCTCAAGCCCTGTCGCTCCTTGAGCAATCCGAAGACATACTCCGCAAACAAGACCTCCGCCTGCTGGCCGCCTGTGTCGCACGCCGCCGCGGCGAACTATCCGGCCCCAACGGAACCGCTCAAATCGAAAGGGCCGACGCCTTCATGCACTCTGAGGGCATTGTTCGACCCGATCGCATGACTGCAATGTTCCTGCCCGGCCAGTGGCTCTAATCTCTACTCTTCCGTGCTGAAACGGTAGATCGTCACGGTATGATATTTTTCTCCGGGCCGAAGTTCCGTGCTCGGAAAGTTAGGGTGATTTGGTGAATCTGGATAATGCTGTGTCTCTAAACAGATCGCCGAACGGAATTTGAAATCTCCTCCAACTCCGTGCGCCGTGCCATCCAAAAAATTACCGGTGTAGAACTGTACCGCCGGCTGATCCGTAAACACTTCCATCACACGCCCCGTACTTCGCTCTTCTACTCTCACCGCCCATTGCTTGAGCGTGTGCGGCTCATTCAACACAAAATTATGATCGTAGCCTTTGCCTAATTTCAGTTGTTCGTTGTCCTCGTTAATGCGTGACCCAATCACATTGCCATGGCGAAAATCGAACGGCGTACCTTCCACCGCTTGTACAACTCCCGTAGGAAGAAGGGCGCCATCCACGGGAGTATAGTGATCCGCGCGAATCGTAAGCCTGTGCTTCAAAACCGTATCATTGCCAGCGCCCGCCAGATTGAAGTAGGTGTGGTTCGTAAGATTCAACACCGTTGCTTTATCCGTTGTAGCCGAATAGTCAATCTCCAGCCCGTTCTTCGCATCCAGCGTGTAGCGAACCGTCACATCCAAATTTCCGGGAAATCCCATCTCTCCATCCGGACTCAAATAGTGCATCTCTAAGGCAGGTGCCTTCGCAGTAGACACATCCTTCGCATCCCAAATGCGCTTGTTAAAACCAGTGGTTCCGCCGTGCAACGCGTTGCCATTCTCATTCGCCGGAATGTGGTAAACCTTGCCCTCCAGTTGGAACTCCGCCTTGCCAATCCGGTTCCCATAGCGCCCAATCAGCGCGCCGAAATAAGAAGTCGTCGTTTGATAAGGCGCCACGCTATCGAACCCCAGCACCACATTGCCTAGCGCTTTATTGCGGTCGGGCACTTTGATCGAAGTAACCGCGCCCCCGTAATTAGTGATAGTCACTTCCATCCCCGCCGCGTTTTTCAGCAGGTATATCGAAATAGGTTTACCGTCCACTTCACCAAACGGAAGCTGTTTAATCGGCGGCACTGTGGCACTGAACGACAAAGCGGCGGTGAGAGCGACAAAGCTAATAGCAGTTTTCATGGTTGCACCAGAATAATATCAGGCCGTATCGACTGCGAATATTGGGTTACAACACTGGACGAATTTTCATCGCGCGCGTTAAGATAAGGCAGCGCGCCCGCGCAATGGCATCAATGGCGGAAGACATTCTATACCTGACCGAATTGCTGGGCCTGAAGGTCTATGACCTGAAGGGCCGGCTCATTGGTACGCTCCGTGATGCCGCGCTCGTCCCTCTCATTGACCCCATCCGTGTCGACCGCTTCTTAGTAGGCGCAGGCCCCGGCTGGTTGAGCATTCGCTATGACCAGATCAAATCCATCGATACCGATGGCATCCATCTAAAAGACGAACTCCTCACTCCCTACCATTCCGACGAATACATGTTGCGCATGGTCCGAGATCTGCTCGACCAGCAAGTGATCGACGGGCAGGGCCGCAAAGTCGTCCGTGTGAACGACGTCACCTTCCTAAAGGAGATCGAGAACGGCACACAAGTCCTCCACATCCTCGAAATCGACATCGGCATCCGCTCCATTGTGCGGCGCGTTTTAAGCGGCATTGTCCCCGCCGCTCTGATTCGCTCCTTGCAGCGCCGCATTCCCCCGCATTCCATTCGTTGGGAATTCTGCAACATCGTCGAGGCCGACCCCCAACGGCGCGTGCGCTTAAACATCTCTAGCAAGCTTCTCGAAGACATGCACCCCGCCGATCTGGCCGACATTGTCGAACACCTCGGCCACGAAGACCGCACCGCCATCATCAACGCCGTCGATACCGAGACCGCCGCCGAAATGCTGAGCGAGGTCGATCCCGAGATCCAAACCAGCATCATCGAATCTCTCCAGGCCGACAAAGCCGCCGACATTCTCGAGGAAATGGAACCCTCCGAAGCCGCCGACGTCTTGAACGAACTCGAAGAAGAGCAGTCCGAACAAATTCTCGAAGAGATGGACCCCGAAGAGAAGGAGGACGTCGAAGAGCTTCTCGAATTCAATGAGAATACTGCCGGCGGCCTCATGGACACTGGCTTCTTAGCCCTGCCCGAAGACGCCACCGTCGCCCAGGCCTTGACCGAACTCAAGGCCAAAGAAACCATCGAGAACCTCCACTACTTGTTCCTGGTCGACGAAGAAAATCACCTCCGCGCCACAGTGCCTCTAGCGAAACTCTTCTTCGCCCCCGGCGACGCTTCACTCAAAGAATTCGCCAGCGAACGGCTTCTCTCCGTTCAGGCCGATTTCAAACAAGACCGTGTCGCCGAATTTTTCGACAAGTACAACCTGCTCGCCCTGCCAGTGGTCAACGAAAAAGAAGAACTACTCGGCGTCATCACTGTCGACGACGTAGTAGCTCTACTACGCCAAGGCTAACGGCCCGTTTTCCCCGCTAATCCCTATCGGAGAGAACAACCCTAGCCGAGCCGCGACCGGCAAGGCTGCAGCGCAGCCTATACTTGTACCGAAGGAGTGGTTCTTCAACGTATTTTCAAGCAAGCGGTTCTTTGTCTAATTCGGCACTCGAATCATCAACAACTCACTCAAATTCAAATAAGCCTCCACCCACTCTTGCGCCTTCGGATCTCCGCGTTGCGCCCGCCGCTTCGTCCTCACATACAACCCCGCTTGCACCGAGTAAACCTGATTTTGCGCCGCCCACAGATTCACCGGAAACGGCATCTGCTTCACAATCTTCAGCGCGGTTTGTAACTCCGTAATCCGTTCAATGTTCGAAGGCTCCGCCGCAAATCGGCCTGCCAGCGCATCCAACTTGCGCCGCAGCAAAAACTCCGTAGTCGTCTTATCTAAACTGACGTTGCTCGCCTGCGCCTCACGCAGTAGACTCCGAATCCGTTCGCCGTCTAACTCCTCGGCCGAACAAGCCCGCCGCAACAAGCTATTGATCGCATACTCAACCGCCGCCGCAAACTCACGCGGCATCGGCGTCCCCAGGCTCGTTATAAACCGCATCAACGCAGCATGATGATCATAGAGCTGCAAATACGCCGCTTCCGCTTCCGCCACCGTCGTAGACAGAATCGTTCGCAAAATCCGCCGCTGCTCATCCCGAAACAACGACCGCAGTGAATAAGTCTTCTCGCCAAACCGTTTATCCAGCAAGCGAACCACTTCCGGAATATCCACCCGCTCAAACGATCCGCTAATCGCAGCCAGCATGTCGAGATACTTCGCCGACCCGTCCGCCTTCTGCACCCCGCCGGCCACATTGTGATCGCCGAAATGCACCACCCAGAACGTCAGCACTTCAGATTCCTGCGTCACCTTGGAGGTAAACCGCGCCTGCCCCAGCGCCATCCGCAACTTGCCCGCATCGCCCGTGTGATAGTCAAGCCGTTTCACACTATAAGCGAAAACATCACTCCGCTCGCCATAGGGAGCAAACAAAGAACTGATCGAATAATGCGCGCCCACTTTTTCCAGATCCACCATCGACGGCTTCACATACCGCCGGTAAATCGTTGCGCCATCCCCATACTCAGGCAAATTACTCTTCGCCGCGCCCACCCGGTCCAGAAACTGATCCTCCAGCGGCTCTCCGAACAACTGCTCGGCCAGTTGCACCACGCGGCCCGCGTACTCAATCACCTGCACCGTCTCTATGCCCGAAAGCTCGTCAAAAAACCACCCGCAACTCGTGTACATCAGCATGGCGTTGCGCTGCAACTCCATCAGCTTCCACACCGTCACTTGTTCGTCAACAGTCAGTTCGCGTGAAAAAAAATCTTTGCCAAACTGTTCACGCGTGTTTGGCGAACGGTCCAGCACAACATTGATGTATCCGTTGCGCGCCTCCCATGCATCGGTCAGCAGACCGCGCGCCATCTCCTCAAAACGCGGCGTGATCCAATCGCGCAACCAGTCCAACGCCTCGCGCAAAGGCCGCCGCCATTCCTGATTCCATCCATGACGCCCCGCGTTGCAACCGCAATTACTGCGCCACCGCTCAATACCGTGGATACAGCTCCAAGACGTATTCTCAATAATCTGCGCTTCATGCGTCGGCGGATTCTTCTCCAGAAATTCCCCGTAGTTCGTGATCTTCGCCAACTTCTTCGATTCCACACAATCCAGCGCATACGCCAGCGCCATCTCGCCATGCCGGTGATGGTGGCCGTACGTCTCGCCATCTGTCGCAATGTGCATCAGCTGCGGCCACGTCCGGCTGCCCGAAAAAGATCCAGTCAAACGCTTGGCATATTCTTCGCCATTGTGCAGCAGCTTTTCAAACGCCACCGCCTGCGAGATCGGCCCATCATAGAAAAACAGCGCTATCGTCTTCCCGCTCGGTCCCGTAAATTGATACGCGCGGCTCGGATCAACTTTCGCTCCACTCACGTCCTGCCAATCAAGATCACCCAACGGCCGCACAGCCTTCGCCTGATGTGGCGCCAGAATCGCATACGCCAGTCCCGCCTGCGCCATCAAATCCAACGACTCCACATCAACCGCCGTCTCCGGCAGCCACAACCCTTCGGGAAGCCGCTTGAACCGGCTCCGGAAATCTTCAATGCCCCAGCGAATCTGCGTCAGCTTGTCGCGGCTATTCGCCAGCGGCATAATCATGTGGTTGTAGCCCTGCGCGATCGCCGATCCATGCCCCGAAAAAATCTTCTGGCTCTGCTTATCCGCGTTCAGAATGCTTTCGTACATTTCAGGCGCATGTTCAGCCGCCCACGAAAGCAGAGTCGGACCAAAATTGAAGCTGATCTTCGTGTAATTGTTAACAATCCGCGTGATGTGCTGCTGCTCATCTAGAATGCGCGCCGCCAGATTGGGACCATAGCACTCAGCGGAAATTCGCTCATTCCAATCGTGATAGGGATATGCGGAATCTTGTAGCTCTATCTGCTCCAGCCATGGATTTTCCCGTGGCGGTTGATAGAAGTGGCAATGGATACAAAGATAATTCATCCAAGAAACTGTCTTCTTAATAATAGATGGCGGCTGTAAGCGCTAGCCCGCCGAAGGTAAAGAGATGGTAAACACCGCACCATTTCCTCGTTCCCGATTCGCGGCCGTCACCCGGCCCGCATACTGCTTCACAATCGCCGCCACAATGTGCAACCCTCGCCCCGACCGCGAACGGCTCGTCTTCGTCGAAACATTGGTTCGAAAAATACGCGGCAGCAAGTCAACCGGAATCCCCGGACCATTGTCGGAAACCGTGATCCACAACGTATTCTCAAACTGTTGCGCTTCAATATCAATCCGCCCGGGCTTCTGCATAATTTGCGCCGCATTGAGAAACAGATTCAAAAAAACGCGCTCCCAATCTTTAGCCGAACCCGGCAGCCGCGTGTCTGTCGATATCTCACGCACAAACCGCAGCCGTGGCTTGCGCGCCGCAATGCAGTAATCGGTCACCGATTGAATCGCGTCTTCCACAATCCCCGCCAAATAAGGCGTGCTGTCCGGAATCGCCCCTAGTAACCGTTTGCCCCTCGTTACACTACGGCCCAGCGTCGCCGCCAGAGTTTTCCACCGTCTATCCGTACTCAGTAAATCCGCAGCTTCGGTTATGGTCTCGAATACGTTATTCAAATCGTGAATCAAATCTTCACGAGTCAGTTCCGATTCAGCGGCGTCGTCCATAACCGAGTTCCTTTTTGCGATTGCCTAGCGTGCAATGTTGCGAAGCGTTGTGTAGAACTCAGGGTACGACACCGAAGCCGCCTCAGCTTCATGAATTTCACATGCACCGGAGGCAGCCAGCGCGGCTATCGAGAACGCCATGGCAATTCGATGATCTCCACAGGATTGAATCTCCGCCGCATGTAGCTTCTGTTGGCCCGGAATTTCAAGCGTGTCCTGCGTAGTTGTGAGCGTACCACCCATGCGTCGAAGGTTCGCCGCTATCGTCTCAATCCGGTCAGTCTCCTTCACGCGCAGTTCGCCTGCATCGCGCACAATCAGCCCGTTCTTGCTCAGCGCACCCAGCACCGCAAGCACCGGAATCTCATCAATCAACGCTGCCGTTGTGGCGCCTTCAATCACTCCGCCTTGAATCACAGAGCTCTTGATCTGCAAATTCCCAATCAACTCGCCGTTCACTTGCTCAATATGCAGCAGCCGCAGATCCGCGCCCATGCCTTTCAGAACATCCAGCAACGCCGTACGCGTCGGATTCAACCCAACGTTCGTAATGATCAGATCACTTTCCTTCGTGATCAGCGCCGCCACCAGAAAGAACGCGGCGGACGAAATATCCCCCGGCACCACCAGCATTTTGCCTTGCAGCTTCGCCCCGCCGCGCACGCGTGCCACCCGCGGTTCCAGCACAATGTCCGCACCTAACTCACGCAGCGCAATCTCCGTATGGTCGCGCGTCGTAATCGGTTCCCGCACAATCGTTTCACCGCTCGCATAAAGCCCGGCCAACAGCACGCAACTCTTCACTTGCGCACTCGCCACCGGCAGCGAATAGTCGATCGCATGCAACCGCGAGCCTTGAATGGTAATTGGAGGAAACTGTCCATTCGTGGCTTCAATGCGCGCACCCATCTCCGCCAACGGCGTCATAATCCGCCGCATTGGCCGCTTCACTAAAGACTCATCGCCAATCAGCGTTGTGGTGAACGGCTGCGCCGCCAATATGCCCGCCAGCATCCGAATCGTCGAACCCGAGTTCCCCGCATCCAACGTGCCAGCCGGCACCGTCAGTCCGTGGATCCCTTGGCCATGAACCGTCAACACCCGCCGGCCGTCTTTTTCGCTGAACGTATGCCTCACGCCCAAACTCTGCATGCACGAAAGCGTCGACCGGCAATCGGCGCCTGTAGAGTAGTTGTGAATTTCAGAATCGCCATCGGCAATGGCGGTCAACATCGCGTAACGGTGTGAAATGGACTTATCGCCTGGCAGCCCAACCACGCCATGAACGCCTTTTGCAGGCGAGACTTGCTCGGTCATTGAACTTGTATTGTAACGTTCGCCCAACAGTAGTACTGTAGTGGCTGTAAGTACAGAAACTTCACGCCCTCCCGCAACCACATGACATCTCTCACCGCCGGCCAAAAAAAGTTCGTTCTGCATTGGGGCGAACTCGGCACCCGTTGGGGCCTCAATCGCACCGTGGCGCAGATCCACGCCCTGCTCTATCTTTCTCCAAAGCCTCTAGCTGCCGACGAGATCACATCCCTCCTCGGCGTCGCCCGTTCCAACGTCAGTAACAGCATCCGCGAACTCCAAGGCTGGGGTGTCGTCCGCGTTGTCCACGTTATGGGCGACCGCCGCGATCACTTCGATGCCATCCACGACGTCTGGGAAATGTTCTCCATCATCGTCGACGAACGCAAAAAGCGCGAGATCGACCCCACCCTCGCCGTCCTCCGCGAATGCGTCGCCGAAACCGACGACAAAGAAACTCGCAAGCGCATCAAAGACCTGCTCAGCTTCTTTGAAGAAATGAGCAGCCTCTATGACGAGTTCCGCAAAATGCCCGGCGGCGCATTGCGTCAGGTGCTAAAGATCCGCGGCCAGTTGAAAAAATTCTTCGGCAGCGCTGGCTAGGTGGGGCGGCGCCATGCGCGGCCTCCACAAACGCTGCATCCAGTGAACTCCTCGTATGTCCACCAACGCTTCTCCCGAATCCCGTCTGCCTCACTAAGCACTTTATCCATGGCCCGTTGCAAAGCCGCCACACGCGCTCGCGTATCAATCTTCCTCAGCAGCTTTCGAACGAACGGCGCATGCGGTTCAATGAAGCAATGAAATCCGTCGGGATACTCCTCATAGCGACCACAGCCAATCCACAAGCGAAACTCCTCGTTCGCTACCGGAACCACCCCAGCCCCAATCCTCCGTCAATCGGTTCCCCCATCGCAAACCCTTCGCTTCGCAGATTGTCCCGGCGAGCAATTCCGTGACAGGAAGGTGTGAAATAATCAATTTAAACACTTTGGGTGTTAAATCCGGCGAGAAGCCAGCCATGGGCCTTCCGAATGTGCGAATCTATGACACACTAGGATTGAAGAACCAAATGCCACGAAAGCGCGCCCACGTCCTCCTCCCGGACGACCTCCTCACTGACATTGACGCCTTGGTCGGACCCCGCCAGCGCAGCGCCTTTTTGGTCGAAGTCCTGCGGGAAGAAGTCAATCGCCGCCGGCTGTTGAAAATGCTCAGCGGTCCAGAGCCCCTTCTGAATCAGGCCGAGTACCCAGAATTCAAAAACGGCAGCGAGGCGTGGGTTAGGCAACACAGGGACGAGGATTTACGGCTCGAACGTGAAAAGCTTGGCCCATGGCTGGGGTCAATCAGCAACGAGGAATGACCACTTACCTGCCGGACACCAATATCCTCATCAACGCCTCAAACGGCAGGCGCGGCCATAGAGAATTGTTGCGGACACTGCTCACAAAAGGCCACCGTCTGGCCTGCTGCTCGATTACCGTGTCCGAGCTGTTTTCCGGGGTCCATCCCAAAGATCTTGCAACCATCGAAGAGTTCGTGTCGGTATTGAAGTGGCTCGATACTACGCCTTCTATGGCTCGTCAGGCCGGGCGCTGGCGTTACGACTATTCTCGCCAAGGTTTGACTTTGTCCCTTCCCGACACCTTGATCGCGGCCACCGCTTTGGGCCACGGGCCTCCACTCTGATCACCGACAACCGCAAGCATTTTCCAATGCCGGAATTGTCACTCTACCGATTCGCTGAGGACACCACTAACGGTAACGAGACTTAGCGCAATTCCGTGGCCAATTCCATCAATTCCGCAATTCCGTGACAGGAAGGTGTGAAACACTCGGCTTTTCGGCAATTTCAGCAGGCCTAAGTTGTTACGAACCCGCAAGCGCATCAAAGACCTACTCGGCTTCTTCGAAGAAATGAGCAGCCTCTACGAAGAGTTCCGCAAAATGCCCGGCGGCGCGTTGCGCCAGGTGCTAAAGATCCGCGGCCAGTTGAAAAAATTCTTCGGCAGCGCCAGCTAGGTGGGGCGGCGGCATGCGCGGCCTCCAACAAACGCTGCTTCCAGTGAACTCCTCGTATGTCCACCAACGCTTCTCCCGAATCCCGTCTGCCTCACTAAGCACCTTATCCATAGCCCGTTGCAAAGCCGCCAATCGTCGCAAGTGTGATGTTTGCCATTGGCTTAACTACCTGGCCCTTTTCATCCCTCGTTGCGGCGGCCGGAAGGGCCGTCGTGGGGGAATCACAAGGAATGCAAGTTTATTTTCCGCCCGTAACTGCCTGAAACAAAACACTCTCCCAAAATTTGGCCAATGAATCAGTTCGTCCACGTCTCCGTCGCAAGCTATTCTCACACCAGCTTGAGCTCGAAAATAGTCTCAAACGCCGCGCCAATCTCTCTTCGCCGACAGGTGTTCGAAGCGTTGGCCAACTGTTCTTTGACTCGAAAATAATTTCCAAGCGCTGCCCAAACCGTAGGGCGGGCATTCTTGCCAGCGGCCGCCTTTCCAGGCGGCCTTTTCGAGGTGTGTGCCAATCTCTCTTCGNNGCCGCCCCAATTTTCATCCGCACGGGATGGCCCAGCAGGCCGAGAGGTCGCCAATTGAAGACGCCGAGCTTCCCTCAACGCCATCGGGTTCGTTTTTTCAACCCCTCCCGATGGCCCGCCATTGGCTTCGTTTTTTCACGCCAGCCGAGGGGCAAAAATTCACCCCGACCAACCCCAAAAACCATGAATATTTGACATCGCTCGCTATTATATTAATAGACTCCAAAAATTACCCTTGTTTTCGCCCGTTCTTCTCCCAATTTTTACCTTTCGCCACACCACCCAAAACTGCGCTAAACTGCCCTTCTCGCCTTGCCTTTTGGGTTCGTTTTTCAGCCGACCCACGGCCTGCCAACTTGGCTTCGTTTTTCCAACTCCGCCCCACCCGCAACGTCTGGCTTCGTTTCGTAAAATCCGCCGTTTCTTCGCCCCTCACTCCCGCTTCCCCTCAAAAAATCGCCTCAACATCTCCCCGGCCTCTGCCGCCATCAACCCTTCCTCCACCACCACCCGATGATTCAACAACTCCGAATCCGCCAATCGAAACTTACTCCGCACCGCCCCAAACCGCAAATCCCGCGCCGCAAAAACCAGCCGCCCTATCCGCGCATTCACCATCGCCCCTGCACACATCGCGCACGGCTCCAGCGTCACATACAACGTCGCCCCCGTCAGCCGGTAATTCCGCAACTGCTTCGCCGCCGCCCGCAACGCCAAAATCTCCGCATGCGCCGTTGGGTCGCACTTCGCCACGGGTTGGTTCCAGCCCTCCCCCACAATGCTTTCCCCTTGCACCAACACGGCCCCCACAGGAATCTCCCCCTGCGTCTGGGCGTGCGAAGCTAGTGCAAGTGCCCGCTGCATAAAAACCCGATCAGCGGGGCTCCACGCGTCATCCAAGTTTTGGTGAACGGTTGAGTCCAACGGTTCGTATCCTCTTCTTTGGGCGGTTGATCGACATCTTCTCAACCTTGACCCTTTACGGTACCCTAACAAAACAGGGAGTTGCTTGATGTTTCGATACTTTTCACTGGCCTATAAAAACACCTTCCGCAATAAGCGGCGCAGCATTCTCACCATCTCCAGCATCGCCATTTCTCTGATGCTGTTCGGTGTCTTGATCGCCATGTATCACGCGCTATTCATGTCGCAGCCCACGCCCGGCCAAGCGTTGCGCCTCGTCACCCGCCACAAAGTATCGCTCACCCTCACGCTCCCTGTGGCCGACGAGGCCAAAGTCCGCCAGATTCCCGGCGTCAAAGAGATCTCCGTCTGGAACTGGTTCGGCGGTACCTATAAAGACAACCGCGATTCACGCAATTTTTTCGCCCGCCTCGGCGTCGAGCCCAAGGCTTTCCTCTCCATCCGCACCGACATGCGGATGCCCGACGACCAACGCAAAGCGTTCCTAA
Source organism: Bryobacterales bacterium (assembly GCA_003169195.1). Taxonomy (GTDB): domain Bacteria; phylum Acidobacteriota; class Terriglobia; order Bryobacterales; family Bryobacteraceae; genus Bog-105. Next base: position 33,213 of record PMQB01000440.1, read on the forward strand.
CCGACCGCACCGGCTGCATCATCTCGCGCGACCTCTCCGAAAACCTCAAGCTCAAACTCGGTGACCGCATCGTCTTGAAAGGCGACATCTACCCCTACGATCTCGACATGAAAATCGTCGGCATTTTCGACGACCCCGACGCCACTCAATCCCTCTTCTTCGACTGGGAATATCTACGCGATCTGCTGCCCGTCGGCCGCCGCTCCAACATCAGCACCATGGCCATCTTGGTCAACACCACCGACGATTCCCCCAAAGTCGCCAAAGCGATCGACGACATGTTCGCCGAATCGCCCTTCCCCACCAAGACTGAATCAGAAGGTCAGTTCGCTCTCTCATTCGTCGAATTCCTCGGCAACATCAAACTGTTTCTGCTGCTCATTTGCGCCGCTGTCACGTTCACCATTCTTCTCGTTTCCGGCAACACCATGGCCATGTCGGTCCGCGAGCGCATCAAAGAGGTCGGCGTGCTGAAAACACTCGGCTTCAATAGCGAAGCCATTCTCGGCATCATCGTGGGCGAGGCAGTCTGCATCTCGCTCATCGGCGGCGCCATCGGCATCGGCCTCGCCTCTGTCTTGGCCCTCTTAGGAGGTAAAGTGCTCGGCGGATTTTTGCCCCAATTGCACAATCTGACGGTCACACCCTTTACCATTTTGGTCGCGCTCGGTCTGTCCTTAGTCGTAGGCTTGGTCAGTTCATTCATACCGGCGTGGAATGCCGCCAAGACCAACATTTTAGACTCGCTGAGGTACGCAGGATAACGCTATGGCGATCCCCATTTCCTACAACATCCGCAATCTCATCGTCCGCAAAACGACAACGCTCATGACAGGCGCCGGCATCGCCATGACCATCGCCGTCCTATTAGCCGTCCTCGGCTTGGTCTCAGGTTTGCAAGCCGCGTTTGAAACCAGTGGCGATCCCTTGAACGTCCTCGTCATGCGCAAAGGCGGCAACGCTGAGCTAACCAGCCTGCTCACCCAGGAACAATTTCAAATTGTCAAAAACTTTCCCGGCATCGCCAGCAAAGACGGCCAGCCTCTAGCCTCTCTCGAAGTCGTCAGCGTCATCAATCTCCCCAGCGTTGAAAACCCCCAGGGTTCAAATGTCACCCTGCGCGGCCTTTCCCACCGTGGTCTCGCCATGCGCAAATTCAACATCCTGTCCGGGCGCCCGTTTCAAGAAGGCCAGCGCGAAATAATGGTCGGCAAGTCCATCGCTAAACGCTATCCAAACGTGAAGATGGGCAAGCAGTTGCGCTTTGGCAAAGGACTCTGGACCATCGTCGGCGTCATGGACGCGCATGGCAGTTCCACTGATAGTGAAATCTGGGCCGATGGACCGCAGGTAGCTGCCGATTTCAACCGCCCCGACACTTATAGCTCCGCTCTGCTCCACGCCACCGATGAAGTCTCCGCCGCTGCTTTACCCAAAGCGCTCGAAAGTGATCGACGCCTCAATGTAACGGTCATGAGCGAGAAAGATTACTACAGCGCGCAAACGGCCGTCTCTGCCGCGCCGGTGAAGTATCTCGGTTTGTTTGTCTGTCTCGTCATGGCCGTCGGTAGTTGCTTCGCCGCCATGAACACCATGTACGCCTCCGTAGCGCGCCGCGCGAAAGAGGTCGGCACCCTCCGAATCTTGGGCTTTACCCAGGGCAGCATCCTGCTCAGCTTCTTTTTGGAATCGCTCTTGCTCTCGCTCTTAGGCGGCTTGATTGCCTGCGTCGTCGTGTTGCCGCTCAACTCCATCACCACCGGCGTCGGCAACTTTTCAACCTTCAGCGAAACCAGTTTCAATATTCACATCGGGCCCGAGGTCATGCTAACCGGGCTGTTCTTCTCGCTAGTCTTAGGAGCCGTGGGTGGCTTGCTTCCCGCCATGCAAGCCGCTAGAAAAGAAATCTTGACCGCCCTGCGTGAGGTGTAAGCCCTATGGAACTCGAACTCAAAAATTTGAAGATTGATCGAACAGCCCGCCGTGAGAAAGAATCGAAGTCGGTTCTCAAACTCGTCGTAGTCGCGGTGATTGTGGCGGTTGCTGCCATTGGCGCTGTTCTCCTTGCCAAGAAACTGAATGCGGCCACGCCGGTGCAGGTTGTCCAAGTCCAATCGCCCGTCAGCGTCTCGGCCGCCGGCGAACAAACCATCTTGAGCGCCACCGGCTATATCATTGCCGCGCACAAGATTGAAGTCGCCTCCAAAGTGAACGGCCGCGTCGCCTGGATCGGCGTCGACAAGGGCGACAAGGTCAAGGCGGGCCAAGTGCTCGTCCGCTTGGAAGACGACGAATATCGCGCCCAAGTCACCCAGCAGCGCGGACAGTTGGTGAACCTCAAAGGCCGCGAACTCGAAATCAAAAACGGCAATCGTCCGGAGGAAATCGAGAAAGCCCGCTACGACGTGAATCAAGCCAAGGCCGATCTCGATAACGCCAAAGTCTCTCTCGACCGCACCAAGGAACTCGCTAACAGCGGCGTTGTTTCCAAACAGGCTCTCGACGACGCCCAAGCCAAATACGACAACGCCGTGGCGAAGGTCGCTAGCTTACAGCGCTTACTCGATCTCGAAGTCTTGGGCCCGCGCAAAGAACAAACCACTCAGATCGTCGGCCAAGTCGAGCAAGCCCGCGGTGCCTTGGACTACGCACAGACCCAACTCGACAACACGATTATCCGCGCACCCATCACCGGAACGATTCTTGACCGTAACGTCGAAAAAGGCGAATTCATCACCACCGGTTTCGTCGGCGACAAAGGCGCCAAAGGCTACATCGTCACCATGGCCGATCTCAACGATCTCCAGGTCGAACTCGATATCAGCCAAAACGATTTCCCGAAACTCGGGCCCAAACAGAAAGGCATCATTACCACCGATGCGTATCCCGATCGAAAATACGAAGGTTTCATCGAACAAGTCTCACCGGAAGCCGACCGCGCCAAAGCCACCGTGCAGGTCAAAGTAAGGGTTTCCAAACCGGACGAATATCTCCGCCCTGACATGAACGCGACCGTACAATTCATTAGCGATGCGCCAAAAGCAGTGGCCACCGATGGCGCAGCCAAGCGCGTTGTCGTAATTCCCGCCGGTGCCTTGCAAGGCGATCACGTGTTCGTTATGCTCAAAGACCGGGCTATCAAACGACCTGTGACCACCGCAGGTTCGTCCGATAAGGGTGTCATCGTAGAAAGCGGTTTAATCGGCGGCGAGGACTTAATCCTGAGTCCCCCGGCCGATTTGAAAGATGGACAAAAAGTGGAAGTGAAACAATGAGCGATCAAGTCGTAGTCACCAGCAAGCTAAGCAAAGAATACGTGCGTGACGAGTTCCACGTCGCCGCGCTAGACGCCGTCGACATAGTAATTGACAAGGGCGACTTCGTAGCCCTCATGGGCCCCTCCGGTTCCGGCAAATCCACTTTGCTGCATTTAATCGCAGCCATGGATAAACCCACCGATGGCGAAATTCGCGTCCTGGGCGCCAACCTCCGCGAAATGAACGACAAGGAAATCGCTCACTGGCGCAACGAGCACATCGGCTTCATCTTTCAATCGTTCAACTTGATTCCTGTGTTGACCGCGCTAGAAAACGTCGAACTTCCCCTCAAGCTCACCAAACTGAACAAGAAGGAACGCTTCGAACACGCCGAGACCGCTCTGAAACTCGTCGGCCTAAGCGATCGTCTCAGCCACTTGCCCAAGCAACTCTCTGGTGGTCAGGAACAGCGCGTAGCCATCGCGCGCGCCATCGTCACCGACCCCGACCTGATCCTCGCCGACGAACCCACCGGAAACCTCGACGCCGCCGCCGCCGAAGATGTCTTGACCATGCTCACTCGCCTCAACCGCGAGTTCGGCAAGACCATCATCATGGTGACCCACGACCCACACGCCGCCAAGTTCGCCAAGACCATCCGCCATCTGGAAAAGGGCCAGTTGCTACCGTTAGGAACCCTGCCCGCCGATTGGGCCTCCGCCTTAGCAACGCGCCAGTAGGCTAATGCCGGAAGTGCCGCACACCCGTGAACACCATCGCCATGTTCAGCCTATTCGCGGCTGCGATCACATCGTCATCCTTCACCGAACCACCCGGCTGAATCGCCGCCGTCACGCCGTGCCGGGCTGCTTCCTCTAGACCGTCTGGGAAAGGGAAAAAAGCGTCCGACGCCACCACCGTTCCCTTGAGCGGCAGCACCGCCTTCATCGCCCCAAACTTCGCACTATCCACCCGGCTCATCTGCCCCGCCCCGACGCTCACCGACTGCCCCGCATGGGCATAAACAATGGCGTTTGACTTGACGTGTTTACAGACCTTCCAGGCAAACAGCAGTGCCCGCATCTCTTCTTCGGTTGGCTTCCGCGCAGTCTTCACTTGCAACTCAGCTTCAACCAGCGTCACGCTGTCGGCGGTCTGCGCCAGCAACCCGCCCGTGATCGATTTGATCACCAGCTCCGGCTTGGCCAGCGCCTTCACTTTCACCAAACGCAGGTTCTTCTTCGCCGTCAGAATCGACAACGCATCGGCCGCGAACGAAGGCGCAGCAATTGCCTCAACAAACAGCTTCGCCACTTCCGTAGCCGTCTCTTTGTCTAACTCTCGATTGAACGCCAGCACTCCACCGAACGCCGAAATAGGATCAGCTTCAAGGGCTTTCCGATAAGCCTCAACCTGCGTCGTCTGTTCCGCGCAGCCGCAAGGATTCGTATGCTTGATAATCGCCGCCGCCGGGCCGCTAAACTCCTGCACCAGCAGCCACGCCGCATCCAGATCCACAAGGTTGTTATACGAAAGCTCTTTGCCGTGCAACTGCTCCGCACCCGCTATCCCGGTATCGCCTGTCTTGTAGAGCGCCGCCTCCTGATGCGGATTCTCCCCATACCGGAGCACCATCGCGCGCGGCGCCGAGATCTGTAACGTCGCCGGTAATTCCTCCGCTCCAGCATCCAGCCCCAGCAAAGTCTTCGACACAACTCCGTCATACGCCGCCGTATGCAGAAACGCCTGCTGCGCCAAATGCCAGTGAGTGGACGCCGTCAGCGCTCCGCCATTCTGCGCCAGCTCCGCCATCAGCGGTTCGTACTGCTCGGGCGCAACCACAATCGCCACATCCTGAAAGTTCTTCGCCGCCGCGCGAATCATCGTCGGGCCTCCGATATCGATGTTCTCAATCAGCTCTTCGCGCGTCACGCCCGGCTTGTTGGCAAACTTGGCAAATTGATACAGATTCACCACCACCATCTGAATCGGCGGTATGTCATGTTCCGCCAGCGCCTGCATGTGTTCGGGGTTATCACGAATCGCCAGAATCCCGCCGGCAATGCGCGGATGAATCGTCTTCACCCTGCCATCCAACATCTCCGGAAAGCCCGTCACGTCCGCCACTTCGCGCACTGGAATTTGGTTGTCACGCAGTAGCTTCGCCGTGCCGCCAGTGGAAATCAGTTCCACTCCCAATGAATGCAGGCGTTGTGCAAAAGGCAAAAGGCCGGTCTTGTCGGTTACGCTGAGAAGCGCGCGTTCGATCTTAGGCATAATCGAATAGTGTCACATTACTGCACTCTGATACCCGGCGATGGAATCGGTCCGGAAGTTGCACAGGCCGCCGTCCGCGCGGTAGAAGCCACCGGCGTCGATATTGTCTGGCGGCGCGCCGAATTGAACGAAGCCATCATCCTGGAATCGGGCAAGACGCTTCCCCAATATCTACTTGATTCTCTGAATGAAACAAAGATCGGATTGAAAGGCCCCGTCACCACGCCCGTGGCCGGTGGCTTTCAAAGCGTAAACGTCGCGCTGCGCAAAACGCTCGATCTTTTCGCCAACGTTCGCCCCGTGAAAACCTTGCCCGGTGTCAAGACACGCTTCCAAGACGTCAAGATCGACATGGTCATCTTCCGCGAAAATACCGAAGATCTTTATTCCGGCCTGGAACATGAAATCGTTAAAGACGTCGTCACCAGTCTCAAGGTGATCACTCGCACAGCTTCTGAACGCATCGCGCGCTATGCGTTCAATTACGCAAAAAAGAACAGCCGCAAAACCGTCGTCGCCATTCATAAAGCCAACATCATGAAACTCGCCGATGGCCTTTTCCTGCGCTGTTGCCGCGAAACGTCCAAGAACTTCCCGGACATCAATTACAAAGAGTTGATCGTTGATAATGCCTCGATGCAGCTTGTCATGCGCCCCGAAACGTTTGACATTTTACTTTTGCCTAACTTGTACGGCGATATCGTTTCCGATCTCGCCGCGGGCCTGGTAGGCGGCCTTGGCATCGTTCCGGGCGCAAACATGGGAGAAACCCACGCCGTCTTCGAAGCGGTCCACGGTAGCGCGCCTGATATCGCAGGACAAGGCAAAGCAAACCCCACCGCCCTGATGCTTTCCGCTGTGATGATGCTCACTCACATGGGAGAAAATGAAGCCTCCCACAAAATGCAAAGCGCGGTAGAAGCAGTTTATCGAGAAGGCAAATATCTGACGAGCGATGTCGGCGGCACCTCCTCCACCGGCGAGTTCGCCGACGCTGTCGTCAGGGCAATCAAAGGCTAAGAATGCTCGCTGACGAGCAAGTCTCAAGCCTGCGTTCCCGATTCCCGATCCTTCAAGAAAAAACGTATCTATACAACTGCTCGCAAGGCGCACTGAGCGACGCAGCCGAAAACGGCATGCGGGAATACATGGATAGCTGGCGCACATCGAACGCCCCTTGGAACGATTGGGTCGGCGCATACGAAGCCATGCGCGCTGAATTCGCCCGCTTCATCAACGCCGATCCGAGTGAGATCGCCATTCTCACGAGCGCCTCCGCTGGCATCAACGCCATCGCCAGCGCCATCCAATTCAAGGAACGTTCCAAAGTCGTGATGGGTGAATACGAATTCCCCACCATGGGCCAGATCTGGCTCGCGCAACAACCGCGCGGCGCGCAGATCGAGTTCCTCAAGGGCGCAGCAATTGAGGCATACGAGAAGGCTATCGACCGCCGTACCGCCATCGTTCCGCTCACTCAGGTCTCTTTCATCAACGGCTTCCGCTCCGACGTCGCCGCCATTACCCAGCTCGCCCACGACCGAGGGGCGCTCGTCTTCCTTGACGGATACCAAGACTGCGGCACCCGGCCCATTGATGTGAAAGCCATGGACGTCGATTTCTACGTCACCGGCACGCTCAAATATTTGCTAGGCCCACCCGGCCTTGCCTTCCTTTACGTGAAGCGCTCGCTCGTCGAATCGCTCACGCCCACCGTCACCAGTTGGATGGCGCAGCGCGACGTGTTTGCCTTCGACACGCAGACTCTCGATCCTGCCAGCGAAGCGCGCCGCTTCGAAGGCGGTTCGCCGCCCATCCCCAACATCTATACTGCACGCGCTACCCTCGATCTCCTGCAAAGTATTGGCATGGAGAATGTCGCCACTCGGATTGCCCACCTGACCAAAGCGTTCCTGCAAGGCACGCGCACTCTCGGCATTGCCTCCAAGACTCCAGAAGACACCGTCGGCCCACTGGTCGTTCTCAAATCCACTGACCCCACGGCCCTCGTCGAAAAGCTTACGCAGCACGGCGTCATCGTCTCGGCACGGCGCGACGGCGTCCGTTTTTCCTTCCACGTCTACAACAACCTCAGCGACGTGAATACCGCCCTATCTGTGCTGGCGCGCGCATGAACGCAGTCGAAGAAGGCGAAAAACTTTCGCGCGAGCTGACCGCTCCGCAACTGGCGATGATCGCCATTGGCGGCGCCATTGGCACGGGCCTGTTCCTCGGCAGCTCGCTCGCGGTGCACGCCGCAGGCCCGGGCGTGATTCTCACTTATCTGATAGGCGCGGCCATCGCTCTGCTGCTGATGCGCGCGCTCGGAGAGATGGCCGTCGCTCATCCCACCGCCGGTTCCTTTGGCGTCTATGCCGAACTCTACGTAAGCAAGTGGGCGGGCTTCACCGTACGTTACACGTATTGGGCAGCCCAATGCGTCGCCATCGGCGGCGAAGCCACAGCCATAGCCATCTACTGCCAATGGTGGTTTCCCAATACGCCGCAGTGGTTCTGGATCATGATGTTCACCATCGCCCTGCTCTATGTGAATGCGCGCGATGTCGGCAGCTTTGGCAGCTTTGAATACTGGTTCGCCATGATCAAGGTCATCGCCATCGTGCTTTTCATCGCAGTTGGCATGGCCCTCATCCTCGGCCTCACGCATCGTCCCGCCATTGGCTTCGCTAACTTAACAAGCCACGGCGGATTCCTACCCACTGGCCTTAAAGGCGTCTGGATGGCCATCGTCTTCGTCATCTTCAGCTATGTGGGCACCGAAATCGTGGCTGTTACTGCGGGCGAAGCGAAGAATCCCGAAGTTGCCTTGCCGAGCGCCGTTCGCGCTATGGCGGCACGCTTGATCCTTTTCTATCTAGGTGCCGTCTTCGTGTTAGTCACCATCGTTCCCTGGACACAAATCCAACCCGGCAGCGGCGTCACCGCGAGCCCCTTCGTCCGCGTCTTTCAACTAATTGGAATTCCCGCAGCCGCGCACATCGTGAACTTCGTGGTCATCACCGCAGCGGCTTCCAGCATGAACTGCAATCTCTATTTAGTGACCCGCATGATGTTTTCCCTTGCGCGTGGCGGATACGCCCCGCAGGCTTGGGGAATCGTTTCGTCGAAGGGAGTGCCCGTGCGCGCGCTTCTTGTGTCCGCAGCGGGCCTCGCCTTAGCGATGCTCGTTTCGATTCTTGCTCCAGCCAGCGCCTACGTCTATCTTTTCGGCATTTCACTCTTCGGTGGACTCTACGCGTGGCTCATCATTTTCTTGACGCATCTATTCTTCTGCAAGAGTGGCCACTTAGGCTCTATGCTGGGTGGTCTCTCGATCGTGGCCATTCTGCTCACCACTTGGTGGGT
>PMQB01000204.1 GCA_003169195.1 Bryobacterales bacterium
GCCACGAATGGCCGCCCTACGGATTGATTGGGATAGAGTGGCCGGATGCTAAGTTTGTTACTGGCTTTCGTCCTTACCGCCGCAGCTGTTCCACCGGGCGCCGCTCAGAGTCCACTCAGCGCCGTCATCATCGACGGCGTCAACAATCACGATTGGGCTGCAGGTACGGCAGCGATCAAACAAATTCTCCAGGACACCGGGCGGTTCTCCGTCATCGACGTCGCCACCTATCCAACCCTGCCTGACTTCAGCCGATACAACGTTGTGATCAACAACTTCAATGGCGGACATCTTGCCAGCGGGACGCGATGGCCGCCCGAGGCTGAACGCGCCTTGGTGGCGTATGTTCGCGGTGGCGGCGGCCTCGTCATTTTTCACGCGGCCAACAATGCTTTCCTCGACTGGCCCGAGTACAACGAGATGATCGGCCTCGGGTGGCGCGAACCCTCCTTCGGGAAAGGCATAGCCGTCAGCGCCGACCGCAAAATCGAAATCATTCCCCAAGGCCAAGGCCTCCCACCCGGCCACGGTCCGCGTCACGACTTCGAGATCATTGTGCTCGACAAACACCACCCCATCACGCGCGGCCTGCCCGCTCATTGGCTTCATCCCTCCGAACAACTTACGCATGGGCAACATGGTCCAGCGGAAAATCTAACGATCCTGACGTATGCCATTTCAGAAATCTCACATCAGGGTGAGCCGATGGATTGGGTGCGACCCTACGGCAGAGGGCGAGTGTATGTCACGATGCTCGGGCACACATGGAAGAACGAACCTAATCCGAATCTGGCCGATCGCAACTTTCAGAAGCTCTTTGCGCAGGGTGTGGAATGGGCGGCCAGCCATGACTAGACCGAATCGCCACTACTTCTTGCCTCTAACGGTATAGAGAATGGCCAGCAAGGCAGTAGCTTGTTTCTTGGATGTGGCGGTATTGCCGGACAGGAAAAACGGCTTGTCGGAAAAATCGCTGCGCAGTTCGGCACGCACGAACAAGTCTTTGATGCGCGGCTGATATTGTACGGTGGCTGTGACTTCCTGCAACGACTGAACTAGACCGGACGTCGCGCCCGTGGCGTCCTTATAGAACTCCCAACGGGGACACAGGCTCCAGTGCGCGATCAGAGGTACAGTCAGGGAACCGGCTACGCCCCACCAGCTATCGCGTCCGGCCACGTTCTTCTCTTCGCCGTACAACGCTTCGATGTAAGCGTTGATGTGCGCGGTGGGAGTCAGTTTCAAGACGCTATCGGAAAGCTGCGATACGTTCTTAGGGCGCACGACGATCGGTTGGTACACGCTTGATAAGAACACGGGCTCTGGACCGACGAGATAGGTTTCGGTCAGGTTGAACAGCTTCTTTGTGTAAGTGGCGGTGAGTGCGGCACTCTGGCCACCGGTATTGTTGACCACGTCGTTCCAGCCGTTCATCAATTGTGCGCCGATGACCAGATCTTTCGTCAGCGACTTGGACGCGCGCAAACCGAAATGGTAATAAGGGCTGCCCAAGGTAAACAGGAGAGACCGGGAGTATTGGTAATTCGATCCAGTATCGGGCACTTCTGCTCCGACGCTGGTATAGAATTTGCCGAAATCGAGATCGAAATCTGAATTCTTGATCGGCTTCACGGAGACGTAGGCTTGTCCAAAATAGCGGTTCGCTCCGCCCCAGGTATCGAACGAGTTCATTGTTTTGTAAATATCGCCGTAACCGGAATCGAAGTGCAAGCCGAAGACGCCCTTGGTGATTTGCATGGTGAGCGTGACGCCGGCCAATTTGAAGCGATCGGAAGCGATGTCAAAATTGCGGAGCATGTTCGGCGAGGTTAAGGCGCCGAGTTTGGTTTCGCTGTAGGCGTCGAAGGTGAGCGAGTAATCGAGGAGAGGTTGCTCGGGTGAACCGGCTGGATTGGGGTCGGCAGGGGCTTGGCTGAAAGCCGGGACTGCTATAAGAGATAACGCGAGAAAAGAACGGTATAGGGTGTGATTCATTGGATAACTCTAGGCATAAGCGCTAAAGCAGCTACGTTTTGGTTATCGGAGAATTGACGGATAGTATGAGTGGTTTCTTGAGAGTTGGCTGATTTGGGGGAGTCGAGCCGAAACGGAGGAAATGGCGCTTTTACGAATCGAACGTGGTGGAGATAAGTGTTCTACGCGAGGTTCCGCAGCTATTGACTACAGTAAACGCTCATACTCATCATGAAGCCTTATCCAAAACCAAGTCACCACGCTATCTTCGAAGACGCAAAGTGCTCGATGTGACAGGGTTATTCTTACTGACCTGCAGCGTCGCGCAAGCGCAAGCGGAGGCGGCTGAGATTTTGATGGTTTTACGCTCGCGTGTGTCGGATGTGGTGAAGAGGGAAACGGGCAAAGCTTGCGATCGATACGTTAGTGGAGATGCTGAGCCGGATAAGCAAGCCGGTCAGGCTGGCGATTAGTTGACGCTCGCGGGGTGGAAGCATGCGGGCGTCTGGAAGTAAGGAGGCTGGAACCTTGGTGGGGTTCCAGCCTTTTGTTTGTGATTAGAACACTAACTTGGCGGAGAATTGCAACTGGCGCGCGCCGTAGAGGCCGTTGGTGGAACTGGACGACGTGGGAGCCAAGAACGCAGCGTTGGGCACGAGACAGCCGTTGGCGCCCAAAGTGGCTGAACAGCCAGCGCCGCCGGGGGCGACGTAGTTGAGAGCCGTGCCGTTCACCGATGTGATGTTGGTGTGGTTAAAGATGTTGAACGCTTCGCCGATGAACTGGAGGCGAGCGCGTTCGTACACCTGGAATTCGCGCATGATGCGGAAATCGACGTTGCGGAGACCGGGGCCGATGAACACGTTGCGCCCATACTCTGGCGGACGTCCGCCGGTGCTACCGCCGGTGTTGGTGACTTCACCGCCGGTGACACCGTAATCGACGCCGCCGCTGGGGAAGCCGCTGATTTGGGCGAAGACCGGTTGGCCCGCCGCGACGGTTCCGATCAAGGAGAACGCGAATCCATTTAATGCCAGACGCATCGGCTTGCTGGCCAACTTGCTGAACATTTGCGGGGCGTAGACAACGCTGGCCACTAGGCGGTAGCGCTGATCCAAATCCGAGAGCGAATTTTCCTGCTTCTGATTTTTCGGATCGAGCGGCCAATCTGTTCCGTAGAACGTACCGTTGGCACCAGCCACCGCACCATCGTCAATTGAGCGGCTGAAGGTGTAGTTGACCAGTGCTTCCAGGCCATGATTCATGGGCTTGCGATAGGTCAAGACTAAAGCGTTATACCAGGAATTGACATTGCTATAGCCGTTCAGAATCTGACCCGTGGTGGGGTTCAAACGAGCCGTGTAAAAGGGAACGGTGATGGCTTGCGTGACCGTGCCCCCCGAGGGTGCGCTGAGGACGTCATAGGTATGAGTGGTGGTGGCCGGTGCGATGTTGGCATCGACGAACACGGGCAAGTGCAATCCGCGGCTAGTCAAGTAACCGACGGACACGCTTTGGTGTCCAGGCAGTTGGGTTTCGAGTGTCAATTCGCCTTCATGCACCAGCGGATTGACGAAATCGGGAACGAGCCCGTGGGTCAATTGCGTGGTGGAGGGCGGCGTGAAGGGAACCACTTGCGGTGTGATGGCACCGACGAACGGAGCGCTGGGCGCACCGCCCGGCGGGGTAAAGATTAAATTCGGGAAGGACAGCGCCGGGCAGGTTTTAGGCGTGCAATTGAAGGTCTGTTGATAGACGCCATTTTCTACGCGGCTGGCATAGAAGGTGCTGTTGGATGTTTTGGCGTAGAACATGCCGTAGCCAGTGCGCAATACCATGCCTTTGCGCGGTTCCCACGCCAAACCGAGGCGTGGCCCCAGATTGTTGCTATCGATGTTGATGGTGCTCGAATACAAAGTGGTCAACGGCGTGGCCAGGTTCGGCTTGGGCGGTTGCGGGATCAATTGAATTTCGTAACGCATGCCCAGATTGACGGTGAGGTTCGGCAATACTTTCCAATCGTCTTCGATGAAGCCGGCGAAGTCAGTATCGTAGAAATCGTCTTTGCCGACGCCGGTGATCGGGTCGGTGACTTGGGTGAAGGAACTGTAGTTTTGGCCGGGGGCTGCTTTGCCGGGGACTTGGACGCCGAAAATATCGGACACCCAGTTGGAGAACGCTGCCGTTGCGGAGCCGCTGTAACTATAAACGCCGCCACCTTGGAACAGGTTGATCAACAATTCGTGAATGCGGTTGACATCGACGCCGGCTTTGAGCTGATGCTTGCCGAGAGATTTCGAAACAGTGTCGGTGAACTGTAGACGGTGTTCATCGGGGAACGCAGGGCGCGGCAGCGCGTTGGGCATACCGTAGGCCATGACGCTTGCGATAGAAACGTTAGGGCCGGTACTGTTGGCGCCAATAATTTCATTATCCAAACCCCATTGGAAGCGGAAATTGTTCACAACGGTTGGAGTGAGGATGGAATCCCAACTGCCAACCAGGAAACGTGTGTGAGTGACGGCCGGGCCGTTGGCAGTGACGGAGTTGTTCACAACCGAGGTGCTGGAGTTGTAGGAATTCGGTGCGTGGAAATCGTCAAAATCGAAACCAGCGCTCAGACGGTTCGATGAATTCAGTTGATAATCCAACTTGCCGAACGCGATGTCGTTGATGGCGGTGCGCGGGTAGCTGCCGGTTAAGCCTTGCAGATAGCCATTGGCGGCGGCGCACTGCGCGGCCGAAATCTGTACGGGGCACGCGAGCGGGAAGTTTGAGCTGGACGAATAGGCGATGGGGAATACTTTGCGAGAGCCATCGTAGTTGATGAAATAGAAAAACTTATCTTTGAGAATGGATCCGCCGGCGCTGCCACCGAACTGTTGTTGTTGATGGACGGCCTGGGAGTAGATGCCTTTGCTCTTGTTGTAGGAATCGAGGGCGTTCAAAGAGGGATAGCGAAGGTAATAAAACAAATCGGCATGAAAATCGTTGGTGCCGGATTTGGTGACGGCATTGACGACGCCGCCGGCCGCCTGGCCGAACTCGGCGCTGTAGTTGCTGGCGCTGACTTGAAATTCTTGAATGGCATCAAGGCTATAGGTGTAGGGGACGGTGGAACGGCCGCGCGCTTCAGAGAAGAACGCCTGGTTGTTGTTGGCACCATCGACAGAATTGTTGTTGTACAGACCGGAGATGCCGCGATAGGAGACCAGGCCGCCATCGGTGGTGACGCCCGGCGTGAGCAGCACAAAGTTGTCCCAGCGGCGTCCGACGATGGGCAAATTCTGCACCAGAGTCTGACTAACGCTTTGCGATTGCTCCGTCTTGGCGGGATCGACCAATTGTGCCTGACCGGTGACTTCGACTGTTTCCGAAGTGGTGGCTACGGTCATTTGAATGTCTACGGTTAACGTTTGGCCGACTTGAACGGTGAGCCCTTTGTTGTCGATCTTCGCGAAACCGGATTTAGAAGCCGTGACGTCATAGACGCCGGGCTGCAGAAAGGTAGCCGAATAGATGCCCGATTGATTGGTATGCACCGTTCGGGCCAGACCTGTTTCGGTATTGAGAATGGTTACGTCAACGCCGGGTACGACAGAACCGGACGGATCTGTCAGAGTACCGACAATGCCACCCGCACCGGACGTCTGCGAAAAGGCAGGGAGGCAGAAGACGAATAGCGAAAGAGCGAGTAATTGGTTACGAAACAAAAGAACTCTCCTGAAGACTTGTTTTGAAATCCTATTTGAGCAAGGCGGGACAAGGGCTGCTCAAGTAAAACGGGGGAGGACGAAACCTTATCTCTCAGTTTCGCCAAAGGAGGAGGAAGAGTCAAGTTTGGAGAGTTTTGGGGTGGGGCAGTTCGGGACCTTAATCGATCTGAAATGTGCGATCGCTTAGAGAGCTGTCGATTGCCACTGCTGGACGGCCTGGTGCCAAGGAAGGAGTTGCTATGCGCGGTGCAATTTGAGCGGCCGTTGGTGTAGGGAACCCGGCGCGGCTTTACCAGGGGGATAAGCTAATGGAAAATTGTTTTCAACTTATCGAACAGGCCCTTTTTGGGCTGGGGCTGTTTGTCTTTTTGCGAACTGGCGGCATCTGGTTGCTGCATCTCCGGTGATTCGACGCCCGCCGACGGCTGCATGACTTGTGCGGTGGGTGGAAGGCCGGTGGCGGGCACGTTGGGCAGCGGCGCCTGCCAATCTGTGACTTGTGTTCCACCTTGATGCAACGGACAGAACTGCGTAGGGGCGGTGCCCGCGAGATAGTATTCGGTGCGCACGGAAGCCGGCGGACAACTACCGGTGGCGAGTTGACCTGTGGCGTTATCAATTTGCGCACTCACGATGCCGTCGGGAATAGCGAACTGAGTAACGTTGCGATAGGCGCGATGTTGGTGGGCGCGCTTCATGAATTCAGCCCAGATGGGCATGGCGGCTTGTGCGCCTTCCATCTTCACATCTTTGTAATCGTCAAGGCCGACCCAGACGATGCATAACAAATTGGAGGTGAACCCGGCAAACCAGGCGTCGTGCGAGGTACCGGTTTTGGCAGCGCCGGGGAGCGTGAAGCCTTTGCGATAAGCGCCCGCGCCGGTGCCCCAGCGAAGAACATCTTGCATAAGGCTGACCACCAGGAAGTTGACGCGCGGATCAAGCACGCGTTTGCTTTCGGCTTCGGAACTCCAAATGTCTTTGCCTGATTTATCGACAATGTGAGAAATCAAACGCGGCGCAACCATGACACCGCCATTGGCGAAGACCGTGTAAGCGCCGGCCATATCCATGGGCGTTACGTTGTAGGTGCCGAGTGCCATAGACGGCGTAGCGCGCACGTTTTCTAAGCCGGCTTTGTGGGCGAGATCTGCCACGTTGCGATAACCCGCCTGCTCTGCTACTTCAATGGCAGGAACGTTTAAGGAACGGGCAAAGGCGGTGCGCAGAGTGACTGGGCCTTCCCATTTTTTGTGGTAATCGTTGGGATTGTACTCTTCGCCATCCCACATGAAGGTCTTTGGATCGTCGTCAACGATGGATGAGGCCGTCATCATGTTGGGGCTGTTCCACAAGCCGCCGTTGAGTGCGGCCGCATAGACAAACGGTTTGAAGATACTGCCGGACGGGCGTTTGGCGTTGGTGTGATCTAACTGACTCATGCCGTAATTGCGGCCGCCGATCAAGGCTTTGACTTCGCCAGTGTGCGGATCAAGGCAGATGAGCGCGACTTGCGGCGCATCGATGGGTTCGCCGTTCTTGTTGCGTTTGGTCAGAATGTCGTCTATCTCTTTGGTGCCGTCGGCGACCGCGATGGCGGCGTCGCGCTGCAGATCGAGATCAAGCGTGGTGTAGATGCGCGAACCGGATTCTTGAAAATCGCGTTCGCCAAACTGATCGGCCAATTGTTCGTTCACATGATCGACAAAGTAAGGAGCGTCGGTGGATTCGATGCCCTGCTTGGTGACGTTCATGGGCGATTCGCAGGCTTGGGTGTAATCCGACTGAGAAATATAGCCGTTGTCTAGCATCAGCTTCAGGACAGTATTTCGACGCGCTTTGGCGCGATCGGGCCAGCGGAAGGGATTGCGAGCGCTGGGCTGTTGAATGAGTCCAGCCAAGGTGGCGGCTTCCGGCAAAGTGAGTTGCTTCATGTCTTTGCCAAAGAACGCCTGCGCTGCTTCGCCAAAACCGCTAATGCCAAACGAACCGCGACGGCCGAGGGGGACCTGATTGGCGTAGTACTCAAAAATCTTTTGCTTGGTGAGCTTGCGCTCCAAGTGGACGGTGATCAACAATTCTTCGAACTTGCGGCCCCAGGTTTTGCGCGCATCGAGCCAAACCATTTTGGAGAGTTGCTGGGTGAGGGTAGATGCGCCATAGACGTAGTGCCCATGGGTGATATCGACGAAAATTGCTTTGGTAATGCGCAGCGGATCGAAGCCGGAGTGCTGAAAGAATCTCTTGTCTTCGACAGATACAACAGCGTTGACCAGTACGGGTGGAATATCGTCGAACTTAACGAGCCGGCGCTTGGCGCGGTTGGCGTCGAACATGGTGCTTAAGACGGCAGGTTCGAGCGAATATTCAGGGCGTGAGGAATTGTCGCTTAGGGCGATGATGGAAAGCAGCTTGCCATCCTGAATGCGGAGCACGGCTGGTTCGGAATTGGTTTCGGACTGCTTGCCAGGGAAAACTTCAATGCCATCGGGGCGCAGGTGATACCAGCCATAAACGTTGGTTTTGGCATCCTCTTCATAGCCGCTTTCGTTCAGCTTGTTGGCGATTTCGGCCTTGGTGGCTGGATCGCCCACGCCGATCGTGCGCGGCGCCGCGAATAACACAGAGGAGTTCGGGAAAGGTCCTTTTTCCAACTTGGCATCGGCAAGGTCGGAATACTTCACGTAGCTATAGGCGACGAAGCCGACGACGATGGCGATGACGCCGAGTAATCCAAAGAAAACGAAGCGGCTGATACGGGCAGCGTTGACGCGCACGCCACCATTGCGGGCGCGAGATGAGCTTTTCGGGAATCTTATGCGTAGAGGCAAATTAGGCTGGCCTGGAGGAGAATCGGTCTCTCTGCTTTTGACGCCCGCGACGACAGCTTGTTACTTACGGGCTTGATACGATTCTAACTCTTTCCAGATGTCGCCATCGTGCGGATGCCAGTCTGGAAGTTGCCGTCCGGTGATTTGCAGGTCTTCGATGGTGAGGGTGCCGTGGCCGTAAGGGCAGATGCTCTCGGTGCGCGGACGTCCAAGGAGAATGCGGCCCCAAGAACCGGTGCTGACCGGCATGATCAATTTATGCAGGCAGGTGCGGCAGCGGCGGCGCTGATCAATGACAATCAGAACGAGCACGGCAGCATCGAGGTGCCAGAGAGCCAGGACCAGGAAAGTAAAGGGGGCGTCGTGCAAGAAAAGGGCCTCTTCCATTCCCGGCGCTTGCTGAGGAATCGGGTAGAGATGAAGAATGCCGTATTGCAAGGCGAACATCAAGCCGCCCCCGACTAATAGCTTGGCGATAAAGTAAAGCCAGTATTTCATCTCAGTGTATTGGACTCCCTTGGTGAGAACAGAGTTGCCGAAATTCGGTATTCGTTTCAGCTGCGGACGAGATTCTTGGCCAGAAAGATGAGATTGGCGGGTCGTTCAGCGAGACGCCGCATAAAGTACGGGTACCAGGCGTCACCGTACGGAACGTAGAGCCGTAAGTGAAAGCCTTGCGAAACGAGTTTGCGCTGCAAATCACGTCGTATGCCATAAAGCATCTGAAATTCAAAACGTTCACGGTCGAGTTTTTGTTCCCCTATATGACGTAGCGCTTCGGCGATGATCTTCTCATCATGGCTTGCAATAGCCGGATAAGTTCCTTCGGCCAAAAGTAGTTTCATTAGCTTGACGTAATTCTCGTCAACTTCCGCTTTTTTTTCGAAAGCGAGGGAAGAAGGCTCGCGGTACGCGCCTTTGCAGAGACGAACGGGAATGCCGAGGCTCGAGAGCATGCGAATATCGGCCTCGCTACGGAATAAATAGGCCTGAATGACGGCGCGGACATGGCCGGGAAAGAGTTCCTGGATGCGTTTGACGATGGCGAGGGTGCGGTCGGTATAGTCGCTCGATTCCATGTCGATTTCTACGCGGCTGTTCATGGCTTGGGCGCGCTGCGCGAGAGCAAGGACATTGCTTTCACAGATTTGCGAGGACAGATCCAGGCCGAACTGGGTGAGCTTGAGGGAGACGGTGGCGGTGAGTTGGGCGGCTTCGATTTGCGCGAGGGCGGCGAGATAGGCATCGCGCGAGGCGGCCGCGTCTTCGACGGAGGCCACGTTTTCGCCGAGACAATCAAGGGTGGCGAGGGTTTTTTCGGCAGCTAGTTTTTTGAGGACGGTGATGCCATCGGTGAGAGAGGAGCCGGCGACGAAACGCGAGGTGAGTTTCCGCGAGGCGGATGACGTTTCCATCCAGTTGCGGAGCCAGGACTGTTCAGACAGATAAAGGAGAGAGCTGCGCAGCATCCTTTATATTAGCCTGCCAAAGATGTTGCGAGGCTATGCGAACACGTAATAGCTGCCGTAGGCGAGGCCAGTGCCGATGAGAGCGCCCACGACGACATCACTGAGGAAATGCATGCCGAGCAAGATGCGGGAAACGGCGATGCTGAGGGCGCAGAAAAGCAATCCAGCGAGCAGCAGCGGGTAGAACAGACTGATGC
Organism: Bryobacterales bacterium; assembly: GCA_003169195.1. Classification (GTDB taxonomy): domain Bacteria; phylum Acidobacteriota; class Terriglobia; order Bryobacterales; family Bryobacteraceae; genus Bog-105. The sequence continues at coordinate 10,188 of PMQB01000204.1, forward strand.
CAACGGCGACGGCGAAAGCGGTGATGGTGTGACCGGAGGGAAAAGAAAATTGATCGGGCGGGAGCAAAGTTGCCCAGCAATGCGGTTCGATTTCGCAAGGGCGTTTACGGCCGGAGACCTTCTTTATGGACGTAAAGATACCAACGCCGACCAAGGCTGCGGAGCCGGCGGCCGCGATGGTTGTGAAGCGGTCTTCGCCGCCGAAGAGCAGAACCGCGAGACCGGTGAGGTACCACAGCCAACCATCGCCGGCGCGGGTGGCGGCGATGGCCCAAAGGCGGACCCACTTTGGCGCAGGCCATTTATTGACCTTGCGCATGATTTTGTGATCGCGCGTGGCTATAAAGTGGAGCATGCTCTGGTGGGCCGTCATGGCAACGGCCTCATACAACAGTCTACGTGAGAATGCATGGCTATTGTTCCTCTTACATCATTTGTAAGGCGGAAACGGTTACAGGGCGGTGACAGCTTGGCAAAACATTGGTGAAGGTTTGTGTTTATGGGGGTTGAAGCGCATTACTATGGGAGTTGCGCGAAAAATTGAAGCTCGACCTCATTTATTTCAACGCCGGCGGCGGGCATAAGAGCGCTGCGACTGCGCTGGAAGCTGTTATTGGTACGACCCGGAAATCGTGGGAAGTGCGGCTAGTGAACTTGCAGGAGGTGCTGGACAAGCTGGACGTGTTCCGGAAGGTGACCGGGATTCGGCTGGAGGATATTTATAATCTGGCGCTGGCGAAGGGATGGACGCTCGGTTCGGAATTATTGCTGCCGATGATGCATGGGGTGATTCGGATTTATCACCCGGCGCAGGTGAAGCTGCTTACGGAAGTTTGGAAGGAGCGGCAGCCCGAGATGGTGGTATCGCTGGTTCCGAACTTTAATCGGGCGATGTTCGAGAGTTTGGGGCGCGCGCTGCCGAAGGTGCCGCTGGTGACGGTGATGACGGATATGGCCGACTATCCGCCGCATTTTTGGATTGAGAAACAACGGCAATATTTGATTTGCGGGACGGATAAGGCAGTGCAGCAGGCGCAGGCGGCGGGGTATGAAGCGTCGCGGGTGTTTCGCACAAGTGGGATGATTTTGCGACCGCAGTTCTATGAGCCGCAGACAAAGGACAAAGCTGAGGAGTTGAAGAAGCTTGGGCTCGATGCGGCATTGCCAACGGGGATGGTGATGTTTGGCGGAGAGGGATCGAGCGTGATGTCGGCGATTGCGGAGCGGTTGGGGAATAGTGCTAGCGATTTGCAGTTGATTATGATTTGCGGGAAGAACCAGAAGATTCGTGAGCGGATTAGTGGGATTAAGACGCGCAACAAGATTCACCTGGAAGGCTTCACGAAAGAGATTCCTTACTTCATGAGCTTGTGCGATTTCTTTGTGGGCAAGCCGGGACCGGGGAGTATTTCAGAAGCGATCAAGATGAAGCTGCCGGTGTTTGTGGAACGGAATGCGTGGACGCTGCCGCAGGA
>PMQB01000296.1 GCA_003169195.1 Bryobacterales bacterium
GGAGGGGCCTTTGGACTCGTCGGATTTTTGTTGAGTCTGATCCCGAGCTGCTTCATCTCGCGAGAGTTTGAGTGCGGCGAGGACATCGGCGCTTACCTGAAGTTTCGGCGAATCCGACTGTGCCTGGACAGCGAGGTCCCGAGCAATTTTTTCCTGCTGCCTAACCTGGCCTTCAAGGTTTCGAAGTTGCTCCTCGGAGAGGGTGGCTCTTAGTTTATCGGCAGACTTAAGCTGCTGCTCGAGATCGCGCAGGACTTTCTCCTGGACTAGCGATTCCACCGTTGGCGGGTCCGGCGGCTGCGGCGGTGCTGGCACTTGCGCCGCCACACTTGGAGGGGGCGGAGGCGCCGGCGGTACACTTGGCACATCCTGTTTGAAAGCGCCTGCCGCCAATACAACGCAAGAGGCGCAGAACACCGCGAGCATGGCCAAACCAGCGCGCGGAATGCCATGCGCCATATTCTGCATACCTAACAGTCTCCCGACTCTTGCCTTCAACGCTCCGCCATTGGCAGCCATCGCCCAAGTGGGACGCGAACTGGCGCCGCTCATCATTGCCAAGGCACGCGCATACTCCGAGGCGTTGCCGCATACCGCAACGGCAATATCGTCACAGCAGTTTTCACGCTCCATGCGAATGACGCGGTTCGCCCACCAGACTGCCGGGTGATAGAAAAGCACAGTCTCCACGCCGATCTGGAAAAGGTTCACCAGCGCATCGTAACGTCTAACGTGCGCCAGTTCGTGTGCAATGATTGCTTCCAGTTGCTCGACCGACAAACCAGCCAGAGAAGAAATCGGGATCAGCACCGTTGGTCGAAACCAGCCGAGCACGGCGGGCGCATCCACCATTTCCGAATAGGCGTAATGAACGGTTGCATTGACAGCGATGCGCTGCTGCAATCGCCGGCAACGTTCCAGCAGTTCTGGACTGAGCGCATCGTGTGCAGTGCGTCTCAATCTTTGTAGAACAAGCCACCCGCCGAACGCGCGAAAACCGAACAGGCAGACGCCGCTGCACCAAAGCCAAACAAGCGAGTTCAACAGATCAAACGAGGTGACGGGAGACGCGCTGCTCAAAACGACAGTCATGTTCGAAATTGCGGGCGCGACCGCGGCGTAATCGGGCCCTGCATTCGCCACCGTTGCCGGCGGTGTTCCCAGAAATAGGAAAGTGGCCAGCGGACACAAGGCCATCAACACCAGCGCCATCACACCCAAGGCGTAGCGGACTTGTGAGTTTCGCGTGAGTGACAGGGCCAGGAACAAAAGCGCCGCCAACGCGGCACCTTGCCAGAAAAAGTGCAGCAACACGCTACCAAGGGTTTGAATTATCTGCCCGTTCATTTTGCCTTCCTTTCGTACTCGTCTAACAATTCGCGAATTTCTGCAATCTCTGCCTGTGATGTTTTCTTTCCAGCTAAGGCATGCATCATTAACTGACTGGCCGAACCAGAAAAGGCGCGCTGCAACAGATCTCCTACCAACTGGCGTTTGGTATTTTCCGCCGGCTGCCGCGCTTTATACACATGCGCTTTACTATCTTCATTACGCGCGACAGTGCCCTTTTGCGTCATAATTTGCATGATTTTTAAGACTGTGGTATAGCCAATTGGTTTGCCTTGTGCCAGTACTTCATGTACCTCGCGCACGGTGGATGGGCCACGCTCCCACAAAACGCGTAGAATTTCGAGTTCTGTTGCGGTGGGCTTTTGCAGCTTGTCCGTTGCCATGAACAAAATTTACTACGAAGCCGTTCGTAGTGTCAACGAAAATCTTCGTAGATTTTAGGTGCTATGCTCAGGGCTTCGAGGCTTGTATTGCGAAAACGTCTCTTGAAACAGATACCCGTGTGCATCGGCTTGCTTGGCCTGCTGGGTGTTGTTTATGCCGCTCACCGCAACGTGCCGCAACCGTGGCGACAGTTTCCGGGCGACGAATACCACGAAGGCCAAATTCCGCTGCCGCCCGATTTCAATGATAAGACCGAATGGGTGTTCGCGCGCCTCATGTATCCCTCCATTGAGGACGCGCGCTTCCGTCACGCCGGCTGGGATTGGCGCGAAGGGCATTCCAGTTGGACGAACGATTATCCACGGGCCGATCGCCACTTTTTGGACGCGATTCGACGACTGACTCGCCTAAACGCGCGTTCAGTAGAACAGCCCGTGAGTCTGGATGATCCCGACGATGTCTTCAACTATCCCTGGCTTTACGCAGTGTTTGTGGGCGAGTGGAAATTGAGCGATCAGCAGGCTCACACCTTGCATGATTACCTGGAGCGCGGCGGATTTCTCATGTGCGACGACTTTTGGGGTACGCGCGATTGGGACATTTTCAAAACGAGCATGGCCAAAGTGTTTCCCAACCGGCCCATTGTGGAGATTAATGACACCGAGTCCATTTTCCACACCGTGTACGATCTCGACAATCGTTATCAAGTGCCAGGCGAGTGGTCTGTGCGCATGATGCGAATGGGCGGCGTGCCTTACCGTAACGACGGCGTTGTGGCGCACTGGCGCGGCATCTACGATGACAAGAACCGGCTCATGGTGGCTATGTCATTCAACTCGGATTTGGGTGATTCGTGGGAATGGGCGGACGATCCTGAATATCCGGAAGAGTATTCGGCACTCGGCATTCGGATTGGCGTCAACTACATCGTCTATTCCATGACCCACTAATCACAACAGAGAGACAATAAGGGATATGTCTTCCGTCCTTGTCCGCACAACGCTGCTTCTGGTAGCTGCCACCATTCTGAGCGCCTTCTCGGGCTTGAGCAGCGATCAGGTGAAGCTATTGAAAGATCCCGGCGGATGGGACTACATAAAGATGACGGATAGTGGCATTCAAACGGAGCATCCCTGTTTCGATGGCAAACCGCATCCGGAACTCTGCAGCGGGCGCTTAACCTTCGGCACAGACAACAAGTTCATGCAGTCAGTGACCATCAAAGGCGACACGGTGCCCCGCCATGGAACGTATACACTGGAGGACGATCAATTGACGTTCTTCGATGAACTGGAAACGCGGGACGGGCCGTATACGATTGAGATCGATGCCCAACAGAAGTCTCTGCTTATGTATACATCTGTGGTGCGCATCGAACTGATATTGCACAAGACACTGCTCGACAAAAAGCGCAAGGACAAAAAATGAAACTGAAAATGGCCGCGTTGGCCATCATGGCTGGTACTCTCTTGAACTCTTCTTCTAACTCAAATTACATTCTTTATGTGGGCACCTATGGCGAAGGTATACATGGGTATCGCTACGACGCAGCTACGGGTAAGTTGGATCCACTCCATTTGGTGGGGAAGGTGGTGAACCCGTCATTTTTGGCGGCCGACCGCAGCTTTAAATATCTTTATGCTGCCAGCGAAGTGGAAGGCAAGGAGCCGGGGGCGGTAGCAGGCTTTGCCATCAATCGGTCAACGGGAATGCTCACGGCGTTGAACAGCCGCTCGTCTGATGGAATGGCGCCGTGCCATTTAGCGGTAGATCATACGGGCAAGATGTTAATTGCGGCCAACTATACTTCGGGCAGCGTACCGGTTTATCCGATTGAACATAATGGCGACATTGGACCGCTGTCGGGCCTGATGAAGGCGGAGGGCAGTGGGCCGAACAAGAAACGCCAGGAAGGGCCGCACATGCACGAAACGGTTTTCTCTGCGGACAACAAGTTCGCTTATGTGCCCGATCTTGGATTGGACGTGATTCATATCTATAAGGTGGATTCAGCGCACGCTACGTTGACGCCGAATGATCCGGCCGTAGCGAAGACTGATCCGGGTTCGGGTCCGCGCCACATTGCTTTTAGCCATGATGGGAAATTCGCGTATGTCGTTCATGAATTGATTCCACAGGTGGCGGTGTTTTCGGTTGATAAGGCGACAGGCGCGCTGACTCATCTGCAAACCATTCCGACGGTGCCGGATGGATTCAAAGGCGTTAGCAATCCGGCAGAGATCTTGATTGATCACGGCGGAAATTTTGTTTATGCCTCGAACCGTTTCTATGGATCGATTGCGGTGTTTGCGGTGGACCATGCGACCGGGAAGTTGACGCGCGTGCAGGTGATTGAAACGGGTGGCGAAATGCCCCGCGGCGTGGAACTTGATCCTTCGGGAAAGCTGCTGTTTGTGGGTGATCAGAAGTTGAACAAGTTTGTACTGTTCAACGTGGATCAAGCGAGCGGCAAGCTTACGTTAACTGACAAGGTGTTCGAAGTGCCGTCACCCGTGTCGTTTCTTTTTGTTCCCGCTGCTTAGCGGCAGGGTATAAAAGCGATACGTGATTTTCCAGGTAAATGTTTTACCTGGCTCGATGCGCATGTGAATGTAACCTTCGGGGCACACGGTGGAACGAATGCTCCAGAAGTTGAAGTCAGACAAAGGCCGGTTGCCGATTTCTCGGACACCGGCCTTTGCGATTGCGTTTTCGACGATGATGTCGTTGTCCTTCGGTGTGTCGTTGAAACCGCTGATGGCCGTGAACACGGATTCGCCACCGGGGTTGAGTTCGCGCTGGTACACAATTTCTTTACTGCGGATCGCGGCTAAGCCTTTTAAATCGTTTTTCGCTTGCGGGTCAAAAGCGAAAGCCACGCGATAGGAAGGGCCGGCGGGTTGATTGTCGATCATGTAGAAATCGTGATTGTAGACGCTAGTGTCGATCACTTTTTTGCCCACGTTCTTTAGCGAATGTTCAATGATCAAATCGGGTTTGTTAGCGGCGAGGCGCACGACTTTTTTGTACACGTATGAATAGCCTTCGCCGTCGCTGAGTTCGTGCTGAAAAGTGACGCGGTCGCTTTCAGGATCGACGGTGCGCTTGCCGATGGTCATGATTGGATACGTGCGGAATTGGCTGTATTTTTCGTTGTCGAGCTTACGCAGAATGCCGACGCCGATTTTCATGAAGTATTGGCCGGGTTTGGCTTCGTCGTAGCCGATGGGCGTTTCGCCGGTGCGGAATTCTTCTACAGGGCCCATGATGGCGTCGTGCAGCGTGGGTTCGTAGCGGTCAAACCATTTGCCGAAGAAGTTGTGGCCTTGGTAGGTGAGGCTTTCGATTACGCCGTCCCAATCGAAACGAGTGCCGCGGTAATAGCCCTTTTCGGGATCGGGCAAAAGGACATTGGCTTTGATGAGGCCATTAGAAATTTCCGCTTGCGGAAACTTGGGGTCGGCGGCAGTCAAGAGAGCGGCCAGACAAAAGGGTAGTGCAAGGTAGCGAAACGTCAAGGTTTTCTCCATCCACCGAACTGGTCCTCTATCGTACGACAAAGCTGTAAGGCAAGCAGGTCGCGCCAAGGTTTGGTGACGATTTGGATGTTGATGGGAAGGCCTTCATGCGTGGCGCAGCGAACTGTGGCAGCGGGTGCACCGGCCACGTTCCAGGCCATGGTGTAGCTGAAGCCGCGGAAGTTTTCTTCGATGAGAGAGCCACGATGGGGCAATGCAGGTTGAGTATAGACGGGGCACAAGATGGCGTCGTAGCGATTGAAAAACGCGCGAAGGTTGGCGCGATATTCGTCCCACTGCGCCCAGCGTTTGGCAAATTGCGCGACGGTAGCTCGATGCGGCCGCATGTGATCTACGAATCCGTTGAGAAGCGGATGAGTTTCAGAGCTGCCGACGGCTTTGAGATACGCTTCAATGCCATCGGCGCCATCGGCGCCTAGTAAGGCGAGTTCGAGTTCGTAAGCATCCTCGATGCCTGGGGGACGGCATTCTTCCACGGATACGCCTTGATCGACAAAAAAGTGGGCGCATTGTTCGACAGCGGCTTTGATTTCAGGATTGCAAGGGGCGAAACCGTTGTGAGTGAAAAAGGCGACGCGGATTTTTTTGAGATCTGGCGGTTCGAGCAGAGTGACGGGCGGAGAGGTGAAATCGGCATCGTCTTCACTGGCGAGTAGGCGCATGGCCAAGATAAGATCTTCGGTGTAGCGTGCCATCGGACCAATTTGCCAGAGCGCTTCGATCCAACCGCCAGAGGGAGGAACGTGACCGGTGCGCGGGAGGCGGCCGCTGGTTGGTTTAATACTGGCAATGCCGCAGAAGGCGGCGGGAACTCGAACGCTTCCAGCGGCGTCACTACCGAGGCCGAGAGGAGATCCGCAGGCAGCGATCAAAGCGGATTCACCTCCGCTGCTGCCGCCTGGTGTGCGTGTTGGGTCGTAGGGATTGTTGGTACGGCCGTATATAAGGTTGTCGGTTTCGAACGAGAAGAGCAGGTCGGGCAGATTGGTTTTGGCGATGGGAATTGCGCCCGCTTGGCAGAGACGGTCGACGAGCGTGGCGTTCTTTTCGGCAGGTGCAGCATTGCGGCGGCCGAGCGTGGCGGCAGTTGTTTTGATGCCCGCTACATCAATCGAATCTTTGATGGAAAACGGTACACCGTGGAGAGGTCCACAAGGTAACCCGTTGGTCAAATGCTGTTCGGCCGTCCTGGCGCTGGCCATCGCCTGGTCGATGAACAGGTCGACCACAGCGTTCAAGGTCGGATTGATTTGCTGGATCTGCTGCAAATGAGCGGTCATCAGTTCCACCGGAGAGATGCGCCGGGATCGCACCATTTCGGCCATTTTTGAAGCACTTTGGCTGAGCACGTTCTCAATCTACCGTGATTCAGAATCGTTTGTCTCAAACTAAAGGTTGATGTGCCAATAGCCATGAATCTCATACACTGGTTTGTTTTAAAGAATCTAATGATCAAATCGCGTTTTGCGGGGCTTGCAGTATTGACAAGCATGCTTATCGTTACCGCTGCCGATGTGCCGCCTGCGGAAGACCGTCTCTGGGAGCATCGCAATCTGGGGAAAGCGTTTTACGAAAACCCGGATACGCATGTGCAGGCGGTGACTGAACTGCACGAAGCGCTGCTGCTAAATCCGAATTCGGTGCGCGATCGAATCAACTACGGGCTAGGGCTGCTGCGCGCGGGGCAGACAGATGCCGGCATGGCGGAGTTGATGAAGGCGCAGAGGCAGGACCCGTCGAACCCGCACACTTGGTTCAACTTGGGCATCGCTTACAAACATGCAGGCGATTACGACAAGGCGATTGAACAATTTCAGGGCATGATCAAACTAGTGCCGAACGAACCGGTGCCGCATTACAACTTGGCGTCGGTGTTGAGGTCAAAGGGCGATACGGAAGCGGCGCTGCCTGAATTTCTGGAAGCGGAGAAGCTGAATCCGAATCTGGCGGGTCCGCATTTTCAGTTGTTCAGCTTGTACATGCGCGCGCAGAAGCGCGAAGAGGCTGCGAAAGAGCGCGCAGCGTTTGAAGAAGTGAAGAAGCGCACGGAAGGCGCGGCTGTGGCGGAAGACATGGAGTGGTGCTCTTACGTTGAGTTGGACGATCCGCCAGAAACGCGGCCGAGTGCTGCGAGCGAACCGACGAAGTACGACGACAAAGTTGTTTCTACTGGCTGGAACCCGACTGCTACGAACATGGTGGCGATTGATACGGAAGGCACGGGCAAACCGGATTTATTGGTGTGGTCGCGCGATCGGGTAGAGTTGCTGAAGCATGGCGTTGAACCGGTGAAGACGGCGGGGCTTGGTGATCTGAAAGATGTAGTGAGTATTGCGGTTGGCGATTACGATAACGACGATTTACCGGATTTGTGCGTGGTTACCAGCAAGGGCGTGGAGTTGTATCACAACAATAAAGGCACGTTTGCGAAGGTGTCAGACTTGGCCAGTAACGGCGGCATCACCAAAGCAATGTGGCTTGATTTTGATCACGACAGTGATTTGGACTTGCTGCTGTTTGGGCCAAATCCGGTTTTGTTGCGCAACGTGAGCGCGGGCAAGTTTGAAGAGCAGACGGCGCAGTTTCCGTTTGTGAAGGGCAAGGCGCTGGATGCGGCCTTGACTGCGGTGCGCATTGATACGGCTGCGCGAGATCTGGTGGTTTCTTATCAAGACCGACCTGGGGTTTTGTATCGAGACCGGTTGAATGGCGTTTTTGAGGCAACCGATTTAGCGGCGTTGCCAGCGGGCGCGAATTTCCTGGAGGCGCAAGATTTCAATCACGACGGATTGATTGATTTGACGAGTTATCACCCGGAAATGCTGGCGCTGCGGAACGCGGATGGCAAGTTTGTACGGGACGAGAAAGCGCAACTGCGGCATGGCGGCGTGCGTGCGGATTTCAATGGCGACAAGCGCGAAGATTTGGCCACCTTGAGCGCAGATGGTGCCGTGCATCTGGCGTTGAACGCGTCGCCAGCAGAACGCTGGATGACTGTGCATTTGCAAGGCGTAAAGAACCTGAAGACGTCGGTAGGCGCGACAGTGGAGATGAAAGCTGGCGCGTTCTACGAGAAGAAGGTTTACCTTGGCGTACCGCTGGCGTTTGCGACAGACGGCCATGCGGATGCGGATACGATTCGCATTACTTGGCCGAACGGGTTGATTCAAAATGAGCCGCATCAAAAGCTGGAGGCGCTCACCATTCCGGAAGCGCAGCGGCTCTCCGGTTCATGTCCGATGATCTTTACTTGGGATGGCGAGAAGTATCAATTCATTACGGATGTGTTGGGCGTTGCTCCGCTGGGTGCGAGTTCCGGCGATGGCAGTTACTTCCCGGTGGATCATGATGAGTACATTCAGATTCCGGGTTCGGCATTGAAACTGCAAAACGGGAAGTACAAGCTGCAGATCACGGAAGAGTTGCACGAGGTTTCGTACTTAGATCAGGTGCAGTTGATTGCGGTGGATCATCCGATCGGCACGTCGATTTATACGAACGACAAGTTCAAGTCACCGCCGTATCCGGAGTTTCGGCTGTTTGGAGCGGCGGAGAAGATTCATCCGTTGCGCGCGTTGGACGGGCACGGCACGGATGTGACGGCGCAGGTTTTGAAAGTGGACCAGACGTACCCAGACGCTTTTCAGCGTGATGCTTCGGGTGTGGCGGAGACGCATACGCTGGATCTGGATTTCGGCAAAACTGCGGCAGGGAACCGTGCGGCGCTGATCTTGAGTGGCTGGGTGGATTGGGCCGATGGCAGTACATTCTTACGCGCCGCGCAAACGGGACATGGATTAGTGTTTCCGTATTTGCAAGTCAAAGACAAGACCGGGCACTGGACGACGGTTGTGGAAGACATGGGCATACCGTCGGGCAAGCCGAAGACGATTGCTGTGGATTTGACAGGCAAGTTCCTGTCGGATTCGCGCGAGGTTCGGATTGTGACGAACCTTTGTGTCTATTGGGATGAAGTCTTCTTGATTGACGATGCACGCGCCCCGCAGACGAAGTTGACGGAGATGAATGCGAATGCGGCGAATTTGCATTTTCGAGGATTCTCACGCGCGGTAGTTGATCCGGATCGAAAGCAGCCGGAACGATTTGTCTATTCCGATGTGCGGCCGATTTCGAACTGGAATCCAACGCCGGGCTTGTATACGCGCTACGGAGATGTGACACCCTTGCTTCAAACGGCGGACGACCGAATGGTGATTATGGGGTCGGGCGATGAAGTAACGATTGAGTATCCGGCCAGTTCCCTGCCCTCCTTGCCTATAGGATGGACGCGCGATTTTCTGCTGAAGGTGGATGGCTGGGCGAAAGATGCGGATGCCAACACGGCGTTTAGCGATAACGTTCTGCCGCTGCCGTTTCATGCGATGAGCAGCTACCCATACAAAACGACTGAGCATTTCCCGCAAGACAAAGAACATGACGCGTATGTGAAGGAATACTTGACGCGTCCGGCATTGCGATTGATTCGACCGCTGGCTCCGGCCAGACCTACGGAGTGAAATAGAAATGACGAACCGCCTGAAATTCTGGTGCGCCCTTTCGCTGGCGATCCTTCTTATTAACAGCGCGCTGATGTGGGCATTTCCCACAGCGACAGGTTTCAATGTTGCGAATGTACTGCTCCATGTTGGCTTAGGAGCAGCTTTGGGAATCGTGGCGCTTTTCGTAGCGCGCAAGGAGCCACGACTGGGTTGGACGGTGATTGCGGCGATTTCAGGCGGCGTGCTTGCTTACATGGGGAACACGCACGATCATCAGTCGATTCTGCTGATTCACATTGTGGTTTCTCTGCTGGCCGCGGTGGCTTTGTTCGCACGGCGTGAGCATTTCCGCTTGGCAGCCGTGACAGGGACGGTAGCCGGCTTGGTGTTGCTGGGCGGTGTGGCTGATCGCAAGTGGATCAGGCCTACGGAAAACGCGGTGGTGAACTCTCGCAACGTGCCGGAGTCGATGGAAGGTGAAGGCGGCGGACCGAAGAGTCCGTTCTTTCCTTCGGATGCGAATACGACTGACGGCAAGCTGGTGCCCTCGGAATTCTTTATGGAATCGAAGAAGTGCGGTGAGTGCCATAAAGATATCTACGAACAGTGGAAAGGCTCGGTTCATCACTTCGCTTCGTTCAACAATCAGTATTACCGCAAGTCGATTGAATACATGCAGTCGGTCGTAGGCACGAAGCCCAGTAAGTTTTGCGCGGGATGTCATGATCATGCGGTTTTCTTTAACGGGCGCTTCGACAAACCGATTAAAGATCAAATCGATACGCCGCAAGCGCAGGCGGGTTTGAGTTGCATGTCGTGCCATTCGATTGTGCATGTGAATGGCACTGTGGGGAACGGCAGTTTCACGATGTCGTATCCGCCTCTGCATGAAGTAGCGAACAGCGCCAATCCGCTGATTAAGAATCTGGAGCACTTCGTCACGTATGCCGCGCCGGAGGCACACCGGCAAACCTTTATGAAGCCTTTCATGAAGGACAGCGCTGAACTGTGTTCGGCTTGCCATAAGGTTCATCTGGATAAGCCGGTGAACGACTATCGATGGCTGCGTGGGTTCAACGATTACGACAACTGGCAGGCGAGTGGCGTTTCGGGTGAAGGAGCGCGGTCGTTTTACTATCCGGCCAAGCCGTTGCGCTGCGCGGGATGCCACATGCCGATGGTGGCGTCGCAAGATCCGGGGAACATTCATGGGCAAGTGCACTCGCATCGCTTTCCGGGCGCGAATACGGCGGTGCCGTTTTCTAATCGCGATCCGGAGCAATTGGCGGCGACTGAGAAATTCCTAAAGTCCCGGTGGGTGACAGTGGATATCTTCGCGGTGACGCCGGTGCAGAAGCAGAAGACGACGGCGATGGTGCGGCGCGCAAACGACAGTTCGCAAGCGGCGAACACGACGTTTGCGGTGGGCGAGGAAGCAGAGCAGAACGGGCCCGCGATGATACGCAACGTGGGTGAAATCGCCGCGCCGGCCGATGATTCGAACGTGACACTGAAACCGGGCGACACGGTGCAGGTGGATGTGGTGGTGAGGACGCGCAAGGTGGGTCACTTCTTTCCTGGCGGCACGGTGGATTCGTTTGATGTTTGGCTTGAGCTGCAAGCGACCGACGATAATGGCAAGCCGATTTTCTGGAGCGGCAAAGTGGAAGATAACGGCAAAGGACCGGTTGAACCAGGAGCGCATTTCTACCGCGCGCTGCAACTGGATGCGGAAGGCAATTCCATCAACAAGCGCAATGCGTGGCAGGCGCGGACGTTGCTATACGCGCACTTGATTCCGCCGGGCGCAGCCGATGTAGCGCATTATCTGGTCAAGGTTCCGGCTGATGCAAAAGGCCAGATCCATTTCACGGCAAAACTGAATTACCGCAAGTTCACCTGGTATTACACGCACTTTGCTTATGCGGGAGAACCGAAGCCTGGACAGGATATGAAGCTGCTCTTGACGAAGAGCTTTAACAGTCTGGACTACAGCTTTGACAAGGCCAATATTCCACACAATGTGTCGGGTGCGATTAAGGACGAAGTGCCGACACTGCCGATTGTGACGCTTTCGACAGCAGAATTGGCATTGCCCATTTCCGACAAGACGCCTGCCTGGAACACGGTGGCGAAGACCGGTACGCGGGAACGCTGGAATGATTGGGGTATTGGGCTGCTGCTGCAGGGCGACTTAAAGGGCGCGGAGTTTGCGTTCAAGAAGGCGACGGAAGCGGAGCCGGGTTACGCTGATGGCTGGGTAAATGTGGCGCGCGCGTTGATTCAGGAAGGCGAGACGGATGCGGCCAAGCCTTATATAGAGAAGGCGCTGCAGTTGAATCCTTCGCTGGGGCGGATTTACTATTTCCGGGCGTTGATTGAGAAGACCGAAGGCAGATACGATGATGCGTTGGCGTCGTTGCAGCGGGTGGAATCGCAGTATCCGCGCGACCGCGTGGTATTGAATCAGATTGCGCGCATCTTGTTGCTGAAGAGAGAGTATGCCAAGGCAATCGACTATTGCATGCGGGTTTGTGATATAGATCCGGAGGATTTGCAGATGCATTACACAGCGATGCTCTGCTACAAAGGGTTGGGCGAAACAGAGAAGGCGAATCACGAGCAGGCGCTGTTTGAGCGATTCAAAGCAGACGAATCGGCGCAGTCGATTACAGCCAAAAGACGTTTGGCAAGTCCAGAGGATAACAACGAACGGCAGGCGGTGCATGCGCACGAGTCTGTGCCGTTACCGTAGCGTATGAAAACACTTCTAGTTGGCTCGATCGCGGCGGCAGCCTTGTTGATTGCTGGCGCGAGCACTGACAGCGGCGTGCGGTTTGTGGATACAACGGCGAAGGCCGGAATTCACTTTCAGCACAACACGGGCGCGACGGGCAAGCGTTACTTACCGGAAACGTTGGGATCGGGTGTGGCGTTTGTGGATCTGGATGGCGATGGTTGGGCGGACATTCTGTTCATCAACGGGAAGGACTTCACTCCTCGCGGACGACGTTCGACGATGGCGCTTTATAGGAACAACCACAACGGCACGTTCACAGACGTGACGAAGGGCAGTGGGTTGGACGTTGAGATGTATGGCTTTGGCGTGGCCGTTGCGGATTACGACAACGACGGGCGCGTAGATATTTACGTGACCGCGCTGGAAGGCGACCGGCTGTTTCACAACGAGGGCAACTGCCACTTTCGCGATGTGACGAAGGATAGCGGCATCAACAACGTGAACTTCGGAACAAGCGCGGCTTGGTTCGATTACGACAAAGACGGCAAAGCCGATCTGATTGTGGCGAACTATGCGACGTGGAGCCAGAAGTCGGATCTGTGGTGTTCGCTGGATGGGACGTCGAAATCGTATTGCACGCCGGAGTCTTATAAAGGAACATCATCACGGCTGTATCACAACTTAGGCAATGGCAAGTTTGAAGATGTGACTCAGAAGGCTGGGCTGGTGGATAACACGAGCAAGTCGTTGGGGGTGCTGATCTTCGATTACAACGGCGATGGATGGCCGGATATTTTCCTGTCGAACGATACGCAGCCGAACCGGCTGTACCGCAACTTAGGCAACGGGACATTCAAGGAAGAAGGCATGCAGGCGGGTGTGGCGTATGGCGAGGATGGGGTGGCGCGCGGGGCGATGGGCGTAGACGCTTCGGATTATGACCATTGCGGGCGGCCTCATTTACTGGTGGGTAACTTTGCGAATCAGATGCTGGGCTTGTATCACAACGAAGGCAAGGGGTTCTTTGTAGATGAAGCGCCGTCTTCTACGGTGGGGCGTTCAAGTTTGTTGAGCCTGACGTTTGGCGCGTTCTTCTTCGATTACAACTTGGATGGCTGGGATGACATTCTGGCGGCCAATGGGCATATTGAACCGGAGATCAGCAGGGTGCAGCCGAAGGTGCAGTACAAGGAANNNAATGAGGGCGGCAATAAGAACAACTGGTTGAATGTGAGGCTGGTGGGAACGAAGTCGAACCGCAGCGGGTTGGATGCGGTGGTGCGAGTGGAGAGCGGGTTGGGCAAGCAATGGAAGACGGTGCATAGCGGATCGAGCTACT
>PMQB01000114.1 GCA_003169195.1 Bryobacterales bacterium
CCAAGCCGGGGGGCGGCGGTTCTGGATACAAACAGCGATAACAGGGGCCGTCTTCATAGGCAAACACCGTGGCTTGCCCTTCAAAGCGGAAAATTGAACCGTAGACGTTAGGTTTCTTGAGGAGGACGCAGGCGTCGTTGACTAGATAGCGGGTGGGGAAGTTATCGGTGCCATCGACGACAATGTCGTAATCGCGCAGAATGTCGAAGGCGTTTTCGCTGGTGAGGCCGGTGTCGAATTTATCGATGCGGATGTTGGGGTTGATCTCTTTCATCCGATCGGCGGCGGAATCGAGTTTTTTGCGGCCGATGTCGCTGGTGCCGTGAATCACTTGACGCTGCAGGTTAGAAACGTCCACTACGTCGAAATCCACCAAGCCGATTCGTCCGACGCCGGCAGCAGCCAAATACAGCCCCAGAGGTGCGCCTAAACCGCCTGCGCCAATCATGGCCACTTTGGCGTTCTTCAGTTTGGTCTGACCTTGCATGCCCACTTCGGGCAGAATCAGATGGCGGCTGAAGCGCGCGATCTCGTCGTTAGTTAAGGCCGGTGCTTGCTCTTCCACCGCTGTCGATCCGCCGGCGATGCTGGGAACAATGGAGAGAGTCTCATCGCCTTGGAGCTTGGTTGCGCCCTTGTCCAGATAGCGGATATCTTCGTCGTTCAGGTACACATTGACGAAGCTGCGCAGTTTGCCCTGGTCGTTAAACAGATTCTTTTTGATGTCGGGATAGCGCGCTGTTAAAGCGTCGAGCGCTTCGGAAACAGTTGCGCCGGACACTTCTACGGAATCACTCTGTTCGGTAAATTGCCGCAGCGCGGTGGGAATCAGGATCTTGGCCATATCATCTCCTCGGGCTCCGCCGCAGTCTGGTCAAGATCGGGCAGGAAGCTATTTGCATGATCAAACTTTCCGTTCTGAATCGAAAGCACCACAAAGGAATACCAGGGGCACGAGTTCTTCAAATCGGTTTCGGAAAAGTAGGCGTCGCAATCCGGGTGTGAATGAAAGATTCCGATGAGATCGAGGCCGCGCGCACGGGCGGCCTGATCGGCAGCCAGCAGGTCTTCCGGTTTCAACTCGTAGCGGTCATCTTGCTTGCCGGCGTAGGCATTTTCCAGGGGAACTGCCTCGGTAACGACCTTATTTTGCCCTTGAGTCCGCCCCAACATGGCGCCACAGCACTCGTGTGGATACACCCGTTCTGCGTGTAAGACCATGGTTTGCCATGGGTTGGCTTCGATTTCAATCACTCAGACTGTTTCCCTACTATTCCTATTGTGTATGGTAACCCTTGTTTGGATGACACATTGCCACGCGGGGTTTCGGGTTACCTGCCAATATAGTCGCACGAAGCGGCCGGGCGTAACCGCACTAGGAGGGCAGGTGTTGTTTGAGCTCAGGAAAGAAGGCGACAGCGAAGTCGTCGGCGGTCTTAATGGCCTTCTCTGTATCGCCATGGTTTACGCCCACTACGACGCGAACCAAGGCTGTATCGCTGCGATTGTAACGAATGGCGTCGGTCACTGTGTAGTATTTGGCCCAATACTCGCTGGCCACAGTGCGGTTATGAGACTGATACCAATAGAGAACGACGCTTTGGTTGTCGCCGCGACTGACAATGTAACGGTTCGCTTGGATAGTTTGAGACATGCCAGGAACGGGAATTTCGACAATTTCGTTACGGGACGGGGCCCAGCCAGAACCCGGGAGGCAGTTCTTAGGCGAGTGAGGGGCCTTGCCGGTTCTTTGCGTATTGAAGAATGCCACAAAAAGCGTAGCTACGCGTCCAGTGGGCTGATCCTGGTAAACCCGTAAGAGAATGTCGTCCGCTTTCAGCACGTCTTTTTCTTCGTCAGACATCTGAATATCCTGAATGAATTTCCAGGAGGATTGTTTGAGGTTGAATTCGGCCAGAGGCAGGCGCGGGGGGATGACTTCCGATCGCGAAAAGCCATAAAAGAGGCCTGCCTGCCCCAGCAGAACCGTGCTCAAAATGATAAAGCTTTTCGATCCCATGATACCGGCCATATTCTATGCCTTTCCTTTTCTTTCTACGACGATGTTGATGAGGCGATGAACCGACAACAACGCCACAAGCGCGATAACGTAGACGATGTAACCTTCTATCTCATGATAAACGCCGGTAGCGAGTTGAGTATTGATCTCAGACAATAAACCGGTCACAGCCACGCGTACGCCATTCGCAAGGATCGCGATGGGAATGGTTGCAATGAGCAGAACCCAGCGCATCCACACCTTCTTGTCCATGAAATAGGAGACGAAGAGCGATAGAAACATCAGGGTCATCAGCGAGCGGATTCCGCTGCAAGCCTCGGCAATGTCGAGCGTTTGGCTGGGAATTTTCAAGGTGTTGCCTTCGCGTAGAACGGGGATGCCCATAGCGCTGATCATGACCTCTCCCAACTGGCTGGCCAGCGTCTGGAGTTTCATGGTGATAGACGAATAGATAATCGCCGGGATCGGGATCATGAACAGCAGAAGCAACAGCGGAAAGAGCAGCAGCTTCAGCCAGCGCGTGCCGCCCAGATAAAGGATGGTGCCAAAAAGCGCCACGACAAAAGAAAAACGGGCAGAAAAGAGCTCGGCTCCCAAAGTAGCGACCACGGAGAGCAAGCCCGCGAAGACGACAATCACTAGGCCGAGCGGGTTCGGCTTACGCGGTTCAGCCATGAGCTCGTCTCGACGCTGCCAAGCCACGATACCAGCCATGATTGGCACGAAGAAACCGTGCCCCATATTTTCGTCGGTGGCCCATTGCGTGCCCATTCGGTAAAGAATCGGCCAATAGCAAAGAATGAGCAGCCCGCCAAACCAAGCGATGATCGGCCACGCAATTTTACTTTGGGCCACTGGCTGCTGCGGGGCAGTCGGCGCGCTCACCATAAACGGTCTTTACTCCTCATTCAGGCACACCAGTGACGAGAGTTTTCCCCATCAACAAGGGAAGTATGCTGCGATTCTGGAAAATCTCTTTCAAAGGGCCTCCGACACTACTTAGGAACAGGTTAACTCATTCCTTAGTCGCAAAACAGGGTGATTTGCGCCAATTATCGCTACCATGGAATGGAACGTGTTGATTTCTATGGTAATTCGTCTGCTTGGCTTACTTTGCTGGATGGCCTGTTTTGGCGCTGCCCAAAATTTCTTTCCCTTAAAGGACGTCCGCGTCGGCATGAAGGGCACAGGGCGGACGGTTTTTCAGGGTGAGCGCATCGAAGAATTTCAAGTGGAGATTCTGGGCGTTCTGCAGAACTTGGCTCCCCAGCAAAGTATTGTATTGGCAAGACTTAGCGGGGGTCCACTGGCCGAAACCGGCATTTTGCAGGGCATGAGCGGAAGTCCGGTCTACCTGGATGGCAAGCTGCTGGGAGCGGTTGCCTTAGGCTTTCCGTTCTCCAAGGAGCCGATTTGCGGAATCCAGCCGATTGACAGCATGGTGGGGGACGCTACGTTCGGCGGGCCAGCGAACCGAATGGCCAGCTTGGGGCTTTTGGCGGCTCCATCCAATCAACTGGCTAACCTGCCAGTGCCGGTCTCGTTTTCAGGATTTTCCTCCTCTGCGCTCAGCGTATTTGCGCCGCATTTCAGCAATCTGGGATTCACGCTGCAGCCCGGACTTGCGCAAAACAAGACTACTGGCCGCAGCGCTGGCGCTTCGGCAGCGAGTGAAATCGTTCCTGGATCCATGATTAGTGTCGGGCTGATCACCGGCGATATGAACATGACGGCGGACGGGACCGTGACTTATGTGGATGGGAAGCGCATCTACGCGTTTGGCCACCGTTTTCTAGATGCCGGATCGGTAGAACTACCTTTTGCTCATGCGGAGGTGATCGCGTCGATACCGACGCTGAATTCCTCGTTCAAGCTTTCGGTCTCGCACGAATGGGTGGGAACGATTCTAAGTGATCGGCCGACGGCGGTGGCGGGGGAAATCGGGCGCTCGGCGCATACGGTTCCGCTGAGTATTACGGTGAATTCGTCGAGCACCGGTGTGCACGCCTATCACATGCAAGTGGTGAACGATCGGATTCTGACGCCATTCCTTTCGCAGACGGCACTTTTTTCAACGTTGGATGCGACGGAAAAAAGCATTGGCGCAGGAACGCTGCGGATTGAGGGCAAGGCGGAGTTCGAGGGCGGTTTGCCTGCGCTCATCATGCGCGATGTGTATGTGAGTGATAACGCGCTGGCGCAACAAGCCGCTGCGAGTGTAATTGTCCCGCTGGGGTTTGTGGTGGGCGGTGGTTTTGCGAACCTCCGGCTCAAGAATTTGGAATTTACGATTTCAGAGCTTGATACCAAGCGCCAGTTACGCTTGAGCCAGGCATGGGCATCGGCGCATGAAGCGCGGCCCGGCGATACGCTTACGATAACGACTCTGCTGGAGGGCGAGAACGGTTACGAGACAGCGCAATCGGTGAAATATAAGATTCCGATTGGGGCGCCCGCCGGTGTGTTGAATTTTACGATTGGCGATGCGACGGTTCAAAATTTTGCGGAGTTTGCGGGGTTGAGCCAATCGTCGCTGCGAAGCGCGGATCGGCTCATTGAAGCGATCAATTTGTATCACTCGAGCGAAGGGCTCTATGTGCGGGTTTGGCGGCCACAGCCGGCGTTTTCGGTGAAGGGGCCAGGGCCTGGTAGTGAAATGCCCGATCCACCGCCTTCGGCGATGTTGATTTTGGCCGACCCTTCTTCGTCGGCGAGCGGTTCGGCGACGAATGCCGCAACGCGCGGATCGGATGTGGCGCAGTTGACGATTTCAGTGCCTGGGTATTCCGTGACCGGGGCGAAGACGGTGCAGGTGGAGATCAAAGATTAGGTCAGTTCTAACTCTCCGTGGAAGGACTTGACGGAATAGCCGCCAACGCGGACATTGGCGATCTTGGCACCGATTTTTTCCGCAGAGATGAATATTTCACTGGGGCGGCCGGTTTCCGCTCCCTGTTCGATGGTAATTCGTTCGCCGGATTTGACCCAGCCTTGTTTCACGAAATAAGCGGCGGCACAACCAGCAGCGGACCCGGTAGCGGGATCTTCGGTGCGGGGCGTCAGCTTACGGGCGTGATAGCGGGCGGTGCTGGATGTGGTTTCGGGCGTGAGGAAATAGAAGCCGCGTTGATGATCGCCGCCGGCGAAATAGTCGCGGATGCGCGGCCAATCGGGTTGAAGTGCTTTGATGGTGGCGAGCTTCTTGAACATCACGATCAGATTGGGACGGCCGGTCGAGACGTTCATAATCGGCGCGTCGTTCAGGAAATCAGCGGGCGTGACGTTTAAGAGACGCGCGATTTCTTCCGGCTTGTGTTCTTCGGCGAACACGGGATCGGGCTGCAGCATTTCGCCGTAAACGAAACCGTCGGTGTGTTCTTCGAAGTCAACAGGCACGGGGCCAATCTTTTCGTGCAGCACGATTTGTTTCATGCCTGGTTTGCGCAGGGCCATGGCGGTTCCAAGCGTAGGATGTCCGGCGAAAGGATATTCCTCAACAGGTGTCCAAATACGCACGCGATTGTCGGGAAGGATGAACGTCGTTTCCGACAGATTCGTTTCGCGGGCGAGTGCGAGCATTTCCTGATCGGCTAAGCCGCGCGCATCCAGAAAAACGCAAAGCGGATTACCCTGCAATGGCTGGCGAGTGAAGACATCCCAATACTCGAAGGCATAGCGGCGTGGGGTTGTTTTGCCCGCTGTGAGCGTGCTTGCGCCGGCCATCAAATACAAAATGCACCTCCGTGTGGGATTCATTTGGAGATTGTCGCAGATTGAGCGAAACGACTGCCATAATAACCGTTGATGCGTTCCACTGCTATCTGCTATTCGCCTGTTGATGCAGGCGCGGCCACCGAACTTCGCTGCTATTTGGAAACAAATTGCCCAGTTGCGATCGAAGACGGCGTGATGCAGATGGATGCCGATCTTTTGGATTCGGTAGAGACCGGTCTGGCNNGCGAAGCAGTTGCGTACGCGTATTGCTTTCGTGCTTTTGAGCGAGTGCAAGTTTCCCGCTGTGCTGCGGAAGGAAAAGTTCTTTGACCTTTCGAGCGATTTCACGAATGGGCGCCGCGCGCTGAAGCGCTGGTTGTTGGCTGAGCTTACGCCGAGGCCGGAATCGCCGATGCTACCTGATCGTCCCGCTGATTTGGCGCAAGCGGATATTGATGTGCTGGAACCGTTAGCCGACTGGCCGGACTGCACGCAAGCGCCGGATCGTGAAACGGCATTGGCGTTTGCCTACGCGCGGCATAGCGATTTTGAAGCAGTGGCTTGGCTGCCTTGCACACGGCGTGGGCGCGTAGGTGTTTTGGGAGACGTGGCGCAAGCGCTGGGATTGCGGCTGGAGGGGACGTGGGAAGACAATGGGCAAGCCCTGCGCGAGTATTGCGCTGAACACCGGGTGCTGCTGCTGTTTGAGAATTTGGATTCGGTTGATCCGGAGTTGGTGAATCTGGGCGGCAAGGCTTCGATCATACTTACGGAGGCAGCGGAAATAGTTCCGCGCAAGCCGCTGGCTGAGCTGATTCGCTTGTTCTCGTCATGGAAGCGCAATGCGGGAAAGTGCCTGGCGGTATTGGGAGATGTGGAGTCACATCTGGATTCGCCAGAGATCTTGAAAGAAGAAATCTGGAGTGAGGCGTGTGCCCTGTGCTCGGCAGCGGTTGCCTTGCTCAAAGATTATGGGCGGCTGGCGGAGGCGTATGACTTGCTGGCCCGCATCTCGAGTGCCATGCAAGTGCGCGGAGATCTGGCTGCCATGGGCCAAGTGGATTGGGAGACGAGTTGGATTCTGGAGCACTGGAATCAACCAGTGCAGATTCCGGGCCGGCTGGCCGCTGCTATTTCAGAACAGCCAACCCAGTTATCGCTTTTCTAGTTACGCGTTCTTCTCGGGCGGCACGGCATTGAGAGCTGCGCGCATGGCGGTCACGGCCTTAATCAGACTACCCGCTTGATCTACCGGAACCGGCAGATATTCGAGAGCAATGTAGTTTGAATAATTTGATCGCGCGATAGCTGTGTACAACTCGGCCCACTTCATTTCTCCCGTGCCGGGATCATGGCGGCCGGGAGCATCGGCCACATGGAAGACATTCACGTATGGCTCGGCTTCTTTAATGATCGACAAAGCGTCGCCATGTTGAACCTCTTCGTGATAGAGATCGTAGAGAAAACGGAAGTGCGGGTTGTCCACTTCTTTCACGGCTTTCAGTGCTTCGGCGGCACTCGTAAGAAAGTAACCGGGGTGATTTACCTTGCTGTTCAGATTCTCAATGATCAGCGTGACTTCGGCAGCCTCGGCCAGATCTGTGGCACGTTTAGCGCTTTCCACCAGACTCGCGTACTGTGCCTCATGCGTCATATCAGGCTGGATATTGCCGCTCATCAGGATAATTTGCGGCACATTGAGTTTCTTTGCCCAACTGATGGCGTGACGAACATCGGCCAGGAACGCGTCACGGTGCGCCGGGTTTACAAGTGACACCGGCCTCTTCACCCAATCGCGCGAAGCAAGAATCGTATCCATGTGCATGCCGTACGAACGAACCATGCGCTTGTACTTGGTGGCGTCGGCGTCTGACCAGTCTTCATGCTCGTTCACCAGCTCAACAGATTGGATACCCGCATCGGCGGCAGTGGCGACCTTCTCGTCAAAGGTGCCTTTGAGTGTCCATAGCATAACGCTCGAAGTGATGCGCGCCTTTTTGGGAGGAGGAACCGGTGCGGTTGGAGTCTGTTGTCCCAGCAGGGCGCGCGCGGACACAGCTAAACTGGCTGCGGTTTTCAGAAAGCTTCTACGATCTTTGTTTGATTGATCCACGTTTATGTGATCCATGTCTATGATTTTTTCTTGCTGGCTTTCAGTGCGAAGTAGCCGTGGCGCGCTTGCAGCTTCAGGCCATCCTGATCCACCTTCACCTTCAAACGATGATAACTGCCATCCTGCTTGGTATCTTGCGGGGTGAATTCCAATAGGTAAAGGTACTCCGGCGCCAATGTCAGCTTGCGGATTCCTTCGGTTAGATCATTGCTGTTATGAAAATAAGTGCCGCCTGTGCCGTCGGCCAGTTCTGCCATCACATCCTCATTTGTTGACATGGCATCGGCGTGATACTGCGCCTTGTTCTGCATCGTTCGCGGACCACCCACCGACGATTCGCTGGCATCCATCATGGTCACGTAAAGTCCGCGCGCATCCAAGGCGCTAATGGTTACATTCGCCTGCGCGGCCATGTCCATAATCTCTGACTTGGCGGTGAGCGCTTCTGAAGTCACGCTGAGAAAACCGGGCGAGATCAATATGAGCGAATGCTGACCGGGCAAAGTTGCCATTGTCTTCACGATTACCTTGATTACGTTCAGGTCCACACGCGTCCCCTGTTCGCCCATGCTCAGTGCTTGTTGCGCTGCAGAGCGCGCCATCCGCTCGGCCGTGTCACGCATGTGCGGATCAAGGTGCGCGCAATCTATGGCTTCTTGTGTAGCGGTGCCCAAGGCGGTTCCATCACCCTTGTTGAGAATCAAATCGGCCTGGTAATAGCTCACGTCCGGGCAGCCCTTTGCCAAGGGGCGATAGATACGTTGTTCCCGCAGACTGGCAATTGCCTCTGAAAGTTTCGTGCGGTCGCGTGTGATTCCGCTGTTGGTGTGGCCCGAAGTAGAGAGAATGGCCACCATATCTGTGGCGCCCAGGGAATCAAAAAGCATCTGGGTAGAAGCTTTCTTCGCTTGCACGAGATCACTGGTATTAAGGTTCAGATCGTCAAACAGAAACACAATGAAGCGTTCAGGCACCACTACCGGTGATGGCGCCGCGGCCGCCGTTGGAGCTGATTTTCGCGTCTCTTCAACGCTTGTAGAAACAGTAGCGCGCTTCTGAATGGTGAAGCCCGTCACCGTTTGTAACTTGTCTTTATCAAAGACTTGGAAGTCTTCCTTCTTCAGAGTGCCCACAGCATTACCGTGAGAATCTCTCACCAGCACTGGCACCAAAACAACATTCAGCTTTGTTTCGAACTTGAACGTGTCTCCTTGGGGAGGTGTGTTGACGTTTTGCTGCGCTCCACAAAGTGGAATCAGACATAAGACAATAGGAAAAAGTCGTCTCACAGTGGTAGCGCTGCGCCCATTTTACTCTGTCGAAGCCGCGTCAGGATAATTCCATGTTGAAAGAAGCCCTCTTCGGCTCAAACTACGACTTCACCGAAGGCGATCTCAATCGCGCGATTGTGCTGCTGGCGATTCCGATGATCCTTGAAATGGCGATGGAATCGCTGTTCGGCGTAGTCGACGTATTTTTCGTTTCGCGGCTCGGGTCCGATGCGGTGGCCACGGTGGGGCTGACTGAATCTTTGCTCACGCTTGTTTTCGGTGTGGCGATTGGCTTGAGCATGGCGACAACGGCGTTCGTGGCGCGGCGTACCGGCGAGAAAGATCCCGAAGGCGCCGCTGAATCGTCGTTTCAAGCGATCTTGCTGGGCTTATTTATCTCGGCCGTTGTGGGCGCGATTGGAATTCTGAAGGCACCAGAACTGCTGCACGTGATGGGCAGCACTGCGGCGGTGGAGGCGAATTCGCGCTATACGCAGGTGATGCTGGGTGGATCGGCGGTCATCTTTCTGCTTTTCTTGATCAACGCGATTTTTCGGGGCGCAGGCGACGCGTCACTGGCCATGCGCACGCTTTGGCTTGCGAATGGAATCAACATCATTCTTGATCCTTGTTTGATCAACGGCTGGGGGCCATTTCCGCGGCTTGGAGTATTAGGTGCTGCTGTAGCCACCACAACGGGGCGCGGCATCGGCGTCCTTTATCAGTTGTTCGCGCTGAGTTCGGGCGCGAATCGAATTGTGATCCGGCGCGCGCAAATGCGGTTGAATCTACCCGTCATGTGGAACTTGCTGCGTGTGTCCAGCACCGGCATTGCGCAGTTTTTGATTGCCAATGCCAGTTGGATGGCGCTTATCCGCATTGTTTCTTCCTTCGGCAGCGCCGCGGTGGCTGGCTATACGATTGCCGTGCGTCTGCTGATCTTCGCCATTCTCCCTTCCTGGGGATTGAGCAATGCGGCGGCCACGCTGGTCGGCCAGAACCTTGGCGCGCATAAGCCGGAGCGGGCAGAGAAGTCGGTTTATCGCGCGGGTTTCTACAACATGACTTATATGGCTGTTGTGACTGTCGCATTTGTTTTCTTTCCTGGTCTTCTGGTTGCCATCTTCACCCATGATCCGGCCGTGGCATCGCCGGCCGTTTCCTGTTTGATTATTTTCGGTGTCACCATGATGAGTTACGCCTGGGGCATGGTGCTGATGCAAGCATTCAATGGCGCGGGCGACACAATGACGCCTACGCTCATAAATATTTTGGCGTTCTGGGCTTGCCAGATTCCATTGGCGTATTGCTTTGCCATTCCTCTGGGCTGGGGACCGCGCGGCGCATTTCTAGCGGTGCCAATTGCCGATGTTCTATTTACCCTAGTCGCGCTGGTGCTCTTTCGGCGCGGCACCTGGAAAACGCAAAAGATTTAGTGGTCGACAGCCGCAGTGCTAATGGCGATAAAGGCATTTGTCTCGTCCGATGAATCGCCGCCGCCGTTGGTGCGCTGCATCATGATGACGCCTTCCAAATCGCGAGAAGGGTCAACCCATTCATAAGTACGATAAGCGCCACCCTTGACGAACGTGCCAATGGAGTTGTAGCGGAACATTCCGCGCACTTCGCGAACCACTTCGTAACCAAACCCGTGGCCGACGCCGGTGACCCAGCCGGCTTCCATATCTCCGGTGTGGTTGATGGTCATTAATTCCACGGCGGCGGGGGAGAGAATACGCTTGCCATCAAGCATGCCCTTTTTGCGCATTAATTCGTTGAAGCGCAGCATGTCGGCAGCGGTACTAATCAAACCTCCAGCCGGAATAGGAATCGCGCCCGCCGCTCCCCATTGCGCTTCTACCCGTTCAGGTTTGCCGTTGGCGAAGTTGTAGAGAGTGGTAAGGCGATCGCGCTTTTCCGCGGGTACCACGAAGCCGGTGTCGTGCATGCCAAGCGGGTCAAATAGGCGGTCTTTCAGAAATTGATCGAAAGATTTATGGCTCACGATTTCGATAATGCGGCCTAGAATATCGATGCCTAGGTTGCTGTAGTTCCAACGCGAGCCAGGTTCAAAGAGCAACTCACTGTGTGCGCCGTGACTCACAAGGTCTGCAAGCGTTTTGGGTTCGGGCCCTTTGCCTGTCTCGGCGGAAGCGGGTAGACCCGAGGTGTGGGTCATCAGGTCCTCGATATTGATGGGCCGATGCGGCGCAACCGCCTGACAGGCTACGCCCGAGCCTGCGCGACAAGGGTTCATCTTCATGCCCTTGTATTCAGGCAGATACTTTTCTACAGGATCTATTAGCGCGATGCGACCGTCATCGACAAGTGCCATGATGGCAGCGCATGTTACGGGCTTGGTGAGTGACGCAATGCGAAAGAGAGAATCTTTCTGCATGGGCGCGTTGCTCTCTATGTCGCGCAGGCCAACCGCGTCGAATTCAACCACTTTGCCGTGACGAGCCACGATAGTGACCACGCCGGAGATGGTGCCGGCTGCGACAAACTCTTTCATGCGAGCTGGAATCTCAGCCAGTTTCTGCGCATTCATGCCAACGGTTTTGGGATCAACTGGATTCAAATCAAACTTGTCTGACGCGAGACAGCTAAAAACGAACAGCAGGGCTATGGATACTTTGCGCATGGGGTTAGTTTGCTCTTTCGCATACCAGCATAATCGGATTTTTGAAAAGGGGGCGGTTATTCTTAGCGACGAGATTGGTAAGAGAGCGGAGGGCGGCTGAAGCTTCCAGCGATTGGTTGATCCAAGGTCTTACACGAATAGCGCGTGCCCAGGAAATGAAGGCTCCAAACGGCACTACCGTTCGAGCATTGCGAAAGCCATTCGCTTCGAGTAGCGGAACCATTTCTGTATAAGAACTCTCATTCAGATGCGAGCCTTGTGCCGGAATGCGGCCGCGAAAGGTGTTATCGACAATGCGAGTGATGTCTTGCGGCCCCCAATAGCGGTTCGGCAGGATAACGATGAACGTACCTCCCGGCCGGAGCGCCACGTGAATGGAACGAAGATGAGTTGCGGAATCGGCGGGTGCGATGTGTTCAAAAACCTGGTGGGAGAAGACCACATCGAACTGCCGCGGCACAACGAAGTTCGTGATGTCTTCCTGGATGAAGCGAAATGGGCGTTCGGTGTCTTTAGTGTTGATGCTGGAGGTATCTAAGCCCCAGAGGTCGCCATGTTGGAGGAGTTTGGCAACGGTGGTTAAGAAGAGACCGTTCCCGCAGCCAACGTCGAGGACAGATTTATTGGCGAGTTCGCGGCGGAGGGTGAGCACCAGCCGATCAAACCCGCCAGTCGCCATCACTTCGTTGGTATCGCGCTGCTTCAGTATGTGCACCCGCTCATAGAGTTCGTGATACTGACGTTTGCGGTCTTCAGCCGAAGCAGTTTCCAGAATGCGGCGATGAAACTCCTTTTCGAGTTCGAAGATCTCAATCAGATTGCCGACTGGGACCCCGCCGTATTCGCGAGAAACCCAGCCGGCATGAGGATATAAAGCAGAAACCTCGTCGGAGTTCATCCAAACGGTTGCTAAGTGCGCGCGCTCGAAGCTATCGGTGTCGGTGTGGGCGTAGGCGCTGGCTTGTCGTCAGCACCACCGATGCGCATGCGGTAGAACGAGCGCCAGGCGAAGTACATGGAAGCAGCCATAAAGATGACCGCGAGGAATTTGCCAAGTACAGCCGAGCCGCCCTCTTCGAGCGAAACAGCCAATTCTACGGCGAGCAAGCCGAATAGAGTTGTGAATTTGATGATCGGGTTGAGTGCGACGGAGGACGTGTCTTTGAAAGGATCACCCACGGTGTCGCCTACCACGCAGGCATCGTGCAACGGAGTGCCCTTCATCTTCAACTCAGTTTCGACAATCTTCTAGGCGTTATCCCACGCGCAGCCGGCGTTCGCCATGAAGATCGCCTGGT
>PMQB01000189.1 GCA_003169195.1 Bryobacterales bacterium
GGCTCCGTTCTGCCAACTTTCTCACTTCGGATGCGACGACGGCGAATCCTTTGCGGTGTTCTCCGGCACGGGCGGCTTCGACTGCCGCATTCAAGGCGAGGAGATCGGTTTTGCGAGCGATTTCCTCAATTATGCTGATTTTCTCGGCAACCTGCTTCATGGCCGCGACCGTTTGTATGACGGCATCGCCACTCACGCGAGCATCTTCAGAGGCTTTGGAGGCAATCTTGTCTGTTTGGCGAGCATTGTCGGCATTTTGCTGAATGCTGGCGGCCATTTCTTCCATGGATGAAGTAGTTTCCTCGGCAGAAGCTGCCTGCTCGGTTGCGCCTTGGGAGAGTTGCTGTGCGGTGGCGCTCATCTCTTCGCTGCCCGAAGCGACGTTCGAGGCGGCGGTTGAGACTTGGGAGACAGTTCTTGAGAGATTTTCGACCATAGCGTTCAATGCTCCCAACATTTGCCCGAGTTCATCCCGAGATGTGACGTCGACTTGATGAGTCAAATCGCCATCGGAGACACGAGTGACTAAATCGACCGCAACGCCGAGCGGCTTCGTGATGCTGCGAATAATGAAAAGCGAAACGCCGAGGGCCAACAGTACCGCTACAAGAACTCCCGCGATGATGCCGCTTTTGGCAGCATTAACGTCGGTCTGAACGTCACGCCCATCTTGTTCACCAACGTTCTTCTTGAAGGCAACCAGCGCCTCGGCGCTTTCCAGATATTTGGTATAGGCTGGAGCTACCCTCTGCTTCATCGTGCTGGCAGCCTCCTTAGTGGCAGAGTCCGTATCGAGACGGGTCAGCCTTGTGACTTCGTCGGCTGCGCCGGCAAAGACTTGACGAGATGTTTTGAACTTGTCAATCAGAGTTCGGCCTTGTTCACTGACTATTAATGTTTCGAGCTGATTGAGTTTTTCTGTGTTCTCGGTCCGTAGTGTGGAAATCTGCGCGGTTAGTTCTTCCCTGTCAGCTTTATTTTCGGACTGGAGCGACTGAGTTAGATAGATGTACTGAGTAAGGACGCCTTTTCGGATTTCGCCCACCAGAAAGACGGCAGGCAGTGTGTTGGTGGCGATTTGGTTCGAGCTTTTTTCGATGTTTCCAACCTTTTCGAAGGCGAATACACCTAGCCCGACGGTGAGCAATATGACGACAGCAAATCCTGCTGCGATTCTTGTTCCAATTTTCCAGTTGTTCATGTTGTCTTTCTCGATTTGTCTCGGTTTGTTAGGAGTCGTAGTTTGTGAAATCGTGATCGCGCGAATCGGCGTTTCCGGTGTTTGAACCCAGTTCAATGCTGGTGCCAGCGCCCTTGACCGCTCGATGCAATTGCGTCAAGCCAGTGGCTGAGCGAGCGGCTGACGGTTTTCCATGTACCGCTGAACGGGGAGTCGCCCTGCGTCTTGTCGGTTGGTTGTTAGGGGAATGAGGTTCGCCGGTGTTGAAAAAGCCAATGCTCGACTGCAAAACTTCTGCTTGACTGGATAGTTCTGTCGCGGTGGAAGCCATTTCTTCCGATGAAGCGGAGTTTTGCTGAATAACTTGATCGAGTTGCTGGATGGCTTTGTTGACTTGGGTGGCGCCGGTGCTTTGTTCGGCGCTAGCGGCGGAGATCTCGCGCAGCAATTCCGCCGTTTTCTGAATGTCTGGCACTAGCTTGGAGAGCATTTGACCCGCGCCTTCGGCAACTTGAACACCGTCAATCGTCAGCCTGCTGATCTCGGCGGCTGCCGTTTGGCTGCGCTCAGCCAACTTCCTCACTTCAGACGCAACTACTGCAAAGCCCTTGCCATGCTCGCCGGCGCGCGCCGCTTCGACGGCTGCGTTCAAGGCGAGCAGATCTGTTTTGCGAGCGATCTCTTCAATGATGCTGATCTTCTCGGCAACCTGCTTCATAGCGACAACAGTACGCATCACCGCGTCGCCGCTGGAGCGAGCGTCTTCCGAGGCTTTGGAAGCAATTTTATCGGTTTGGCGTGCGTTATCAGCGTTCTGCTGAATGCTGGCCGCTATTTCTTCCATTGAGGACGTGGTTTCTTCAGCGGCTGCGGCTTGCTCTGTGGCGCCTTCAGACAGTTGTTGGGCGGTAGCGCTCATTTCTTGACTGCCAGAAGCGACGTTGGCAGCGGCAGTCGCTACTTCCGAGACAGTGTTGCGAAGATTGTGGAGCATCGCCGTCAACGCCTGGCCCAGTGCATCTTTTTCCGAAAGTACCTTTGCTCGGACAGTCAAGTCACCTTCAGAAATGCGGGTGGCTATTTGAGCCGTGGCGTTCAGGTTTTCGAGCATGGCCGTCAACGCATGACCCAGTTCGTCCTTTTCGGAGAGTACTTTGGCGCGTACGGTCAAGTCGCCCTCGGAGATGCGAGTCGCGACTTGAACGGTGCCCTTGAGGTTCTCGATCATGCCGTTCAGGGACCGCAGCATTCCGCCCACCTCGTCCTTGGACGTAGCATCCGCGGTATGGGCAAGATCGCCTTTAGCAACCTGATCCAGTAGTTCGACAGCTTTCTTAAGCGGACCAGTGATGCTTCGAACGATAAAGAATGAAATACCAACCGCTACCAAGAAGGCAGTGATGAGGCCAATAATTACACCAGTACGAGCACTACTGCCGGCGGCGGCCACGTTGCGCGACGACTCGGCTGCGAGATCCTGATTGAAAGCAATCTCTTTAGCAATTGTCTCCAGGTAATGGGTATGGAGCGGTCGTAAGCGGGTGTTGGCAATATTGAGCGCGCGCTTGTTGGCTTCGGCAGTCCCAATCCTACTAATCGGTAGAATCTCCTCCCAAATATCGTTGAAAGCTTTCTGGGCTGCTTGCATGTCCCCAAAGAGGCGACGGTCTTCGTCATTGGAGAACAGCTTTTCATACTTCTGGTACCAGATAGCTTCCTGATCGCGAATCTCGCGGAGGTCGGCTTCTACGCGGGCCATATCCTGGGCATCACTCGAATTAATGTGTTCGAGTTGCAGCGTGAGCATCTTCTGCGCATGGGTGTGAATTTGCCCCATGACGTAAACGCTTGGCAGAGAGTTTTCTGCGATGTCAATCGCCCCGGCGTTAATAACGCCGATCTGACGGTAGGCAAAAATGCCTAGGCTCATGGATATGGCGATCAATGCGGCGAAGCCTGCCGCGATGCGCGTTCCTATTTTCCAATTGTTCATTTCGTTCCTTCGAGGCGCTCGCGAAAGGGAGCACCATGATTTATCGATTCTTTGTCAATGACCTAATCGGAATTAGGACTCGTAGCTCGTGAACTCGTGGTCATGCGAATCGGCACCGCCACTGTTAGTCCCGAGTTCAATACGTGTACCTGTACCTTTAACGGCGCGTTGTAGTTGGGTTAATCCGCGGGTTGCCGATTGTGTGCCCGACACTTTGTTCTTGGCTAGTGGCCGTGCCGAAGAACTCTTTCTGACTTGTAGATTGCGGTTTTCGCCGGTATTAAAGAAACCAATGGTCGACTGCAAGACATCTGCCTGGCTCGACAGTTCGGTAGCAGTGGCGGCCATTTCTTCCGAGGCGCCGGCGTTCTGCTGGATTACTTGATCCAGTTGCTGAATGGCTTTATTGACTTGTGTGGCGCCGGTGCTCTGTTCGGCGCTGGCGGCTGCGATTTCGCGCAATAATTCGGCAGTCTTCTGAATATCCGGTACCAATTTGGCGAGCATTTGTCCAGCACCTTCGGCCACGTGAACGCCATCGATAGTCAAGCGGCTAATTTCTGCTGCCGCGGTTTGACTGCGTTCGGCGAGTTTGCGGACTTCCGACGCAACAACGGCGAATCCTTTGCCGTGTTCGCCTGCTCGAGCCGCTTCGACTGCGGCATTAAGGGCCAGTAGATCAGTTTTCCGCGCGATCTCTTCAATGATGGCGATTTTCTCAGCAACCTGTTTCATTGCTGCTACCGTTCGGACCACAGCTTCACCGCTAGAGCGCGCGTCCTCCGAAGCCTTGGACGCAATCTTGTCCGTTTGGCGAGCGTTGTCGGCGTTTTGTTGGATGCTCGCGGCCATTTCCTCCATGGAGGAGGTTGTTTCTTCAGCGGCGGCGGCTTGCTCGGTGGCGCCCTGCGACAGTTGTTGTGCTGTGGCGCTCATCTCGGTGCTGCCTGACGACACGTTATTGGCGGCGGCGGCCACTTGCGAAACGGTGTTGCGAAGGTTCTCAATCATCGAAACGAGTGCCTGGCCAAGGACATCCTTGTCGGACAGGACCTGTGCTCTCACCGTGAGATCGCCGTCGGAGATGCTGCTGGCGACTTGTGCGGCACTCTTGAGGTTGGCCACCATCGAGTTCATAGACTTAAGTAGCCGACCTACTTCGTCCCCGGATGTCACTTCAACTGTGTGTGTGAGGTCGCCTTCGGCGACCTGATCGACGAGTGTCACGGCTACTCCCAGCGGACGTGTGATGCTTTGCACGACCAAGAATGAGATGCCTACCGCGATGACGAGCGCGACGAAAATGCCGATGAGGATACCGCTGCGGGCACCGCTAACGGCCGAAGCGATGTTGCGCGAAGCTTCCGCCGCGAGGTCCTGGTTGAAGGAGATTTCTTTATCGATGGTTTCCAAGTAGTGCGTGTGGAGCGGGCGTAGGCGGGTATTGGCAATGTTCAGCGCGCGCTTATTTGCTTCCGCAGTTCCTAAGCGGCTAATAGGTAGGATCTCGTCCCAGGTATCATTGAAGGCTTTGCGGGCTGCCAGCATATCTGCGAAAAGCCTGCGATCTTCGTCGTTAGAGAAAAGCTTTTCATATTTCTGGTACCAACTGGCCTGTTGTTCGTGAACCTCCCGCAGGTCTGCTTCTATCTTTGCCATATCCTGGGCGTCACTTGAATTGATGTGTTCGAGTTGAAGGGTGAGGGTTTTCTGGGCGTGTGTGTGAATTTGCCCCATGACGTAAACACTGGGGAGAGAGTTTTCAGCGATATCGATTGCACTGGCGTTTATTACTCCGATGCGACGGTAAGCAAAAGCACCAAGGGCCAGTGCGATGACGATGACAGCGGTAAAACCTGCGGTAATTCTTGTTCCAATATTCCAGTTTTTCATTTTGTGTGTTCCGTGAGATTTCGTCTTTCTAAGAAGTAAGACGGACTATTAACAGGCTGGTGCTAACTCCCTGCTTGTTTCCTGCACTCCGATTTGAGGCTGCCGGAAGACTCGCGAGTCTTCGAGCTGGTTCTTTCCGATTTCCTGTTCGGTATGCCGCACAATGGCGGCAATATCCAAGATCAAGGCAACTCGTCCGTCGCCCATGATGGTTGCGCCGGAAACTACTTTGACGTTGCGAAATGCTTTGCCAACCGATTGGATGACAGTTTGGTGCGTACCTAGCACAGAATCCACGACTAGTCCAACGCGGTGATCGTCTTTCTGCACGATGACGACTTTCGAAATGGCCGGCGGTTAGCCTGCTATGGAAAAGGCTTTGCGCAAATCGATGTAAGGGATTAATTCGCCGCGAACGGCAATTACATTTCTGCCATTGTTGCGGCTCCGGTGCGAGAGTGGCAGCTCGACGTTTTCGTTGACTGCCGCCATTGGGACGATGAATTGGTCGACGCCGACCTGAACCAACAAACCGTCAATAATGGCCAGAGTTAGCGGCAAGGTGATGGAAATGCGAGTACCTTTGCCATCTTCGCTGGACAACGACAGGGAACCGCGTAGCGCATCGATCTGCCGTTTGACAGCATCCATCCCGACGCCACGGCCGGAAACGTTTGTCACTTGACGGGCGGTGGAGAAGCCGGGCGCGAGAATCAGGTTGAAAATATCTTTATCGCTTAGGATGGCGTCGGGTGCGATCAGATTTCGCTCGACAGCCTTCTCCTTTATGGCTTTTCGATCCAGACCGCGCCCATCGTCTTGGATGCTCACCACGACATCCGATCCAGTGTGAACAGCGGAAAGGCGAACAGTGGCGCGCCGCGGTTTTCCTTTAGCTACTCGATCGTCGGCGGTTTCCACACCATGATCCAGACTGTTCCGCAGGCAATGGAGAAAAGGTTCGCTGAGTTGATCCAAAATGCTTTTATCCATTTCGGTGTCATCACCTTCTGTGACCAAGTCGACTTCTTTCCCGAGTTCCGTGGAAAGATCGTGAACCAAACGCCGGAAGCGGCCGAACAAGGTGCCGATGGGCAGCATGCGAATACCAAGAACGTTGTCGCGTAGTTCAGCGAGAAGCCGTTCCAACTCCTGGACGGGATTGGTAAACTCAGCGGCACCGTTCTGCGACGCGGCTTGTGCAAGGCGCGATTGGTTAATGACCAATTCACCTACTAAATTGACGAGCCGATCGAGACGGGTGGAGGGGACGCGTACGCTGGAATCCTTGGCCGTCTCCTTCGGCTGGGCAGTAGGGGGAGGCGTGGCCGGCGTGGTGGGCTGAGTTGCTCGCGGGATGGGAAGGGAACTCAGCACTTCGACTGGTTTTTCGGTTTGCAGCGGCGCTATCTCCGCCGTGAGTTCGATGTCCAACTTGCAATCGCTTTCTACAAAGATGAAGACATCTTTGATGGCATTACGATCGCAAGTGCTTGTCAGAGTGATTGTCCACGAAAGGTAGCAAAGATCGGGCTGCAGGGTGTCAAGAGACGGTACGGCTTCGGGGTGCGCCAGGACTTGGCATTCGCCCAGTTCGCGCAACTCTTTGAAGAGTGAATTTGGATCTGTGCCGTTGGCGAAAAGCCCTGGATTGGGGCGAAAGCGGATTGACCAGGTTTTGGTTGCGGTGGGATTCGGTTGATCGGAACTTTCAGAATCCTTAGCTGGAGCGATAGCCGCGGCTGGACTTCCAGACGATCCGTAGGCTTGGATCTCGGCAATTAACGCATCGCCGGCTTCGGGTGGAGGTGGAACTTGGCCTTGTTCGGCTCCCATCAGCAACTTGATGTGATCTTTAGATTTCAAAACGAGATCGACCAGTTTAGGGGTAACGGGCATTACGCCCTCGCGCACTTTAACGAGAAGATCTTCCAGGTGATGGGTGAACCCAGCCACAGTATCGAGCCCGCACATACCGCTTGAGCCCTTAATGGTGTGGAAGGCACGAAATAATTGATTTGTGATTTCCTGGGTGTTTTCGCCTGAACCCAAAGAGAGTGCCGATTGTTCAATGCCAGCCAGAATGTCATCGCACTCTGTGAGAAAAGATTCGATCAGGCTCTGTAATAACTTGTTATGCGGCATCTTGCGTTCCCCCAGGTAAAGATGGTTCTAAGATGGCTAAGCCGAGATCGGCGCTTGCCGTCCGAACAGCTTCTGAAATGGCAACAAAAGCAAAAGCTTTGCCGAGTTGCGCGGCGGTTTGCTTCGTGGAATACAGGAGTTGCAGTCCCGGCGTGTCGCAATCGGTGATCTGAGATAGATCGACAACCAGATTCGAATCCGCCTGGAGATACTCCAGAAGCGCCGCCCGGNNTTTTCAACGAACTTTATGTCCAGCTTTCCCGCAAGCGTGAGTGCTTGGCCGGAGACGTCTTTAGTGACCTGCATCAATTACCCCTGCTGAATAGTCGGCTAAAACGAGACGTCGATTTAGCAAGAGAATTCTTAGAGGGGGCGATATGGTGCGCTGTCGCTGTTTCATCAACAGCGTTATCGGATTAGGATCAGAAAAGCTGTAATGAAGTTTTTAGAAGAAAACGACGTCTTCTTCCAGGCCGGGTTCCACCGGTTCCTGATTCATATATTGACGTTGCGGGGGTTGAAAGGTTACACCGGAAGCCTGGGCGTGGATATCGCGTTCGGCATTCATGGTGTAGTGGCTGGCAAATTCGGAAAGATTCAAGATTTCCCGCGGAGTGCCGTTGCTGTTGGATAGGGAATCCACTTCGATGGAGATGGCTTTGACCTTAGTTCTTGAGCGGGCAATAACGGCGGAGAACGAATCGCTGACGGAGAAACTGGTGCGGGTGGCGGAAATATTCTGATGGAGGGAGTCTCCGCGGGTGAGGATTTGGGAAATTTGCCGGGAACTGCTGTCTTGGGAAGAGCGCAAGAGGCGAACGGCGGAGCGGATATCTTCCAAGCGCTGGTCCCGGTCTTGCTGATCGATCAAGGCAGAACTTGTTTGGGTGGAGGAACTGGCGGCTAATTCGCCCAGGACATCGAGTGTTTTGACCAGCAGATCGGAACCTTCTCTGGATTCGAAGGCGCGCTGTTTGATGGCGTCGGCGAGAGCGCTGAGGGCTTCGCCAGCACTGCCGAGATGATCGGCGCTAATGCGGGCGTTCATGCCGATGCGGAGCATCTGGTTTTCGATGATGCGGATTTCCTGGATGGAGGAGCGCATGCGGCCGGTGGTTCTGGCCAAATTTTCGGTGGTGGCGATACTGGCGGTGTCGGCGTGCGCGCAACGGCTAAGGGTTTCCAAAATGGCGGAGCATCCTTGCTCCATGTGGCGAAAGAAGGAACTGTGGCCGCTGCCAGAGACATGAGAGAGGGAACGGCTTTCGTGCGTCATATTGAGGACATGGGCGGCGATTTCGTCCAGGCTTTGGAGCACAGTGTTGACGGAAGCCACGAATTGCGTGGTGGCATTTTCCATAAGGGACCACTGGAGATCGAGGACGGTGGCGGCGCCGGAGCGTTCGAGCAATAGATGATTGTCTGTATCGCGGGTGGTGAGACGGCGCAGTACGGTGATGACATGCTCGATTTGCTGGCGAGTGATGTCGTTGAACTGCACGGAGGTGATGAGGCGTTTGAAAGATTCGGAGATTTCGCCGTAGGAGGCAGC
>PMQB01000523.1 GCA_003169195.1 Bryobacterales bacterium
TCTTAAAACAAGTTCCTTCCCGCCAGCAGTGAACCAGGAACTCTACTTGGTGCACGCCGTCAATGAAGCGTTATCAGCAATTGATGCGCTCGGGCTACAGAGAAGGACATTTTTGAGTGCTAAAATAAAGGTTGTATGCCGCTGACACATGAAACCGTCGTGGATTCTGAGATTCTCTTACCCGGTGAACATCAAGACATTCGTGTCGATGTGCATGAACTCTTTGCGAACGCGGACGAATGGCTCGCTACCCCCAATACCAATTTCGGTGGTCGTCGCCCTTCAGAGCTGATTGACACTCCTGACGAACCTCTTCTTCGCGAAACCTTGCGGTCCGCCATTTACTCCGGCATGGCATGAATCTTGCGGCTGTAGCCGGACTCGCCTCCCGTTCCATCACAGCAGTCTGGTACCGCGCTGTCGACCCCCGTTATCTCCCGACCGCGCTTAATTATTCGCACACCCGTCTGTTCGCCAGCCGTTACTATGAAGGTCGATCTGCAGCAACACNNGGCTGAGAATCCACTAGTCGCTTTGTTCGAGGCAGAGGCGCTGTTTGGTTCGCCATTGATACCGGGCGGATTGATCGCAAACCCAGCGCGCTCATGGCTCACCATCAACGCGGACTTACAAATAACAAGAGTGGCGGATCTCACCAATGTATCCGATTCGCAGATGCCTCTTTTGACTTCAGCGCAAGAATTGACAGGAGACTGGAAAGGGTATCGGCAACGGAGTGCCAGCACTGGTGTTTCTACTCCAGTGGGCGTGGCACCCACGCAGGAGCTTGGGGCTACGCTCCACTCCAGTGGACTGTTTGAAGGATTCTTAACGATATCCGCCAAAATGCCGTACCAAAGGGTCCTCGGACTCTTCCCTGAACGCCTAACCAAAGGGAGCTTCGTCCGCTATACATACGTTGATTCTGCTGGTCGCACGCAAACGCTCCACATTCCGTGATCAAAACCTCCACTCGCTTCCGATCTTCCAAAGTCTTGATCCACTTTGCCATACAGCCCCAAA
Organism: Bryobacterales bacterium; assembly: GCA_003169195.1. GTDB lineage: Bacteria > Acidobacteriota > Terriglobia > Bryobacterales > Bryobacteraceae > Bog-105. Next base: position 1,024 of record PMQB01000523.1, read on the forward strand.
CACCAGATCGTCAGCCATCAAAGGTCGTCTTATCGCGCGAAGCGTGAATGTGTTACCAGTCGCAGTATATATAAGTGAAAGGTTAGCAAGACTCTGGAAAGGAGTTCTACACGGATGAATTCTGGGGAGAGTACAAATAAGCTCTATCAAGCGGTTGAGGGCGATCCATGGTCGGCCGAGTATTGGGACAATCTGTTTCGGCCGCTTCGGGAATTTCTCATCCTGAGGCTGATGAAGTGGTATCACAGTATGCTAGCGTACGACGATATAACTGACGCCGCCGACGAAATCATTACTCGGTTATATCAGTATTTTGATTTTGGTCAGTTAGCGGGGCTTTCTGCTTCGGAAAAACGCATCCGATTTCATTCTTTTGTGAAGAAAACCATACAATCTGTGGTTTCAGAAATGCTGGAACAGAAAGGCCTCATTGCCTCGATCCAGGACACAACGATCACAACATCTCACCAATCATCAAAGCATATTAGAAAGGAGTGGATTCAGGAGGCGTTTTCCATGCTGAGTCCGCAAGATCAGGACATACTTCGTCACCGGACGATCGATGGAGCCACTTACAGAGAGGCCCAAACACGATATGCAGAAGCGGAGAATCCCCCGAGCATTGACGCCCTGAAGATGAGGCATGTCCGAGCGTTGCGGACACTTCGAAGATTTGTGGAAGAGATAGCCAAAAGGGGCTGCTGAAAAGCAGCCCTAAACCAATTTTAAAAGAAAGGAGAGAGATGAACAATTCGATTCGATTAGTTTTAGGAATCGCGGGGCTCAGTCTAGTATCGATGGCCACGCCGGTATCCTCGCAAAACGAGCACGTTTTTACACGCGCGACCGATCTCACGCCCAGTCGAGCCGCCGGACAAGCGAGTTTTAAAGATAAAGGTGTTAGATCCATCCGAGGAGGATGGACGTTCAATACTAGAAGGGATATTCTCTATGCAGTTGCAACCGGACTTTCTGCGACCTTAGTGCTTTGGCACAAAACGTCGAATAAGCCACTTAATATCGATCAATCGGAGGAGACGATCATGAAACACAATATTGACCTTGGGGATTCGCTACTTGGCTATACCGCACAGGCGAGCGGTTCTTCTTCTGAACAGAGGAAGAATCTCCTGTCGGATTTCGAGACCTTGTTGCTAGTGCGGGCGTTGGCTGCTCAAGCCGCCCAGGACGAGACTAGCAGTCTAGGGTTTGATGAGAGGCTGCTTTGGTTGCAAGCCGAAATGACAGCGGAGATTGCAAGTTACGAAATTACTGGGAAGCTGGTTGACACTTTCGACACCAACAGCCCAGAGGCACTACACTTCTACGAAGCCTTTGGCAGATGGTCTGCTGAAGAGAAACGCTTGGAACGAGGTGAAGCATAACCGTGCCCGACACAATTCAGCAGAATGAGATGCAACCGAAGTCCACGGCGCGGCTTGCGGCAGCACTAGCCAGTAATTTGGCGAAGCAATCAGCTAACCTTACGGACGAGGAGTTGGCTATCTTCGAGGAAGATGCCTCACTTGATCGCATGTCGAGAGACGTGGCGGATGCTCTGTGTGAAGAACTCGCCAATTACGTTGGGCCGGAGCGCGATTCGAAAGAGGCCAAGGCTTTTCTTGATACATTTGCCACATGGGTGGCACGCCAGCGAAGTCGCAGAGCGGAATTACGAAAGGAGGAACGCAACAAATAGAGAGTAAGGCTCAGAAACTGAGTACAGGGAGCCACTCCGTGGTTCCCTGCTCAGTTAAGTTAACGGCGCGATCTAGCTTTTGGCGGACCGCCATCCAGCAACTGGATATTCAGTCTGGCGTTCTCGGCAGCTTCCTTAGTGGCAAAATCAACACCTATGGAACCAATCACTTAGACGTCACTACGGGAAAAACTCAGTGGGAAGCGGATACCTAGCCTCTCGCGAGGGACCGAGCGTTCGTGAACCACCGTGTCTGTGTGGCATAGTACGTTTCCATTCTCGATTACGCTTCTATCCAAAGCTTCGAGTGTGCGTGCTCGATCCAGATTATGGGACCACACCTCTGCGTTTGTCTTTTGACCTATTTGATCGAAGTCTTTTCCAACCATCGTACGAAAAAGGTCATTGGCCCAAAGATACTTAATAACACCGTCTTCGAAGACTTTTATGGTGGTTTCAAAAGGGAGAGTTTCGAGAAACAATCTCGTAGCAACCAGAAACCCTGTTTGCTGCTTATGATGTTCGATATCTTCCAACGGATCTGGACAGTTATCGGCAAGCCAATTCTCCAACAGAACCTGGACTAGAGTCTCAAGTGGAATACCTTTGTTTTCGCACTCAGTCCGAACTTCGCGGGTTAATGCACCCGGCAACCGTATATTTTCTTCATCTAATGTTGGCTGTGGCATA
>PMQB01000337.1:0-9128 GCA_003169195.1 Bryobacterales bacterium
AAGAAAGGCCTCATTATCGGCTATCTCTTTCGAAGAGCCGATTATCCCTGGCTTCAATATTGGGGACACTATCCAGCCAATGAGAAGATGGCGCGCGGCATGGAATTCGGCACCCAGCCCTATGACGTCCCGCGCAGGGAAACCATCACCATGGGCACGATGTTCGATACTCCAACCTATCGCTGGCTTCCCGCGAAGTCCAAAATCCAAACACGCTTTCTCATCTTCTACACGAAAATACCCGCGGGCTTCGGCAAAGTAGACGACGTCACGTTAGAGAATCGAGAGATTGTCATCTCCGGCCATACCGCCGGTAAACAGGTAAAGCTCATGACAATACAAAAGCTGGAACCGTAAAACACTTTTCTTATAAAAGCATTTAAAACAAATGCCACAACTGTCTGTTCCCGATAAATCGTGAGGCCGCGCAATAGACTCATCTACTGCACCATGACGCTCGCCGTCATCCTACTCGGAATGGCCTCACGCAAATACCCCGGCCTGTTATTCCCCTCCCTTTTCGGAAAATATCCAGGCGACGTTCTGTGGGCCCTGATGGTCTTTCTCTTGTGGGGGATTTTTCGACCTGCACTTTCCCCAAGCGGCTTGGCCGCCTACGCACTGGTCACATGCTATCTGGATGAATTCAGCCAGATCTCTCAAGCTCCCTGGATCAACGCAATTCGCGCAACAACTCCAGGTCACTTAGTCTTAGGATCTACATTTTCCTGGCGGGACATATTGTCCTACACGGTGGGAGTGGCAATCGGCTTTGTAGGAGAAAAACTAGTGCGGCGATTACTGCTTCAGAATCCAGGATGAAATCTTATCGAGCGCCAAGGGAGCCATAGTTTCCTCAATCTCGACATATTCAGTAGGTGCGCCAGTCTTGGCAGTCTGAAACAGGTGATTCAAGCCAGGAAACTCCACAATTTCAAAGTGCCGATTGCCGCCTTCCTCCAAAGCCTTGCGAATCGCCGGCAGATTCTGCCCAGGTATCACCTGCTTATCTTTTTCACCATTGAGCACAAGAACGGGACAAGTCACTTTGCGCAAAGCCATAGCCGGATCATAGGTCAGGAAGTACTGAAACCACGGCGAGCGAATCTGTTGGAGCTGCGTCGCAATTTGTGCGTCAGTAAGCTTTCCATTCGTCACCTCGCGCATTTTCTTTACCAGCACCGCGTCATCTTTTTCGTGCTCCGCCACTCGCAAAAGTTGGTATTCCGTCTCGCCGTCTTTTTCCGCGTCGGCGTGCGAAGCGCCCATCGATTCTTTAATCGCCGCAGACTGCTTCATCAATATTTCATCGCCGCGCACCCCTGTGCCGGCCATCATGACAATGAACGCGACATCGCTATTTCGCGCCGCCACCATAGGAGCAATCACTCCGCCCTCGCTGTGGCCAATCAACCCCAGCTTGTGCACATTCACCTCTGGCCGGCTCTTCAAATACGCAAGGCTCGCCTCCACATCAGTCGCAAAATCGGCCGTCGTCGCTTTTGAGAAATCACCTGTCGATTTTCCCGTTCCTCGATCATCTACCCGCAGCACCGCAATGCCATGCCGCGTGAGATAGTCGGCTAAAACCAGAAACGGCTTGTGCCCAAGCAGAGACTCGTCGCGATCTTGCGCACCCGAGCCGGTAATCAGTACCACCCCGGGAAAGTTTCCTTTCCCGGATGGCAGTGTAAGTGTCGCGGCTAACTGGACATTTTGAACCCTGTTCTCGTACGAAACATCCTCCGAGAGATACGGATAAGGTTTGCTCGGATTCTGCGGCCGTTTCCGTTCCAGTTGCGCGGCATCTTTCACAGGAGACAGAACCAACGGAACGTTGTTCGGCCCCTGCACAAACGTGCCTGTGATGGATTTCAGGTCACTCGCAATTTTCCCGTCAAAGACAGCAGCCGCCCCCTTCATCTCAAGCTTGAGAGAAGCCCCCTCTCGAGTCACTGTCACGGGCATCCCTTTGGCCCCTTGGTCGGGACTGTCAGCCGTGGCAGTCAGTCCGTCCTCCGTATTCACAATGTGAAACACAATGTGAAGCTTGGCCGCTCCGAAATCCAGCACTCCTGCCCAAATGCCATCAATATCGGAAGGCTTCGCGGCCTTGGGCGCCTTGATAACTCCTCGGTGGAAATCTAACGGAATGGGCTGGCCTTGCACCCAGTTACCAGTAATCGAACTCGCATCCGAGTTCACCTTTCCTTCATAGGACGCCCGAATCGGATCAATCGCCAGCTTAAGCGTGGAATCTTGCAAAGTAATGGAGGAGACGGGCCAACTCCCGGCTTGGTCAATACTATCGAGAGTCGCCGCCAGTGCGCCGCTGGCTCCTTTCGTAATGTGCAAAGCTACGCGCAATTCAGCGCCGTTCACTTTAATGGTGCCGAGCCAGTCGCCCGTAACATCTTGAGCGCTGACTATGGTTGTGGAAAGAATACAGAGCACGATACTCCAGAAGAGTGTTTTCATAACAACTCGACCTTTCTTTTGTGTTATCTACTTGGCTGTGTTTTCTCGACCCTTTAGATATTCAGGATGTTCTTTACCGATTTCTTCACCCACCAAAGCGCCTAGCCTTGCACTGATCTGCGTGCAACCAGACATGATGTCACTGCCCAGCGAAGGCATAACGTCGCTGAGTTTCTGCTGGAGTGCCGCCGAGATCTCCGGGTTTTGATTCGCTTTCTTGGCTCGGCCATACGCGATCAATTCTTTCACTTCGGCGTCGTTGAAGTACTTCTCATAGGCACGCACCGCCACCGCCACAAAATCGTCAACCTTGATACGGGCTTGCATGCGTGTGTACCATTCTTCGGCAAACACAGGCTTGCAGTTCGGACAACTCTTGGCAATCTCCGCCTTCCCAGATTCGAGCGCCGGCGTGATGCCCGCTTGCATACGCGCCTTGGTATCTTCCAATTCCACCAGAGTCAGAACATCCGCGTGAAGTTTGGGGTTAACCTTGCCGCCGGTCGCCGCTGTCCCTGCTATCTTTTGCTGTTGCGCGAACGAACCGCATCCCAGCACACAGAGCCAAAGAAGCGAGCGAACTATTTTCATAAACTTGCCGCAGTCTAACGACGCTAGGCCGCCACCGGAATGCCGTGCTGCTCAAGAACCCCACGCACTTCTTTCGGACCAAGCCGCGAAGCGTCATATTCAATGAAAAGCTCGTCGCCTGTATTGGCCAAACGAGCAACAAAAAGCCCATACACGGCATGCAGCCGCGCAATTTGCTTCAGATCGTCATCGTTCAAAATCCGCGATAACTTGAACGTGAGTTGCACCTTCGTCATCGGGATTCAGAATAGCATTTATGCGGAGGGCGTCTTCCCTATCTTCCACAAAATCTGCCGGAAAATCCCAAGCCACGTCACCGCATCCGACGCCGGCAACCCCAACCGCCGCACTAACCGCCGCAGCTTCAACTCGCTCGATTCCGCTGTCGAAGGATTCAGATACCCGGAGCGGTCTAACAAATCAAGCAGCAGCGCCGTAATCCGTTCAAAATCCTCCGCCGAAGCCGTGGGCATCTCCTCCAAACGTTGCGCCGCAGCTGCCGCATCCCGCCGCAGTTCATAAAGACAAATCGCCACCGCCTGCCCCAGATTCATTGACCCGTGCTCTTCCCGCGAAGGAATGCGCAGCAGCCATTGGCAATAGCTCATGTCCTCATTCGAAAGCCCAAATTTCTCCGAACCAAAAAGAAGCGCCGCCGGTTTCTCTGCCTTTAGATGCTCGCGCAACAACTCGCCCGCAGGCTCCAAACGGTAAAGCGGCAGTTGTAAATCGCGCCGCCAGCCAGCCGTCGTCCCCACCACCATTGAGCAATCGCCCACTGCCTCGCCCACCGTCGCAAACACTTCCGCATTCTCCAGAATGTATTGCGAATGCACCGCCGAGCGCGCTTCTTTGAACGCCACCTCATACGGATTCACCAAACGCATCTGCGTGAATCCGAAGTTACTCATGGCGCGCGCCGCCGCTCCAATGTTCAACGGATTGCGCGGCGCCACCAACACGATCCGCAACGGATCGGCCACTAGCTATTGCTCCAAATAGGTGTAGCCTTGCAGGCCTTCTTCGTAAAACTTCAGCAGCCGGCCCGCCTCTTCATAACCCACCCGCTGCTCGCGCACAGCCAGTTCCACATCTTTGCGGAACGCATCCAGCAACGACTGCGTGTTGTACTGCACGTAGTTCAAAACTTCGCGCACCGTGTCGCCCTGCACCACCGTATCCAGCACCACTTCGCCATGTTCGTCCAGACTCACATGTACAGCGTTCGTATCGCCAAACAGATTATGCAGATCGCCCAGGATCTCCTGATACGCGCCCAGCAGGAACGCGCCCAGAATATAGCTGTTGTCGTTCTGAAACGCATGCAGCGGCAGCGTCTTCTTCACATCGCGCCGATCAATAAACTGATCCACCTTGCCGTCCGAATCGCACGAAATATCACCCAACACCGCCAGCCGCGTAGGAGCTTCGTCTAACCGGTGAATCGGCATCAACGGAAACAACTGCTTCACCGCCCAGCTATCCGGCATGCTCTGGAACAAAGAAAAATTACAGAAATACGTATCCGCCAGCAGCCCAGGCAAACCTTCCAACTCTTCCGGAAAGTAATCCAGCTCTTTCGCAATGTTCAGAATCTTGCGGCAGATACTCCAATAGAAATTCTCCGCCAAGCTGCGCTGTTCCAGCGTCAGATAGCCCAGGTTAAAAAGATTGAGCGCCGAATCCAGCGCCTGCTGCGCATCGTGATAAGATTCCAGCAAATTTTTCTTGCTGACCGATTTATGCGTTTCCACCAAATCAATCAGGGCCTGTTCAGAATCCTCAGGCACCGTGGCCGGCAACTCCTCTTCGCCATAACCACTCACACCCACCACATTGAAAACCAGCAAGCTGTGGTACGCCGCCACCGCGCGCCCACTCTCCGTTATGATGTTCGGGTGCGGCACCTCGGCTTCGTCGCAAATACTTTGAATGTGATACACCACGTCGCGCGCGTATTCTTCCAGCGTGTAGTTCACGCTCGATTCGAAATCCGTCTGCGATCCGTCGTAGTCCACGCCTAAGCCGCCGCCCACATCCAGATTTGTCAAACCCGGGCTCACCTTGCGCAAATCGACATATATGCGCGCCGCTTCAATCACCGCCGCCTTGATCTGTCGAATATTCGTGATCTGGCTGCCCAAATGGAAGTGCAACAGCTTCAGGCTGTCTTCCATCCCGCGCTCTTTCAGATACTGAACAGCCTTCAGCGCCTCGCTCACCGTCAGACCGAACTTAGAACGATACCCGCCCGAAGATTTCCAACGCCCCGAACCGCGGCTCGCCAGCTTCACGCGAATCCCGATCGTAGGCTTCACACCCACTCGCTCCGCATGCTTAACAATGAGCTCCAGCTCCGTGTACTTCTCGACAACGGGTGTAATCTGCCGGCCAATTTTTTTTGCCAGCATAACCATCTCAATGTACTCGTCATCTTTGAAGCCGTTGCAGATAATCGGCGTCGCATTGTCCGCAATCGCCAGCACCGCCAGCAACTCCGGTTTCGAGCCAGCCTCTAAACCAAACTTGTATGCGCGGCCGTAGCGAAACACTTCTTCCACCACTTGCCGCTGCTGATTCACCTTAATCGGATAAACGCAGCAATAGGTACCTTGGTAGCCATGCTCGCGGATCGAACTTTCGAACGCCTGGTGGATTTCTCCCAACCGGTGTTTAATGATGTCCGCAAAGCGAATCAGAATCGGCAGCGAAATGCCACGCCAGCCAAGCGTGTCAACCAGTTGCTTCAGATCAATCGCGCGATTGATCTCCTTCGTCGGGTGCACGAACAGGTTACCGTTCTGGCCTATCGAAAAATATCCTTTACCCCAAGCCGCAACATCGTACATCTCTGCGGCATCTGTAACGGTCCAGCGGTCGGCTGGCTCACGTACCTGGGCGGCGGGCCCGGTAATTTTAGTGGACAGAGTAGTAGCCTCCTGCGTTCGGCGGGCGAAATGGGTTTTGTTGCGTCAATTCCACACTCAATTAGAACATGGAAAACCAGCGAAGAGAGGATGAGACCGCCCACCAGCCTTAAACCTCCAAAGTTAGGGCATCCTGGCACGGGATAAGCCTGGCGACTAGTACTTTTTTGTCACTTAGACGCCGTTTCGCCCAAGAGGAGTTAAAGCCCGAACCCACTTACGTCGATAGAAACTCAGAGAAAGTTTGAGAATGGCGGCCCCAAACAAGGTGAACACATTGCACGTAGTGGAAGCGTTAGGCTCTGTCCCGGCGCCAACCAAACTGGCGGGAAACATCTTGATCGTGGATCCGGCCGCGGCTCGCCGCTGGCACATTCTGCAAGTCCTTGGCGATCTTGCCGGAAAGATTCACGAAGCCAGCAGCACATCCGAAGGTTTATCCATCCTCGCTCGCGAACCAATTGATCTCGTTTTGCTTGATTTACGCGCACCGGAGGTGGGTGCCGCCAATTTCTGCCGCCAAGTTCGCAATTCTCCTGCCATGAAGTTTCTCCAAATTTTCGTCATTGCGGAATCTGAAAACTTGGAATCGGAAGTCACCGCCATTGAAGCTGGAGCAAACGAATTCTTAGTCGCGCCTCTTCGCGACCGCGCTCTACGCGCGCGAGTCCAGAGCAATCTGCGGCATAAGGAAATGGTCGATTCCCTCGACGATTCCGAAGCCGTNNGTCATTGCCGCGGCCATCGGCGTCGCCCTCGAACTGCCGGCACACGAAATTCTAACCCTCCAGCGCGGTGGACACCTTCACGATATTGGAAAAATCTCCATCCCCGATCGGATCCTCTTCAAACCCGGTCCGCTCACCCCCGACGAATGGGAAATCATGAAGTCCCACACTGTGCGTGGCGAAAAAATCTGTATGGGAATCAAATCTTTGATGCCCGTGCTACCCATTATTCGCAGCCACCACGAACGCTGGGATGGCTTAGGGTATCCCGACGGTTTGCGTGGTGATCAAATCCCCTTGCTCGCACGCATTCTCCAACTCGCCGACATTTACGACGCCCTAACCACCGTCCGCCCCTATAAAGGCGCCTTCACTCAGGAAGAAGCCCTCTCCATCATGATGGAAGAGACCGGCAAAGGCTGGCGCGATCCACACCTGGTGCGCGTCTTTGCCGACATCATCCCCATGTTCCGCGTCCATTCCTTCCCAGATCTCTCGCGCCTCTCGCTCAACGCCTTAGCGCACTCCGTCGAATCCTTCCGCAAAGATCCAAAATCCGAGCGTTCCAAAAAACTCGACATGAACCCCGTCCGCATGGTCGGCTAAACACGGTCGGCTAGCGCTATCGTAAAGCCAGCAGATCGTTCTGATGGCTTCTAAAAAACGCGACCTCTCCCTAACCCAAATCGTCCCGCTCAACTGCACCCTCTGCCCCCGCCTAGTCGCCCACCGCGAAGAAATCGGCCGCATCCGCCGTCGCGCCTATCTCAACCAAGACTACTGGAGCAAACCCGTCCCCGGCTTCGGCGATCCCAACGCACGCCTCCTCATCATCGGCCTCGCTCCCGGTGCCCACGGCGCTAACCGCACCGGCCGCATCTTCACCGGCGATCGCTCCGGCGATTTCCTCTACCGCGCCCTCTACGAAGCCGGCTTCGCCAACCAACCCACCAGCATCTCCCGCACCGACGGCCTCCAACTAAAAGACGCCTACATCACCTCACCCGTTCGCTGCGTCCCGCCCGATAACAAACCGGCCCTCGAAGAAATCCACACCTGCCGCCCCTACCTCGAACGCGAACTCACCCTGCTCAAGAATGTAAAACTCATCGTCGTCCTCGGCGGCATCGCGCTCCAAGCCTATCTCTCTATCCTCCAAGACAACGGCCACATCCGGGCTCGCTCACCCTTCCGCTTCGGCCACGGCGTAAACTTCACCACACACCCAACCGGCCCGCGCGTCCTCGCCTGCTATCACCCCAGCCAGCAAAACACCTCCACCGGCCGCCTCACCGCCGCCATGCTCGCCGAGATCTTCCACCAAGCCCGCCGCCTCCTCCACCGCGAGTAACTAAAAACTCTGCGGCGGCTGCTGCGTCCCCGAATAAGGCGGCGCCGTCTGCGGCATCACATACCCTACCGGCGGCATCGTCCCTCCACTCTCCAATAATTGCCGCGACTGCTCATTCGTCAAAACCCATAGCCCATAAATCCCCAACGCCGTCCCAAACGGAATATTCAGCAAATGAAACGCCGACAAAATAATCATCAGCACCCGCGACCAGCTCTTAAACTTCAGCAGCCCCCATCCCCCAATAATCGACGGCAGAGACAACACCACCAGAAAAATCGCCACTACCAACCCCACCAGCCCTAACCAAGGCGCAGCCGTCCGTCCGTCCGCCAAGTCCGACGCCGACCCGCTCTGTACGCCCGTCGCCAAAATGCCGGCCACCCCGCCCATCACCAACATCACAATCAATCCAAGCGAGGCGCTCAAACCGCCCATAATGATATTCAAAATACCCAAAATCTTGATGTGATCTCTCATATGGCACCTCCTAAAGCGCCAACTTGCCGACCGCCACTACTCTAAGAAACGACGAAAACCGCCGTTTGTTCCCCCAGTTCATTCCTAAGATGAACGTTTATTTACCTTTTTTTGACGTCCTAGGGGCTTTCGAGAAGTATATAAAACCGTTAAAATAAAGGAGTAACGTGGTGACCCCCAGGTTGTCACTCCTGGGATTTGCCCCATGAATCCGATGAGCCCACTTTTTCTCTTTGTAGCGCAGCCCAGTTTAGGATCCCGCATCGTGACGGGCCTATTCGACGACACCTTCTCCGGCATCTATCGCCTCTCTCCCTTCGATTGGGCGCTCCTCATCCCCTACTTCGGCATCCTCGGCATTCTCTCCATCTATGGCTTGCACCGCTACGCCACCATGCGCACATACCGCAAGTTCCGCAAGAACCTGCCCGTCACCGCGCCTGTCGAATACACCCAACTCCCCAAAGTCACCGTCCAGTTGCCGCTTTATAACGAGCGCTTCGTCGTCGAACGCCTCCTCGAAGAAACCTGCAAGCTCGATTACCCCCGCGAACTCCTCCAAATCCAAGTCCT
>PMQB01000337.1:9187-85425 GCA_003169195.1 Bryobacterales bacterium
TTCGACGCCGACTTCATCCCGCCCACCGACTTCCTCAAGCGCACCATTCACTTCTTCACCGACCCCGGCGTCGGCGTCGTGCAAACCCGCTGGACCTACCTCAACCGCGAATTCAATATCCTCACCCAAGTCGAAGCCATGCTCCTCGACGCCCACTTCGTCCTCGAACACGGCGCCCGCTGCGGCTCAGGCCTCTTCTTCAACTTCAATGGCACTGCTGGTGTCCTGCGCCGCGCCATGATTGACGATGCCGGCGGTTGGCAGCACGAAACCCTCACCGAAGATTCCGATCTCAGCTACCGCGCGCAACTCAAAGGCTGGCGCTTCGTCTACGTCAAAGACGTCGAGTGCCCCTCCGAACTGCCCGTCGAAACCTACGGCTTCCAAGTCCAACAAGCCCGCTGGGCCAAAGGNNTTCATGCACCTGACGCCCAACATCTCCTACCCCATGATGATCGTCGTTTCGATGCTCATGCTCCCCGTCATGATCGTGCGCTTTTACATGGGTGTGTTTCAGATGGTGCTCATCGATTTCCCGCTGATCGTAGCGTCGTTCTGGTCCATCTCGGCCTTCTATCTGTACGCGCAAAAAGTGTTGTACCCCAAGTCATGGCTCAAAGCGATTGCCTTCCTGCCCATGCTCATGGGCGCAGGCGTAGCTCTCACCTTGAGCAACACCAAAGGCGTCATCGAAGCCATCTTAGGAATTCAAACCAGCTTCGCCCGCACCGCCAAATACGGCACGCAATCGCAAAAAGTGAAAACCCAACAGACGGCCTATAAACGCAAGAGCGGCTGGCTCCCCTACGCCGAACTCGCTATCGGCGCCTACTTCGTCTACATGGTCGATTTCGCCATTGAAACCATGAACTACTTCGCCCTGCCCTTCTTAATGCTCTTCGTCTGCGGCTACCTGTGGGCGGGTTTCACCACCCTGTATCAGGAATACCAAGACAAGCTGCAATGGCAGCGCGCCCAAAAACTCTCCGCAGCCCAATAAGGAAAGGGGACACTCCCAACCCAGCGGAAAACTATTCCTTCCGCTGAACTCACAGGCGTGTCCCCTCTTTTTCGTCCCCCACGAAAGAACGAATTCTTCCTACTTCGGCGCCATCGTACTAGTTGCCGTCGCCGCAGCCTTCTTCGCACCCTTTGCCATCGGCTCTTGCGCAGCCTTATAACCCGCCGCCTTCGCATCTGCTTCACTCATGAACTTGCCGTTCTTCGTCGTTCCATAAGTGGGCACGCCCGCCTTGTGGTAAACCTTCGTGTTCAAGTTCACCCAAACCATCCCCTTCGACGTCGCATCCGCAATATCGGCAGCCGACGGCGCCGGTGCAGCCGGAGCCTTTACCTTCGGCATTTTCGTGGCGGTAGCCGTAGCCGTCGCCTGAGCCGACAACGAAACAGCCCCCAAAGATAGCAGCGAGGCCGTGGCCAGCGCTGCGGTCATAAACTTAATCGATAAACGATTCATGAACTAGAGTTTACAACGGTACACCACCCCAAGTGAAGCGAGTACTGGACTACCACCTTATAGCCCCTTACTTGGCGCAGTTGCGGCGATTTACCCATCCATCGCATACTCGTTCTAACGACGTACGAATCCGAGCCTAAACCGCTCTCATTCGAAGGGCGTTCTCCAAAGTTGGTTTGCTTTCCTTTCCTTAAAAAGGGCCTGCTCTTGATGGGTGCAGGCCCTTCTGGTTTCATAGTGCCCCGGCCAGCGACCCCCCATCGTCAATCGACCGCATAACGTCAAAGGCGCTACTCTCGCGCCCAANNAACGGATTCTTCACATCTGCTCAGGGTGCCGTAGGGCGGCCATTCTTGGCAGCGAGACGGCTTTCCAGCCGTCTCTTTTCGGCTCTCACGAAACCCGCGAGAGTGGCCTCCGAAATGCCCAGTCCAATCCGGAGAACATCATTGCAATGAAACGCTTAATCGCACTCTCAGTCCTCATCGGCGCATCCAGCCTCGTAGCCGTCCCAGCCTTAATGGCATTTCCCGACGTTGTAGTCAAGGTTCAGCATAGTCAGCATCGCCGTCATCGTCATCATCGCCGCCATGCTACGCGCGCCGTCGTCGTTGTCAAACGCTGAAGAACGCATCCGTCCCAACCGGTCACTTCAATAAAGCGCGGTCACTTTCCCACCACTCGAACCTCGGCCGCGCCACCCTCCGCTTGCCGTGCCCGAAACATGCCAAGTGTGTTGAAACTCCAAACCGCTTCGCTTTTCTGGTCCAACACAATCACCCCACCTTCCCCGCCTTTCAGCGACGCGACTTCGTGCTCAATCACAAACCGCGCCGCCTCCGCAATCGACATCCCCTTGTACTCCACCAGCGAACAAATCTCCTTCGCTACCGCAAGCCGGATAAAATACTCGCCCACCCCCGTGGACGACACCGCGCACGATTTATTCGCTGCATAAGTGCCAGCCCCAATCACCGGCGAATCACCCACTCGCCCCGGCGCCTTCCCTTGCATCCCGCCCGTCGAAGTCCCCGCGCTCAGGTTGCCGCGCACGTCCCGCGCCACCACGCCTACCGTTCCGAAATGTCCGGCACTGGCACCAATCTGGATAGCGCTCTTCGGTTCTTTCGGCACACCCGGCGGCCTCGCGGGAATCGGTTTCCCGCTCTGCTTCAGCACGCCCACTAACTCCTGCCATCTCATCTCGGTAAAGAAGTACGAAGCTGGCATCTGCGCCAAACCCTGTTTCACCGCAAACTGATCAGCCCCCGGACCCGCAATCATCACATACGGCGACCTCTCCATCACCGCCCGCGCCGCTGAAATCGGATTCTTCGTGCAGCACACCCCCGCCACCGATCCCGCCGCTAAAGTGGAACCATCCATGATCGATGCGTCCATCTCGTTCTTACCCTGATCATTAAACGCCGATCCCCGCCCAGCGCTGAACAATGGATCGTCTTCGAGTACCTTGATCGCCGCCTCCACCGCATCGAGTGCTTTTCCGCCGTGACTCAACGTGGCCGCCCCTTCGCTCAACGCCCGGCTCAGCGACGCCTGGTAAGCGGCCTCCGTCGCTCGATCCATATGTTGCCATTCACTCTCCCCCGCCCCGCCATGCACCGCAATCGCCCATTTCGTCTTCGTCACTTGCCCCGACACAACCACCGCGCAAAACAGAAACCAAGTCAGCAGATTTCGCATGGCCCCATTATGCGCTGAGCGGGCCGGCGCCATCCGCGGCCATTTCTCAAGCGCGCCCCACGCAGATCGCGGAATACCAATAAGCGACAATAACTAAAATATGAGCTCTGCGAACGTCGCCTCAAATTTTCTCCAATCCCTCTTCATCTTTCTCGTGGCATCTTCTCTTTACGCTCAGACTTCGGATACCGTGACCATTCGTGGCCAAGTCGTCGATGCGACTCATGCACCGATACTCGGCGTCGAAATATCGGTCACGAACAGATTAACCAGCGTCAAACGCGTTACGCAGACCGACGAGTCCGGCAACTTCGCCGTGCCCGGGCTTCCTGCAGGATCATCCTTTGACGTGCAAGCTACCAAAAGCGGCTTCACAACAACTGCCGTGAAAGCCTTGGATCCCGGAGCAGGCAGTTCAGCCGACGTGAGTTTCCAATTGGAAATCTCCGGCAAGTCCTCGCAAATTACCGTCACTGGTGTCGCCGGTGAAGTGCGCACTGACGCGCCGCAGCTCGGCGACCGGATTATTGGCCAGCAGCTTCAGGAAACGCCAATGCTTGATCGGCGGATCACTTACTTTCCGCTTCTCAACTCCGCCAACCGGCCAGCAATAAACCAGGGCGACGTATTCATGAATCAGTTCTTGTTCACCACCAATGGCGCAGGTCGGCGGCAAACGTCCTACACCGTTGACGGAGCCACTGCCAACGATAGTTGGGGGCGGCAGACTATCTTTTCAAGCATCCCGCTGGCCGCCGTCCAGGAAGTCACCGTCCTCACAAATGCATTCTCCGCCGAATTCGGCGGCAGCACCGGCAGTGCTGTGAACATTCTCACCAGAACCGGCGGCAACCGCCTGCGCGGCCAGTTCATCGAAGTCTGGCGTCCATCCGCCACCACCGCCGCCCTCTCCGGTTTCACCTCTTCCAACGCCGCCAGCGGCAACGATTACACCAGCAACCAGATGGGTCAGACGTCCTTGTCGCTCGGCGGACCCATCGGTGCAAGTCGAAAAACACACTTCTTCGTCGCCGCCGAATACACCCGCGAAAATAAAGCCTCCCCTATCATCTCGCCCATCGCTCCAGGCAGTTTTGAAGGGCGCTATCGCGGCTGGCTCGGCTACTTTCGTCTTGACCGTCAATTGACCGATCGCAGCAGCTTCTTCCTGCGCGGCGACCTCGATGCTTTCTTCGACACCAACCCCAACGGCATCGTCGGCGGCAATTCCTTACCGAGCGTCGATCGTGTCTTCCACCGCCGTACCTACTCCATCGCCATCGGCGAAACCACCGTCGTCGGTCCCAATCTTCTGAACGACGTGCGCGCCCAATTCCAGTTGGCTGCCCCCATCACCCAATTCTCGCCACTCATTGATGGCACCCAGTTTCAAGTCCCCGTATCCACCGGCGGTACTTTCACCACCGGCACCTCCCAATCAGCCCTGCTGCTGAATCGCCAGTACGATCTGAGTGACACCCTGTCGCTCGTCAGTGGGCGGCACGTCATCAAAATCGGCGGAAATATGATCTTCGCTCACACCGGCGGCGATAGCAAAGAATTCGGTGGCCCCATCTACCTCGGTCAATTCGTCTATAAAAGCTGTGTCCAAAGCTTAGCGGTTTGTGAGAGTTCGGCCTATCTCGATAACATCGCAAATGTGCAAACCTACACCCAGAGTTACGGAAATGCAAACTACACAGTGGATGACATTCTTTGGTCTGGCTTTGTCCAGGATGATTTCCGAGCCCGCCCCGATTTGACTTTCAATCTGGGCTTTCGTTACGAACAGCAGACATTTACCAACTTCCGTAAAGGATTGGCGCCGCGCGTAGGCTTCTCTTATAACGTGCTCGGTGATGGTAAGACTGTCATCCGCGGCGGTTTTGGCATTTACTATTCCCAGATTCCCGATAACTCGCAAGCGAACTACGCGCTAACAGGGCCGACAGGTGTGTTCAATTACTCTGCCGCTCCCGGCCAGATCGGCTTTCCCACCAGTGTCACCGCCGTTCCCCTCCCTGTCTTCCCCTCCGGCGCGCAAGTTCCGCTCCGCAGCCTCTACGTTAGGCCCGGTGACAGCGCCTATCTGTATCAGTTCTTCCCCACTTCAACTTTGGTTGGCTATCAGTCCGAGTTACTGAACCCTTATTCGGAACAGTGGACCTTCGGCATTGAGCGACGCGTCGCAAAAGGCTGGGTGGCGCGAGCCGACTATGTGGGCTCCCATACCCTCAAGATCAACCGTCCCCTAGATGTCGATGCCCCCGCGCCTTTTATCCGCACACTGCCCGGACAGGTGCGCACCGCGCAAGCCGCCAATTGCACCCGGCCTTATTGGATTTGGTGGTATGCCCAGCATGGCTTGACATGCAATTCCCTAAAAGCCACCAACCCGCAGCCCCCCTTCTCTGTGATTCAAAGCGATGTCAATGACGGCAATGCCAGCTATCAATCTCTCCAAGTGAACCTCACTGGACGCATATCTCACTTGAGCGTCCTCGCCAGCTACACTTGGTCGCACACCATCGACAATGTCGATCCCGATATCCCCAGTCAGAATCCCAACGACCCCAACTTCACCGGGCGCGAAGAACGCGCCAGCGCTATCTTTGATCAGCGTCAGCGTGCCGTTCTTAGCGGCATATGGTCCGGCTTCTGGGGCCTCCACATGGGAGGCGTGGTTACCCTCGCCAGCGGCCTTCCGTATAACTACGTCACGGGCGTGACTAACAGCGGCGACACCGGAGCCACCACCGACAGGCCCGTCATCAATGGCGTCGTCGTGGGCCGCAACGCCGGCCGCGGCGCGCCAATTTATGACTTCTCGCCATTGGTGGAGCGCCCCATCACTTTCAATGAGCACCTCCGCATCGAACCCAGAATCGAGGTCTCAAATCTTTTCAATCATGCAAATTTCGTCGGCTATAGCGGCACCTATGGAAACGGCGCCAGCCCAGGCGCCGGCTTCGGATCGCCCTTAGTCGGCATCACCAACCAGTTGCCCGCAAGGTCAATTCAGTTCCAGATCAAAGTTCTTTTCTAGGAGCATTTCACCCGACCCCTATCCGAGCCGCGACGGGCACGGAGCGGTTCTTCAACGCATTTTCAACGGAGTGACTAAAACGCCGGGCTCTTGACCCTTAAGGCCCGTTCGACAAATTCGGGGTCATGCGCAATCAGCGTCAGGTACGCACGCGCAGGTTCGTCTGGTTCAATGCGGCCCTGCTCCCAATCGCGAAGCATACCGATGGGGATGTGGTACCGCATCGCAAATTCTTCTTGCGTGAGCGAGAGTGCCCTGCGCAAGGCCCTGACCCGTGGTATTTGGCGACGCGAATAGCCGGGCTGCTCGGCAGGTTGCGCGTCCGGGTCGGACAGAGCCAATGCCATAACTTCGTCGTCAGTCATTTCCTTCACGCGAGGCCAATCCGTGCGGTCGTCGAGCCGACGGCTAGAACCGTCGGGCAGCAGTTCAAATACTGACCCATCACTGTGGCGTTTGACCACGATAGTATTTTTCTCGCTCATTTTTCGTCGCCCTTTGTTCCGCGCCGTGTACAGAGCGGATCTTCAACATTCAATCGCTCAACCCGCAATCTCCAATTTCCACATTCACCCCGCACTCTTCCCCAACCGCGACACCACATACGCATGCGCCTTAGTGAAGTTCGAGAAAAACTTGCAATGCATCTCTTCGAGCTTCGTCAGGATCTCAGGTTCATCGAAGTCCTTGGAGTTCCTGTTGAGAAAGCAACTCTCATTAGGTTGCGTTGCTTCCAAGTGTTGAAGCACCGATGCGAGCACGATCGCATCCTGCCCGGACAATCTAAATCTCGCTTCCATATCGACCCCGGACCGCAGCACCGTGGCATCGAGTGGCATAATCTCAACCGATGCCAGCAGTTCGGACACGGTTTCTCGAAGCCCATCCCGCTCTAGTTGCGCGCTCCCAATGAGAACATCAGCAAACTCTTTAAATGTGGTCAGGATCTCGCGGTGCGGTTTGGATCGCGCAAGTTCACGAAGATGCCCTCGCAGATCCTCTACCAGTCGCAACCGCGCTTTCTCTTTTCCAGAAATCGCCTGATATGGCTCGGCAAGCGAGAAAGCTGGCACTACAAGTGTGATCTTACCGGCCGATGCCAAGCGGATGATCTCTCCGCAACTGTCTGAACCCTCCTGTTGCAGCGCGTGCTCCAGGACGAAGTTCGACTCCGCGTAAACATTCATTTCGCCGAATGCATCTGAATGTCAGCGTCCCTCAAAGACGCCAGCAAACCGGACTCAGCTAACGAACGCAATGATGGATCGTTTTCAGGATTGCTCGCCGAAGATCTCGTAATATCGGTGAGCCAAGTAAGGACCAGGAGTTCAAACCCAAAAGGACTAATCTCAGCAGGATCCTGACCGAACTTTGTAAAATACGCCCCCAAGGCTTCGTTTGAATCTATAGTGAAATGGGGCGGCGCATCGGACGCCGGCGAGCTTTCTTCACTCCAACCGTAAATTGCCTCCGGAGTTACGATCAAGAAATATTGCGACTTTGGGAGCACCCCATGCGAGAGCATATTCCTTCGTAGTTTCGCAGCCCACTCCTTCGACGTACCCCCTCTGCTCTTCGCCTCCGCCAAAAGCACGATCTCGCCCTTTCGGTTATAGGCAATGAAATCGATCGGAACGCCCGCAGTGATCACACGATTAGCCCTCACCCGCGATTATCTCAGAATTGATCATCTCCGCTTCGATTAAAACGGGCACCCCAAAAAGATGGTCACAACAGATCCCGATTTATTTTCAACCCTCACCAGGACCCGCAACCCAAACCCAATCAATCACATACCGGCGTGCACCCGCCGCATCCCCACTCAAACTCCCTCTAGCCGCACTCGTCCGACCTCTATCCTGACCTCGTGCAGCAGACCTGCGTTCACTCGCATTTCGACTCACAAAAATGAAACGATTCCAATGAAACAATCACTGTTACACCAGGCAGCACTCACCACAATCCACACCCCACCCATGCGCCCAATTTCCACCTCGAAATCCCGCCTCACGCGAACGGTAAATATTCACGCGACATGCCCAAAAACCGCCGAATATTTGCATGCGCTCGCTATTATTATTAATAGACTCCAAATATTATCCGAGTTTCGCCCCCTCTTCGCTCAATTTTTACCTCTCGCCCCCCTGCAAAACTCCGCCTCCGTGGCTTCGAATTTTCAACTCTCCCAACCGCGCTATCGTAATCTCCAAATCACCTATGGCCACCTCCAAAAAACCATCTCCCAAAAAACGCCCCTCTCCTCCGAAAGGACCAGTGACCAACATGGCCTCCGATAACCCACCTTCCACACCACCACCGCCGCCCACCGGCACTGCCTCGCCTGAACACCGCGAAGGCATCCGTCTCGACATGATGCGCTCCATCGTCACCGAGCCCCTCCTCACCAAACTCAACACCGCCATTATCGTCGACAAAACGCCTGACAAAAAATTCGACGTCATCGTCTCCCTCAACGAACTCTTTCCCGGCGGCATCCCCGGGGCCATGCGCTGGGTCGTCCAGCGCGCCCAGCAACTCAACGTCTCCTACTACGAACTCCCGCCCTATCTCTTCGCCTGTCTCACCGCACAGCAGATCATCGATCTCGCCAATGAAGCACGCGATCTCACAACTCAGAAGGGCCGCACCGGCAGCGTCGTCTATCGCATCTGGGAAGACCAAGCCATCGCCACCACCCTCACCAAATCTCTCGCCACTGTCAAAGCCGACGCCGCCCAGCGCGCCTTCCAAGCCTTAGGAGATGGTATCGTGTGGGCCGTCCTCGATTCAGGCATCCAGGCCAATCATCCCCACTTCGCCGCCACCCAACCACAGTTCACCTCCGACACCATCCTCCGTCCCGTCGTCCACAAAGACTTCACGCCCGACGGTCGCGCCAAAACTCCCGTCCTAAAACCCGAAGATCTCCCAAACTCCGATCCCTCCGCTCTCATAGATCGCTTCGGCCACGGCACTCACGTCGCCGGCATCATCGCTGGTGGTTGGAAGTCCTCCGACCCCGATGGGGACTTAGTCGTCGGCACCGAGATGCGAGACGAACTCACCAACAAAGCTGTCCCGCAACGCGTCGAAAAACTGAAGGCCATCGGAGGTGTCGCCCCCAACACTAAGCTCGTCAGTCTCAAAGTTATCGCCGATATCAACGGCACTGGCGACGTCCAACAGACTGCCGGCCAAGGCAAAGTCAGTTGGGTTCTCATGGCTCTCGATCAGATTCAGAAGTGGAACGAACACGGCCGCCGCATCTTGATCCACGGCATCAACATGAGTCTTGGTTACGATTTCGATCCGCGCTGGTTTGCCTGCGGCCAAAGCCCGCTGTGTGTCGAGGTCGACCGCGCCGTCCACAGCGGCGTCTCCGTCGTAGTCTCCGCCGGCAATGGCGGCTATGCCTCCGTTGTCACTGCCTCCGGCGTCCCACAGTCGCGCTATAACGACATGAGTATCACCGATCCCGGCAATGCCGACTTAGCCATTACGGTCGGCGCCACTCATCGCGAGATGCCTCACACCTATGGCGTCTCCTACTTTTCCTCCCGCGGACCTACTGGCGATGGCCGTATGAAGCCCGACATTCTCGCTCCGGGAGAACGCATCATCTCCTGCGCTGCCGGTGCCGAACAAGAAAAATATACCGGCACTCCACCCGTTCTCTACTGCGAACAAACAGGCACCAGCATGGCCGCACCCCATGTATCCGGCGCCATCGCTGCCTTTCTCTCTGTCCGTCGTGAATACATTGGCCAACCTGAAAAGGTCAAAGCCATATTCCTCGCTAATGCCACTGACCTCCGCCGCGAACGCAGCTTCCAAGGCGCAGGCATGGTCGATCTCATGAAAGTCTTACAAGCCGTCTAATATGCCTAGAACTGTGCCAACTTGCGTTCCATCGCCAACGCGTAGGGCGGCCATTCTTGGCTGCGAGGCGGCTTTCCAGCCGCCTCCTTTCCGACCCTGAGCACAGCTAGGGGTCGCGTCTATAACAACCAACTTCAAGGAGTCATCAAATGCAAAACATAGCCGGTTTCGATTTCTTCTCCCTCACCTATGACGACAAAGGCAACCTCACTTCCACCGCTGAACTGGAAGCTCTCAAACAACGCGCTGGAACCGCCACAGACGTAATATTCCTCGCCCACGGCTTCCGTAACTCGGTTGCCGATGCCACCACCCTCTACACCAACTACCTGACAAACTTCCGCGCCCACTTCACGCGCCCCGAATGTCAGGCCCTGGGCACTTGCAACTTCGCAGTCGCCGGCGTCTTCTGGCCCTCCCTCGCTGTGCCTGAAAAATTCGCCGCCACCCAAAACGGCTCCGGCTCCACTCAGTCTCTCGATGACGATGCACCCATCATCGCCTCCCTGACACAAAAACTGAACGACCTGAAAACCGCGGTTCCCGAAGCTCAGCCGCAAATCGATCAAGCCATTAAGCTACTCCCTAACATCAAGGACGATGGTGCCGCGCAAAATCAATTCATGCAGCTCCTCGTATCCACCATCAAAGATCCCAAGCCCGATCCAACCGAAGGTCTCGATGCGCTCCGCAATCTCGATGGCGTCACCGTCATTCAAAAACTGAGTGCACCCCTAATCCTCACTTCAGCCCCAACTGACGGCGATTTCGATTCCGGCGGCACTCAGTCCATCGCCTCCGGCTTCTTCTCCGCTCTCGGCGGTGTCGATTTTGCCATCAACCTCACCACCTGGTGGATGATGAAAAACCGCTCCGGTACAGTGGGGGCGAACGGCGTCGCTCAGTCCGTCCGAGCCATAGCCGCCGTCAAACCAACCCTCAAGGTTCACCTGGTGGGTCACAGTCTAGGAGGTCGGCTCATGGCCGCCTGCGCTAGTTCTCTTGCGCAAGACCCCATCTATCATCCCGCCTCCGTCACTCTCCTCGAAGCCGCCTTCTCCCACTTCGGCTTCAGTTCCAACAACGGCAAAGGCACACCCGGCTTTTTCCGCAACGTAATCGACAAACAAGTCTGCCAAGGCCCGCTACTGGCCACTTTTTCCGCCCAGGATTCCGTCGTCGGTACAACCTACGCACTCGCCTCCCGCCTCGCGGACGACAACGTCAAAGCTGTCGGTGACGTAAACGACCCCTTCGGCGGCATCGGCCACAACGGCGCCATCATGACCAAAGAGTCAGTTGCCGCCAAACTCAAACAAGCCGGCGCCCCCGACGGCAAGGCCTATCAATTCCAACTCGGCGTTGTGAATTGCTTAGACGGGTCCGGCGGCCTTATCAAAGACCATGGCGATATAACCAATCCCGACGTAACTTATGCCTTCGCCTGCTCTGTCGTATCCACTCAGTCCGCAGTAATCGGCTCTACGCCTTGACTTACGTCCCAACTTGCGACATCATTTCTCGGTGGGGCAGGCGCTTCCGCCTGCCTTGTCTTTTTCACTGAAACGTTCCGGCTTTTTTTCGCTGTCCCCGGAGAACGCATATTGAAACGTTCCTGCCGTTCGCATCACTAGCTGACTGTACTAACCACGATTTTCGAGGAGGGAAATCGAAATGAAGTTGAGCTTTATCACTCTGTGCGGAGCATCTCTGATCGCCGGATTCGTTTTTTTTACAGGCTGCACAGGCAAAGACCAACCCAAACCCGGCACCGTGCTCGATGAAGCTCGTCAAGCCAACCGTCCAGCCAGTTCCTTCGCCGCCGCCGACGAAGACTACTTTCATGACATGGACGGCGCCGTCGCCCTTTCTCCCGAGGAAGTCAAAGGCCGCAATATGTGGATCCTCTGGGCTGGCGGCAACGACCGTATGTGGGACAAACTGAATAGTTCCAGCTTCGGCGCACTCGATCTCCTCAAAACAGTTTCCTCCCACCCCAGTCTCAAGTTCAGCCGCGATACTCGCTGGAACTACCTCGGCCTCGTCAACGAACCTTGCTTTGAAAAAGCCACCGCTCCCGACCCGAATCGTTACGGCCTCTGGCTCGACAAACGTTCCGCCTCCTGCCCTCCCGACCCGTTTGAAAACGAGACCAAGTATCCAGGCGTGAAAGTCGGCGCACGCGGCAAGAACCTTCCGGCCGGATCGTTCTACGGCTATGGCACCGGAGTCGTCGGTCTCCGCCTCTTCCCGAATCCTGACTTCGATGACGCCGCTGCTAAGAAATGGGACCCGGTTAGATTCTATACCGACCCCTCTTACTACAACTCCAAAGACTTAATCAGGCCCTATCGCATCGGCATGTCTTGCGGCTTCTGTCACGTCGGCCCCAATCCCGTGAAGCCGCCTGTCGATCCCGAAAATCCCAAGTGGGAGAACCTTTCGTCTAACGTCGGAGCCCAGTATTTCTGGATCAATCGCATCTTAGATTGGAATGCCGACCCCACAAGTTACATCCATCAAATGTTCAGCACCTCCCGCCCCGGCACTCTGGATACGTCGCTCGTCTCTACCGATAACATCAATAATCCGCGAACCATGAACGCCGTCTATTCGCTCGGGCCACGTCTCGAAATCGCCAAACGCTTTGGCAAAGAAACACTCGCCGGCGGCAGCGCCAATAACAAGCAATTCAACGATTTTGTTCCTGCCTCTTCGCCTTTATCAGCTTTCTTCGTTCCCCCGAATATCTCCTATTCGCCGCGCGTTCTCAAAGACGGGTCAGATTCCGTCGGCGCACTCGGCGCTTTGAATCGCGTCTATATCAACATCGGTCTGTTCAGCGAAGAATGGTTCCTTCATTTCAACCCGCTCGTCGGTGGCCAAAAAGTGTCTCCCATCGAGATCACCACCGCGCGCAAAAACTCGGCCTATTGGGAAGTCACCGAAGCCCAGACGCCCAACATGGCGCTCTTCTTCTTAAAGAGCACCGCGCCGCATCTGCTTAAAGACGCTCCTGGCGGCGCCGCCTATATCACTAAGTCGGCCGACACTCTCAAACAGGGCAAGATGATCTTTGCCGAACGGTGTGCCCGCTGCCACTCCAGCAAACTGCCTGCCGCCGCACCCGGCATGGATCCAGGCGGCTGCTCCGGCAGCGGCTACATGGATTGCTGGAACAAGTATTGGGCTTGGACCAAAACAGACGATTTCAAAACCAAGATGCGCGCCATCGCCAGCGCGCCCGATTTCACCGACAACAACTATATGGCCGCTGAGTTCCGCGTCCCCGTCACTCTCCTCGAAACCAACGCCTGCAGCCCGCTAGCCACCAACGCCATTCGCGATAACATCTGGGATAATTTCTCCTCCGAGACCTACAAGCAACTCCCATCGGTGGGTCAAATCACCATCTATGATCCGTTCACCGGCGCGCCCAGACAATTCACAATGCCAGGCGGCGGCCGCGGCTACACTCGACCGGCATCGCTCATCAGTGCCTGGTCTACCGCTCCCTTCCTGTTGAACAACGCGGTCGGCAAATTTAATGCCAGCCCCTCTGTGGAAGCCCGTATGGATTCGTTCCAGGATTCCATCAAGAAAATGTTGTGGCCCGAACTGCGCGAAAAAGACAGCGTGCTTGGCGACAAAGTCCCCGGTCTGATCGACCGCGTAACACAGCGCTCCTATCTCCGCATCGCTCCCGGCTACGTGCCCGATAATCTCAAGAGCCTTGTTTCAACTGGCCAGCGCATCTTCCCTGCTCTCTTCGGCGAAGGCGGCATTCAAGTGGGTCCCATTCCCACAGGCACTCCTGTCGATCTGATCGCCAACTTGAATCTTTTGTCCGAAGACTCAGATCCCGCCGCACGCGCTGCCCACGATGCCAAAGTCCTCGAGGTCGTTCTCAAGCTTAAGCACGATCTCGAAGCGCTGCCCGCCAATGCCTCTGATGACGACGCCCGCAAGGTGTTTGCCAACCTCGCGCAACCGTTTATGGATTTGAGTAAGTGCCCCGACTACATCGTGAATCGCGGACACTATTTCGGAACCAGTATGTTTAAAGAGGAGCCCGGCTTGAGCGATCAGGAGAAGAACGCACTGATCGAGTTCTTGAAAACGCTATGAGCGGAGATTTCGATTACATAATAGTTGGCTCGGGGGCCGGTGGTGGCCCCT
This sequence comes from Bryobacterales bacterium, assembly GCA_003169195.1. Taxonomy (GTDB): domain Bacteria; phylum Acidobacteriota; class Terriglobia; order Bryobacterales; family Bryobacteraceae; genus Bog-105. The sequence goes on from PMQB01000337.1 coordinate 23,473, forward strand.
TGGCCGCGAATTTGGCGAAAGCCGGCTTTTCCGTTTTGTTAATGGAGGCCGGCGGAGATCCCTGCTCCGAAGACGAAACAGGCAGGCTCATGTATGAAGTCCCCATCTTCCATGGCCTCTCTACCGAGTACAAACCTTGCGCTTGGGACTACTTCGTTCGCCACTACAGCGACGACGCGCAACAAGCGAAAGACTCCAAAACCGTCAAGTTCCGCGGCAAAGACACCATCTTCTATCCGCGCGCCGGCACCCTCGGCGGCTGCACCGCGCATAACGCTATGATCACTGTCGTTCCTCAAGACAGTGACTGGAACTACATTGCAGATTTGACTGCCGACGATTCCTGGCGTCCCGCCAAAATGCGCGCCTATTTCGAACGCTTAGAGAACTGCAAATATGTTCCGCCGCCCGGCTCCATCAGAGGCATGGCGAATGACGCAATCGGCTCAATCGCCGAGTTATTCAAAGGCAAAGAAGACTTCCGCGACTTCTCCCACGGCCACGGCTTCAAAGGCTGGCTTCCTACCTGTGAGGCCGATCCCAAGATGGCGCTCAAAGACCCCGAGATTCTCGAGATGCTCCTCAGCGCCGTAAACTCCGCACTGTGGACCGGTGTGGGCGATCCATTCATTCGCCTCAATACCCGCTTCGATCCCAACGACACCCGTAACGGTGCCGATAGTCCAGAAGGCCTTGCTTTCACTCCATTAGCTGTGGAAAACGGCAAGCGCCAAGGCCCGCGCGACTACGTCCTGCGCGTGCAAAAAGCGTCTCCAGCCAATCTCACGATCAAGAAGAACACTCTCGTAACGCGCGTCCTCTTTGAAGGTAAACGGGCCATCGGTGTGGAGTTTATTGATAAACCCCATGTCTTTGAGGCCGACCCGCAAGCCGCCACTGACTCGCGTGAGTCGTTACCGCGCCAGCAAGTCAAAGTAAAGCGCGAGGTCATACTCGCAGCCGGCGCATTCAACAGTCCTCAGTTACTACAGCTCTCCGGCGTCGGTCCCCGTGCCGATCTGGAACGTCTCGGCATACCCGTTGTATTGGATCTCCCGGGAGTCGGCCGCAATCTCCAAGATCGCTACGAGGTCGGAGTCGTCTCCGATTTCAAACGCGATTTCTCTCTCCTCGACGGAGCAACTTTTGCTCCGCCCGTGGGAGGCGCCTATGATATTCACTACGAAGAGTGGAGCACTTCCGGCACCGGCATCTATGCCACCAACGGCTCCATCGTCGGAATCATTAAACGCTCTAAGAGTGGGCTGCCCGATCCGGATTTGTATATCTTCGGTCTTCCCGGCTTCTTCAAAGGTTATGTGCCGGGCTACTCGTCCGCTTTTGAACGCCATCATAATTTATTCACTTGGGCCATTTTGAAAGCTCGCACCAGCAACACCGGCTATGTCGGTCTCGCCTCCGCCAACCCCTGGGATCAGCCCGAGATCAACTTCCAATATTTCGGCGATGGCAAACGCGATCCCGACCCCGACTTGGACGCCGTCGTCAGCGGCGTTCATTTCGCCCGCGCCATGAATTCGCAGCTAGCCCAACTGGGCACCATCTCAGACGAACAAGTCCCCGGACCCGGCGTCCAGAGCGACACGCAACTGCGCGAGTTCATTCGCAATGAAGCTTGGGGGCATCACGCTTCTTGCACGAATAAAATTGGTATCCCAAGCGATCCCATGGCCGTGCTCGACAGCCGTTTCCGCGTATTGGGCACGCAAGGCCTGCGCGTCGTCGACGCGTCCGTATTCCCTAAAATTCCTGGCTATTTCATCGTCTCCGCCATCTATATGATCAGCGAAAAGGCAGCCGACGTGATCATGGAGGACGCCACGCGTTAGTCTGGTTGAATGGTCTTACGCGCATGTCTTCTTTTCGCAGGGCTCCTCTTATGGGGCGCTGACAAAGACCAATGGACCTACTACGGCCACGATGAAGGCGGCCAACGCTTTTCGCCGCTCGACCAGATCAATCGAACAAACGTAAGCAAGTTGCATCCCGCCTGGACGTTTCGGACCGGTGACATATACGTGCCGGCCCACGGCCGCCCGCCTGCGTTTGAAGGCACCCCGCTCTTTGTCGACGGCACTCTCTACCTGCCCACTCCGCTGGGCCGCATCATCGCTCTCGACCCGGTAACGGGCCAGCAACGCTGGGCCTATGATTCCCACATCAACAAGGACGCCGGCTACGGCGACTTCGCCACCCGCGGTGTCTCCACCTGGAAGCCCTCTGACGGACCCCGCCGCATCTACATCGCCACCATCGACGCGCGTCTGATCTCAATCGACAGCACCACCGGCAAGCCCTTCACAGACTTCGGCGACAACGGCATCGTTGACCTTCGCACTGGCCTGCGCATTCCCATCAAGCATTTCGGCGACTACGAAGAGACCTCCGCGCCCGCCGTTATCGGCAACACAATTGTGGTTGGTTCAGCCATCGCCGATAACGGCAGCGCCAACCAACCGAGCGGTGAAGTCCGCGCGTTCGATGCCAAGTCCGGCAAACTCAAGTGGACATGGGATCCAATCCCTCAAGGCACCAAGTCTCTCGGTGCCGCCAACGCATGGTCGATGATCGCTGTGGATTCCGCTCGCAACTTAGTCTTCGTCCCAACCGGCAGCGCCAGTCCTGACTTCTACGGAGGCGAGCGTCTCGGTGACAATCTATACGCCAACTCCGTCGTCGCCCTCAAAGCTGACACCGGCGAGCGTGTCTGGCACTTCCAAACCGTTCATCACGATCTTTGGGACTACGACGTCGCCACATCCCCGCTCCTGTTCAACATCAAGACAATTCCCGCGATTGCCATTGGCTCGAAGACCGGCAACATCTTCATCCTGAATCGTGAGACCGGCGTTCCCATCTTCGGCGTCGAAGAACGCCCTGTTCCCAAGAGCGATGTGCCAGGAGAAGTAGCTTCTCCCACTCAACCCTTCCCGTTGAAACCCGCCCCCGTTACAGGTCAGAAGATGACGGTAGAAGACGCTTGGGGAATCGATGATGCCGACCGCAAATGGTGTCGCGACGAAATCAGCAAGCTCCGCACCCAAGGCATCTTCACTCCGCCATCGCTAAACGGAACCCTCGAGATTCCCGGCAACATCGGAGGAATGAACTGGGGCGGCTTTGCCTATGATCCGACTCACGATCTCCTGATCCTCCCAAACAATCACATTGCCACCGAAGTCCGGCTCATCCCCCGCGACTCCTATGAAGAGATGCGAACCTCCAGCAGCCGGAAGCTCGATGGCGATTGGGAGTTCGCCCCCCAAACCGGAACACCGTACGGAATGATGCGCCGTTTTCTGCTGAGCCCCAAACGCCTCCCATGCACTCCTCCGCCCTGGGGGACGCTCATCGCCATTCAAGCCAGCTCGGGAGAGAAGAAGTGGGAGGTGCCGTTAGGCAAGCTCTCCGCCAAACTGCCCGACGGCATGGGCTCCATCTCGTTGGGGGGTCCTGTCATCACCGCCGGAGGTTTGGTGTTCGTAGCTGGAACTCTTGACCCAGCCATCTACGCTTTCGACGTAGAAACCGGCAAGCAACTCTGGCGTGGCGATTTGCCCACCAGCGCACGTTCCACTCCCATGACTTATCGAGCACCTGACGGCAAGCAATACCTAATCATTTCGGCCGGCTCTCACCAGCCGGGAGGAGACCAGCCACTCGGCGACTACGTGGTTGCGTTTGCGCTGTGAACGTGCGACACACGTTAGGGTTGCACCCGGTACGCGAAGCCCTGCGAGCCCGCCGGCCGTTAGATAAGGTTCTGATTGCCAAGGGAGCAGGCGGCCCACGGATTCAAGAGATCGTAGACCTATGCCGAGATTACTCGGTGCCGGTGCGCTTTGAACCGCGAGAAATGCTCGACCGCTTGAGCAAAGGCATTTCTCATCAAGGCGTAGTCGCCTTCGGAGCCGTGCATGGTTTCGTGGAACTCAGTGAGATCTCGGAAGACGCGCAACTGCTGGTGCTCCTCGATGGCGTGGAAGACCCGCACAACCTGGGCGCCATCATCCGCACCGCCCACGCCGCTGGAGCGAATGCCGTCATTGTCCCCGAGAGACGCGCAGCTCCACTCACCGAGACTGTGGAGCGCGCTGCCGCAGGAGCAATGGAATATCTGCCCGTTGCTCGAGTAACAAACGTGACGCAATCGCTGGAGAAACTAAAAGAACAAGGCTTCTGGATCTACGGACTGGACGAACAAGGCACGGAACTCTATACTGAAGTAGAGTATGCACGCCCCACTGTCCTTGTTCTGGGTAGCGAAGGAAAGGGCATTCACCAAGGCGTGCAAAAGCACTGTGATGTTTTGGTAAAAATCCCCATGGCCGGAGAGGTATCGTCTCTGAATGTTTCTGTGGCAGCCGGAGTTGTCTTGTTCGAGTTGCGCCGCAGATTGGGTTAGGCTGTAAGAGCTAAAACGAGTAGCTCCATGATCAACTGGTCGTCCTTATATCCTTCGCGGAACTTCTTATCTGTGTCGTAGAGAAGCTCTACAGCGTTCGACAAACTCTCCCGCGAGAACGCACTTGCCGTGGCCGTCACTTGTTCCGCGCGGTCGCGCCACATCCGAACGCCTATCCTTTGGAAGAATGTCTGCGCCTGCTGCGCGTTCGTCACGCGCGCCTCTTTAGCCGCCAGTGCCAACCGAAACTGCGTACCGAGGAACGTGAGTGCCAGCGGCAGATACTCACCATCTCGAACCAGAATGTCGAGCGAACGAAGGGCGGTTTTCCGGTCGCGCTTTGCCAAAGCATTCACCAGAACAAAGATGGTCGCTTGAGCTGCATTCGGCACCAGCGCCCGTAAGTCATCCATTGTGACTGCCCGCTCAGGCCCCACGAACAGAGCCAGCTTCTCAACCTCGGAAGCAAGCCGACCGGCATCTCCAGAGATCGCTTCCAGTAACGCAGCCAGTTCCGGTCCGCCGATTTTTAGACCGACGTTACGCGCCAGATCCTGGGCTAGATGACGACTGGATTCCGGCGTGTAATGCACGAATTCCACGGTGGCCGCCGCACCGATTCCGGAATAATACTTCTGAACGCGCTCGATCTTTGCCTTGTCGTCCCCCGTGAAATCGTAGCGGCTGCACTCAAACACCAGAACCACACCCGGAGTTGGAGCTTTCAGATAGCTGGCCAATTCAGATTCCACCGGCTTACCATCTTCGCCGGTCTCCTCCGCCGTCGCGCTCAGACGGCGCGGCAATGCTAGTTCCGCACTGGCAATCCAAATCAAACGTTCCGACGCAAACAACGACAGAGACCGTGCGTCATCCAAAACGTCATTCAGTGTAGAACCTTCCAGATCAACTTGGGTGAAACCGTCATTGCGAGCTTCGCCGGGAAGAACGCGCGCCAGCAGAGCCTCGCGGCAAAGCTTGCGCTGATAACCTTCCTGCCCTAGAAACAAGTAAGCGGGCGCCGGTGGCTGCTTCGCGATCTTGGCGAGAAACTGTTCCGGATTCAAAAGTTCTCCACCACCGCGCTGACAAGGTCGCGCGCTACGTCGCGATTCAATCGCTCAAACGCCGGTCCACTCTCATCGAAAAGCTGGTGTGGATCAACGGCGGCCGCGTAATCTTGTCGTATCGACCAATTCGATCGAGTGTAAAGCACTTTCCCGGTGCGATTCTCCACCAGTCGCACCGCCAGCACAACAATCACGCGAATACTAATCGACACGCCGGTATGGGGATCACTCACGTTCGGATAAGCATTGGCGCCGATGATGCTGCCGTGTAGCACGGCGTCGGCAGTACTCGCATCGTTGACAATGCGGAAGCGGGTGCGCGTGAGAAACTCCCTAGCCACCGCTTGGGGCAAAGAATCCACCAGCTTGTAGCGCGAGGTTGTAGTGGCAAATGCCGGAATCGCGATGGTCTGAATGGTTTTGGGAACCAGATCGGCTTTGCCACCGACATGGTAGCCGCAAGAAACGAGAGCGGGCAGAGCGCTTGCGGTGCAAAGGCGAAGGCAGGATCGACGAGTCATGACTTTTTAGATTGGATAGACCGGAGAAGGGTTACCGCTATGTCGGCGGTCATGCGGAGATTGTCACAAACCACCCATACCCAAGCCGCGCGTGGATTGGTTCGGTCAATGTGAATGTCGCCGGCGATCAACCCACTCTGTCCGGCGGCGGCAATGCTGTTCGGAGCTTCCTGTTTTTCTTCGCGGACTTCAATCTGGGCGGACGCCAACGCATGACCCAGTTCGCTGGCAGACACATTCTTCTCGAACTCAATCCAAAACGAAATGCTGTAGGCGTGGAAGACCGGAACCTGAATCAGGCGGATAGAGGGAAGTGGCGCGGCTTTGCCAAGCAAGATAGTGAGGTGCCTTTCAATCCTGCGTTCCACGGCCGCGAGTTTCAACGGCGCAGCGGGCCCATACTGCGGCAAAAGGTTAAAGCCAAGTTGCGCATCGAAAATCTCTTTGTCGAGACCGCGAAAGGCGAGAAGGCTGGATGTTTGCTGGTGCAATTCGCCGGCACCCGCCTTGCCGCGCTCGCTGGCTGGTTCGAAAATATTCACCACAGAACGCACAATGGGCCGCCACCGCGAAAGACGGCTGAGCGTTTCGGAGATCGCGGCCGCTGCCGGATGCGCTGTAATGAACAGCCAGTCACCCTTTGGATTCGCTTCGCCGGGAACAGGCGCAATGATGCGTGCTTCCGGTTCCTGCTCAAGGTGGCCGGCACAATCCACCACGGCTACTCTCCCTTTCAGAGCCTTGGCGAAGGAATAGGCTTTGAGCGACCCAGCAGCAGCACCGGCGGCGACGATCGCACCCGATGATTCAACTGCCTTCGCATCGAGCGGGTCTAAGTAGACAGCTTCGCCTGCGTTTTCACCGAACGAGCCTTCCCCCGTGGAAGCATAGGCATTCACGAAGGCCGTCTTGAGTTGTGCCTCAAACACCTCCTTCAATTCGCCGCCCAGCAGCGTATCGCCACCGATCAATGCAATCTGAAACAAAGCTGCGGGTGTTTTAGCCAACTTGATGCTCCGGGAGCGTGGTAGGAGGCCGCGTTCCCTTATGACGTTTGACAAAACTGCTGAGACGAATCACGATACCGCTCATTAAATAGGCGCAGGTTACGGCGAGAAGCACGGGCTGCGACCATTCCCAGATCATGAAGGCAATTCCGCCGATTAGCAAGACAATCAGCGGAGTCCGCGGTTTAGACACATTGATTTGTTTGAAGCTCGGATAGCGCCAAGTGCTAACCATCAGGATGCCCACAAACACCACCAGCACCAACCACGCAATGGAAAAAGCGAACGAACGAACTGGAGCGGCGCTCATGTAGACGACCGAGGCCACGAAGCCAGCACCGGCGGGAATTGGCACACCAACGAAGTGCTTAAAATCGGGCCGGCCGGAAGCCTTGGCCCCTGGATTGGTTTGCACATTGAAGCGGGCTAAGCGAACGGCGCCGCAGAGCAGATAGAAAAAAGCGGCAAGGTAGCCGGAACGGGTCAACTGTGTTTGCCATTCGGCGGGAGTGGCGACAAAAAGCACACCCCAAACGAAGACAAGCACGGCGGGTGCGATGCCAAATGTAATCACGTCAGCGAGGGAATCAAGTTCACGGCCAAAGTCACTAGTTGTATTGGTCATGCGGGCAATGCGGCCGTCTAATCCGTCGAACAAAACCGCAAAGACGATAGCCTTGGCCGCCAAATTGAAATGCGCATTGACGCCAATATCTCCGGCCGCTGCTTGCAGAGCGCCTTCGAACGCCTGCAGAATAGCCACGAATCCCAAAAAAATATTGGCGCTGGTAAAAAGCGTGGGCAGCGCGTAGGCAGCACGCCGCGGCCTTTTCTGCTCAGTAGAGGGATCACCGGCGAAGCGTTCTTTGAGATTCAGATCGTTTCTCCTGTATCGGAGCGCCGGGCCAGAATCGTTGAACCGGCGGCCACTTTGTCGCCCACTTTCGCTATGAACGTCCACTCTGGCCCAAAAATGACGTCTACCCGCGAGCCAAACTTTATGTAGCCAATCCGTTCACCCGCAGCCACGGTATCCCCTGGTTGCTTATAGCAGATGATGCGGCGGGCTATCAATCCCGCGATTTGCCGGCAAACGACACGGGTGCCCGCGCCTTCGATCACCAGGGTATTTTGCTCGTTTTCAGTAGACGCGGCCTCGTGACTCGCCACCAGAAACTTACCTTTTTGATACAACACGTCGGTGACGGCGCCCGGAATCGGTGTGCGATTCACGTGGACATTAAAGATGTTCAGAAAGATGCTGACGCGGGTTTCGTGAGGACCCAGCGGCCGGATCGCCACAATCCGTCCGTCGGCGGGAGCAACCATAACGCCGGGCGGCGGTGTGGGCCGTTCGGGGTCGCGGAAGAAGTAGAGACAAAAAGCGGCTAAAAGGAAAAAGGGGCTACCAATCCAAGGATTCAGGAAGTAAGAAAGCCCGAGTCCCAGAATTGTTAGTCCGCACGCAAAGTTAATGCCATCGGAAACGATTCGCAAACTGTCATTTTCTCACGACGGCAAAAGACGCGCGCTTCCAAGAGCGCGAAGTCATACCGATTTGAAAAAAGTAGCGTCGCTGGCCAGCATGCGAGTGAAGCCGGAGCCCATGGGCAAAGAGACTTCGCTGCCGCCCAAAAAAAGATAACTGCCCGGGCGGAGCGCTTTATGAATATCCTCTATGATGCGCAACTTGGTAGTTGTATCGAAATAGATCAGCACGTTACGGCAAAATACGACGTCGAAGGCCCCAAGAGAGCGAATATTGAAGCGCAGATCGAATAATTGAAACGTGACCATGCGCCGCAGAATCGGCTTAACCTCCCAGGTGTCGGCGGTACGCTGTGTGCAATATTTGTTGCGAAGCGGCAGCGGCAATCCACGTTCGATTTCAACTTGGTTGTAAACGCCGGCCGAAGCACGCTCAAGGACGGGTGACGATATATCGGTTCCTACGATGCGGAGGTCCCACGAATCGAGACCCATTTCGCACAACATCATGGCGAGACTGTAGGCTTCCTGGCCAGTGGAAGAAGCGGCCGACCAGAACGTGAGCTTTTGATCGGCGCGCCGCGATTCGAGGAGCGCAGGAATGACGCTTGAGCGGAGAGCCTCAAAATGCGCGGGCTCACGAAAGAAAAATGTTTCGTTCGTGGTCATCGCGTCGACCACTTTGCGCTGCAGTGAAACATCGGAAAGAAGCCGGAGTTTCGCGCAAAGATCGTCCAAGTTCTTAATCCCGTGGTCAAGAGCTACGGGAAGCAGCCGGGCTTCAACCAAGTAGTCTTTGCCGTCATCGAGGACAATGCCGGATTGACGCCGAATATGTTCCTGCAGGAAGCGGTAATTTTCCGGGTGTATTTTGTTCAAGATTTCTCCATCGCCATGGAATAAGGTTGGGTTTCGGGTTTGCTCTTCTTAGCCAAATCAGCCAAGCGAGCGAGCATCTCGGGAATGAGACGAGGTAGGGGCAGAATCACATCCGCGAGTCCGGCTTGGTAGACCGCCCGAGGCATACCCCAGACGGCACTGGTAGCTTCATCCTGTACCATTACAAAGCCACCGCGAGATTTGAGAGCGCCAACGCCGCGCAAGCCATCCTGCCCCATGCCGGTCATGACAATCGACAGGGTCGCCGCGCCATAGAGATTCGCTGCCGAACAAAAAAGTGCATCCACCGCCGGTCGACAAGAATTTTCGAGAGGCCCTTGATCAAGCACGATCTCCGGTATAAAGTTGGAACGCCGGGAAGTCAGGCGCATGTGAAAGTCACCGGGAGCCACAAGGATCTTCGGCGCGTCTAACTTCTCTCCATGGACGGCTTCCGTCACCGCCAACCTTGATATTTCACGCAAACGATCGCACAAAAAACGCGTGAATAAGGGCGGCATATGCTGAACTATCAAGATCGGCAGATCGAAGTCCGAAGGAATCTGTGGCACAACGGAAGCGAGGGCCTCGGGGCCGCCTGTCGAGACGCCAATCACGATGACTCTTGGGCGCTCATTCAAACACATCGGCTGGTTTGGGTGCGCAACAGGCGCGAACGGAGTCGTCTTCTGAGGCATTTTCGGCGGGGCATCGGACGTCTCCCCGGGGAAAAGAAAAAACTGCTTGATCTTGGGCAACAATGAATCGCGCAGGCTGGCTGTTGAATCATCAGAGCCCGTCTTCGTTACGTAGTCGTCAGCTCCGAGCGAAAGAGCTTCAAACGTTGCCGAAGCGCCTCGTTCGGTATAGGAACTGAACATCACAACACGAATTTGCGGAAAATCACGGCGAATGCGGCGTAATGTCTCCAAACCACCCATCTCAGGCATTTCGAGATCAAGAGAAACGACATCCGGGTTCAGTTTTGCAATTTTCTCGAGAGCGACGACCCCGTTCGGAGCGGACGCGACCACCTCGACAGAAGGGTCTTGCTCAAGCGTGCGCACAACCAGATGACGCAACACGGCGGAATCATCCACCACGATGGCGCGCACTCGCTGCCCGCTCTGCATTCGTCTTCGGGAGGTGACTACCATAAGCGACACCGAGCGATCCGCAATTGATTTCGGGATCGCGGCGATTCGAAGTAATACGTCAATTAGTGTCCAACATCCTATAGCTTGTAATGAGCCAGAACGGTCTGGAGGTTTGCGGCCGTTTTACTCAGTTCCTGAGCGGCGCTTTGAGCTGCGCTTGCGCCGTTTGTAGTATTTTGCGCGGCAGAGACGACGCCTGTCATGTTATGGGTGATGTCGCTGACGCCACGAGCAGCCTCTCCCATACTTCTATTGATTTCGTTAGTGGTGACGGTTTGCTCTTCGACGGCAGATGCGATGCTGTTTGAGATGTCGTTGATCTGGTTAATGATGCCAGTTACGTCCGCGATGGCACGCACTGCACCTTTTGTATCCGCTTGAATCGCTTCGATCTTCTGGCTAATTTCTTCGGTAGCTTTGGCCGTCTGCTTGGCCAATTCTTTGACTTCGTTGGCGACGACCGCGAAGCCTTTACCCGCTTCACCGGCGCGCGCCGCCTCAATGGTGGCATTCAAAGCCAGCAAATTTGTCTGTTGGGCAATCGACGTAATGACTTTGACTACGTTCCCGATTTCAAGACTGGATGCGCCCAGTTGCGTCACTGTTTGATTGGTGGAATTGGCAGAACTGACCGCACTCCGCGCAATTCTCGCGGCTTCTGCGGAGTTCTTAGCAATTTCGCGGATCGAAGAATGCATTTGTTCGCCACTGCTAGCCACGAGAACTACGTTCCGTGAAATCTGTTCGCTGGCATTCGAGACAATGTTCGCCTGATTGGCAGTTTTATCCGCATTCGTCGTCATCTGACGGCTCACGCAGCTAAGCTCTTCAGCCGATGTAGCCATGGTTTGAGCGCTTTGTGCAAAGTTGTTGAGATTATCGTTGAGGCCTACAGCCATTGCATTGATGTCAATCTTCAGACGGGCATGATCTCCGCTATACTCTCCCGCGAGGCGCGCAGTTAAATCGCCGGCCGCGATTTTCGCTATTACGCTCAACGCTTCCTGGACGGGTTCGATAGCAGCGGTTAGCGTTTTGTTGATGCCTTCAACGATGTGGCGAAACTCCCCGTGATGGCGAGAAACGTCAACGCGTTCCGAGAGACGGCCCGCTACTGCCGCGCGAATCAGAGACTCGACGTCGACACTCAATCGCTTCAAATTCGCCCGTACTTCGTTCACAATGCGGTTGATAAAAGCTCGTTTGCCTGGAAGTTGCTCGAGAGGTGCGTCGAGGTCTCCCTGCCCCAGACGGGCGATAAAGTCCGCCAGTTTCCGTTGCACTTCCACATGTCCTGCGGCCATCTCGTTTACTGTTGTTGCCATCGCGGTAAACGACCCTTGAAAGGCTCCAACGGTAATGCTGGAGTCGGTATCACCGGAAGCATGCTCCTCTGCCATTGTTTGCAAGGAAGATAGGAGCAACTTGAGATTACTCCTCAGGCGTTCGACGCTGCAGTTGATAAAGGTGCGCTGGCCGGTATACTCTTCGAGCGGCACGTCAAAATTTCCCCTTTCCAACTGCTCGATGCACGCAAGAATTCGTTTCTCAACAGCAAGATGTTCATCGCGGATATCATTGATTACTTGTCCCGCCTCGGCGAAAATCCCAGAAAGACCATCGGTGTCCATTGTTGTATCGACTATGCCCCGAGCTTGCTGTTCGGCCATCTGCCGCAAGCTGACTGCGAAACGGTTGATGTTCCCGATGCAGCCATTCATGCCGGTCTGCAGTTCCGCAAAACCACCGGCAAGCGAAGCGTTAAGTCGCGAAGGTGCGTCCCCGCTTGCCAGCCGGTTTACGAATTGAGTCGCACCGAGCAGGGGGATACATAGTGACTCGAGGAGCGCATTGACATTGCCCAGCAACTCCTTGTCTATCTCGCTAAACCCGTCCAGACTCGCACGATCGCTCAGATTGCCCAACGCTACGCTCTCACGGATCCGCGCGACCTCGTTCGCCACTCGTCGACGATTTGCCGCAGCCTTGCGAGCTACGGGAGTAGACGAGGCTCTTAGCGGCACAGGTATGTCTGGCATATCTAACAACTGAGCGATAGCTTCTTCTTCAGCCAATTGATGTGACATTGTTTTGTTTATCGATTTGTCGATGCTTAGGGCTATTGGTGAGTTTCGATTTGCGGCCCAGTGGTCTTCAAGACGGACACTGTCCATCCGATGTCTACGGTTTTCTCGGTATCGAGTACGAACAGCAGACGGTTTCCGAGTTTGTAGACGCCGCGTATCATCTCGCGCACGTTAGCCGCTACGTTTGCCGGCGTATTCTCAAAAGCACTCGGTTTAAGCTCCAAGACATCGCCAATCTCATCCACCAGCAGGCTCACAGCACCATCTTCAGTTCTCACGACCAAATTCATCGGACGCTCGTCGGCGGCTCGCGGGTCGAGAAAGAGCCGTCGACGCATGTCCAGTGCCGGCACGATCTGACCGCGAAGATTAATCAACCCGACGATTACCGGCGGAGCGAGCGGCACTCTTGTCATGCGCTGAAAGCGAAGCACTTCCTGCACGTTCAATACATCGATACCGAATAAGAAGCGACCTACCACAAATGTGGCGAGTTGCAAGTTTTCGACTTCTCCCAAATACTTCGTCGTCACTGCCATTACAAACTCCTTAGCTCCGCTTTGCCGTGACTGCCGGGTCGACGATCTAGAGATTGCGCCAAGCGCTCCACAGACTGCAACATGGCTTCACTTTCAAAGCGCACTTGATAATCGTCAAACTCGGGGTAAAGTGCACGCCTCTGTTCAATTTCGCCAACGCTATTGACCAAACCGATCAAACGCAAATCATTCGCACCTGGCGCGCGTCTGACACGGTCCATCGCTGGTGGATCGCCAGCGATCAGATCAAGCCCAGCCACTAGCAGATTTACAGTTTCACCTTCCATCTGTTGGACCATTTCCGCGGCAGTTGAGGCCTCGATCACCCGGTAACCGGCCATCTCCAACTGATTTCGCAAAAGGCCCCGATTAAAGGCAGACGAATCAGCCAGCAGCAAAGTAGCAGGCGGTGGTGGTGTTTCATTCAGTACGTCCTCCTCAGCGGCACGGAGAATCGCTTGTAAATCTACGAAATCCGCGACTCGTTTCCCGACCACTCCGGAGCCAAGCAAGCCGCGGCGCGGACGGCTCCGACGTCGCATTCCGACCGTTTCCTCGACGATGTCGATGATTTGATCGACCACAATGCCGACGCAACGATCATCGGCACCGAAAACGACAACCTGCACCGGATCCGTCTCTTCCAGTTGACTGCACCTCCCGGGCTCCAAAATCTCTTCCAGAGACACGAGCGGGAGGATTCTATCCCGATATTGCACAACTCGGCGCCCGTCGGCCCATTCCAGAACGTCGCGCGAGAACTCTTCCAATCGTGAAACGAGCGAGAGAGGAACGGCTAAGCGTTCGAATGAACCGGCTTTAAAGAGCAGAAGCCGTTGACGATCCGATAAGGTGGCAGACCGTTGCTGTTTTGTCTCACGCACCTCGGCTCGGCTTTCAGCGAGTACGCCTGAAAGATGGCCGATACCAGGAACGTCCAATATCAGCGCCACTTCGCCGTCGCCCATGATGGTTGAGCCGGAGTAACAGGTTAGGCCTTTTAGTTGCTTCCCCAGCGGCTTTACGACAATTTCCTGAGTGTCGTTGACGCCATCCACCACCAGGCCAAATTGCTTGTGTTCAGCCTGCAGAACAACGATGTTGCAGACGTCACCGGAATACGCGGGGCCAAGTTTCAAAACGTCGTTCAAATACGCAATTGGCAATAGAGTGCCTCTCCGACGGTAGACCGGCACGTCATGCACATAGTCGATTTTGCCGGCTGGATTGTCTTCGAGCCGTATGAGTTCTAACAGGCTCACCTGAGGAATGACGAAGCGCTGGCCGCCGCTGGTAATCAGCAGACCAGGAATAATAGCGAGAGTAAGCGGAATCTTCAGCTTTACCGTGGTTCCCGCCCCTGGGACACTAACGATATCCACAGCGCCGCCGATTTTCTCAACGTTAGATTTGACAACGTCCATGCCTACGCCGCGACCCGACACGTTCGTCACTTGTCCGGCAGTAGAGAAACCCGGCAGAAAGAGCAGATTCATTGCTTCTCTTTCGCTGAGTTGAGCGGCTTGATCGGCACGAATCAGTCCTCGTTCGATCGCCTTGGCACGCACTCGTTCAACATCAACGCCAGCGCCATCGTCAGAGATTTCAATATTGACTTGTCCACCTTCGTGATAGGCCTTCAGGCAGAGTGTGCCTTTGCCTGGTTTACCCCGCATGCGGCGACGCTCCGGATCCTCAATTCCGTGATCGCAGGAGTTGCGAACCAGATGAGTGAGTGGATCCTTGATCGCCTCAATGATGGTTCGATCAAGCTCAGTATCCGCACCCTCCATTTGTAAATCGATATGCTTACCGAGAGAATGAGCCACATCGCGCACGACTCGCGGCAATTTGTTCCAGACGACGCCAATCGGCTGCATGCGGGTTTTCATAAAACCCTCTTGCAGTTCCGATGTGATTAAGTTCAGACGCTGCGACGCGCCGGTTAGGGCGCTATCATCGCGCTGTGTCGTAAATTGTAGAATCTGATTGCGCGCCAGCACCAACTCTCCAATCAGATTCATCAACTTATCGAGCAGGCTAACGTCTACCCGAATGGTCGTATCCGCCACCGACGACGTTTTTTCAATCTCGGTGGGAATGGCGGCTGGAACGGCAGCGGGTGCAGCTTTTTCGACCGCTTTCTCAACTAGCTTGGCCAGCGGAGACGATGCGCTAGCCACAACCTCTTCTTGCCGCTCCGGCATGGCGAACTCTCGAATGTCAGCTATCTCCGGTGAGGTGTCGGCAGCGGCCCGCTCCAAGCGGAGCCGTAAGCCGGCATAGTCCTCGCTACCTTCAGTCCCAGAAGACTCAACCGTCGCGAGAATTCTCCGGACCGCGTCAACCGTCTCCAGAATTAGGGACACCACCGCGCCGTTGACATGCTTCTGGCCACTCCTCAGCTGACTTAGGATGTTCTCCGCGTGATGCGTGATGCCTTCAAGAGATGAGAATCCAAGGAACCCACAGGTGCCCTTAATGGTGTGAATCGTGCGGAAAATGCTCGCCAGCCTGTCGGCCGTTGGGTTTCGTTCCAAATCCACAATTTCAGAATCGAGACGATTTAGATTCTCGTTGCTCTCGATTAGAAATTCACGAATGACTTCGTCGTCAAAAACTTGGCTAGAGGGCTTATCGCCGGCCACCGTGTGTTGTTCGTTTGTCTGCATGACGGTATTGGGTTCTGGTTGGGATCAGGCATGTTCAAGAACTAAGGGGTGAGCGCGCAGGGCTCGAGGATGCATCTGAAAATCACGATTAGGCATCAGACAGAACTTGAGTTCCATATCGTCTTCACCCGCCTTGAGCGGGAAAACCGTCCATGCTTGCTGCCCAACACTACGCGTGGCGAAATTTCGGCCAAAGATCACGGTGGGAATGCTAAGCCCCAGTGCGCCTAAGTGTTCTTCGAGTTCAGTCTTGACGCTTCCGAAGATCATGTTCGCCATTTCCGCCATTGCGTCCAGGACATCTTCGTTGACGGCCGGGTATTCGGCCATCAGCATCAAAGATGCGATACGACAGGCGAATTCAGGCCTGCAGCCGATGACGCCGGTTCCTATCCATTGACCGGCTAACCCAATCAATGCGACAACTTTTTGACTTTCCGCGGGTGAGCCTTTTTCTATAAAGCTCGCGCCCACTTCGATATCCAAACCGAGCATCGTGCCAAATACATCTTTGGCTGCCTTGGAGACAATTGCCTCTATATTCTCTTGGTCCATTATTTACCTCTCAACCGTGTGAATGTTGTTGCTTGACCGAGCCAATGCCTATCGAGACCGCTCACTGTTAAGCGGCGGGTTTTAGGCACGCCAATACTTTTTCCTTAATCTGCTCTGCCGTGAAAGGTTTGCGAACATACCCTTTCGCGCCCAGTTGAACCGCCTCCAGCACCTTAGCCTGGCTGCCTTCCGTGGTGATCATCACAACGGAAAGATCTTTCCATTTAGGGCTGACACGAAGCTGGGTCAGCAATTCCAACCCGTCAACGTTCGGCATATTAATGTCAGAAAGGATCAAAGACACGTCGTTTGCTTCGACGATCTTGAGCGCTTCGGAACCATCATTGGCCTCATGCACTTGTTTGATCGGCAGGTCGGTTTGGGATAAGACTCGAACAAGAATTTTCCGAATGGCGGCTGAGTCGTCGACAATTAAAACATTTAAGTCCATTTAGTGAAAGTCCTTTAAATCGCCGTCTGACGCCCTCCAGAGGTGAAACAAGCTGGGGCCGCCGTGGCTCACTACCTATATCGTCGAAACACCGCTGCCTATGTAGTGTGATTTGTGTGCCCAGTCAAGAAATACGCGAGAAAAAAGTGGCCTAAAACGTGCAGCGCTCTCAAGAGATGGATGTGAAGGTTTAGGCCTTTACTGCCGCTAAGTATATTGAGTGTCGAACGTGGACGAAGAAACTGGAGAAAAGAAGCTTACCGGCTTGCAGAAGGCCGCTATCTTCCTTATTGCAATTGGGCCCAAGGAAAGTGCGCAGATCGTCAAACATTTGCCGGAAGAGCAAGCTGATCGGCTTGCGAAAGCCATTGCCAGGCTGGACAGTGTCGCCCAAGACAGCGTGGAACTAAGCCTCGCCGAATACAACCAGTTCGTCACCTCCCAAAAGCTACTCGTTCGCGGTGGCGTCGAGTACGCACAAAAAATTCTGATAGAAGCGTACGGGGAGGATGTCGCCCGAAAACTGATTTCACGCTTAAATAAGTCTCTCGAAACCGACCTGGGCGTATTTGACAACTTCCGCAAGGTCGATCCCCAACAACTTGCAAAGTTCATCCAGGACGAGCATCCGCAAACGATCGCCCTCATTCTGTCGCACCTTGATCCGACCCACGCCGCAAAGTTAATCAGCGCGCTGCCAGGGGATATTAGGGCGGATATTGCAGTTCGTATGGCAGATATGGATGAGATTTCGCCTGTGATCGTGCGCAACATTGCGCTCGTTATCGATCAGAAACTGCGGAATTTAGGGGAACTTAGCCGGCAACAGTTCGGTGGAGTGCGCGCCGTCGCTAACATCTTTAATCGTTTGGACCCCAACACCTGCTCCCAGTTATTGGACTCTTTGGAATCAGGAAATCCGACACTGTTTGAAAATGTCCGGCGCTTTATGTTTGTTTTCCGGGATCTGGAAGGTCTGGATGAAGCGTCGATCAAAACAATAATCACGAAAGTGGACCGCAAAGTGCTGGTGGTAGCACTGAAAGGGGCAAACGAGTCATTGAGAACAAAGTTCTTGAAGACCCAGTCTCAGCGCGGAGCAGAAATGATGAAGGATGATATCGATTCGCTTGGCCCGGTGAAGTTAAAGGATGTAGAGGCAGCACAACAACAGGTGATTGCCACTGCGCGCGAACTGGAAAAAGAGGGCGTCATTAGCTTAAGCGGCGGTGAAGCCGATCAAGTGATTGAATGAGGCAATTGAAAGAAGCAGGCAAAACTGTGGCAGATTTTCAAATCGTCGAAAACGTAAAAATCGTGATCAGTGTTGAGTTGGATACACGCAAGATCGGATTTCCAGAGTTGATGAGGTTGGAACCGGAAAGCATTCTAGAGCTGAAACGGCCGACCGGTGAAAATGTCGACATCTATGCCGGCAAAGTTCTGCTGGGAAACGGAGAAATCCTCGTGGTCGAGTCGAACCTGGCCGTGCGCGTTTCGGATCTGTTCTATCGGAACGGCGTTAAAAAGGAAGAGACGCTCGAACTAGCAAAGACGTAGGCCAGTTGAGGAGATAGCAATGGAAGAAAGCATTACTAGTTTTTTTGAGCACTGGGCCGACGAATTCGCACGCGCCGTCGAAATGTTTACCGGCGAGAAGCCGACTCTCACGCAAAACACAGCGGACACGAAAGAGACAGAGGCATGCGAATCAACAAAAGGCGACTTTCAATGGTGGCAGCAGGAAACTGAAGAACCACAAAACTTTAAGGTATGGATCGGCTCGCAGGAAGGATGCTGGACCGCGCTAGGGGGAGATCAAGGAGAAGGAAGCGATCCCAAAGACCTATTCCAGGAAATGATTTCGCAGGCGAATCAAGGTGCGGCCGCCGTTTTAAGTTCGTCATTCGCCACACCGTTGCGATTCGGGGGAGTGGTGGTCAATCCGCCCACGTCGCTGCTTTCGTTAAGGCTGACCAAGGTAAATATTAGTTTTCGCAATGCCGAATTGCCGGCGCTCATCGTAGCACTGCAGCCTATTGCGGCCAAAATACTCGACGGTCCCGAAACCGCCAAGCCTGCCGGAACTTCTGCGTCTTCGCAGGGAATCTCGGCTGCCAATCTAAGCGCGAACGCATCCATGATCGAACGCCTCATGGATCTCGAACTGCCAGTTTCGGTGTTACTAGGCCGAACCGTGTTGCCGATTCGCGACGCTCTCAAAATCACCTCGGGCTCGCTCATTGAACTCGATCGCCAGCTTGGAGATTACGTTGAGGTTATGGTGCACGGAACGGTGGTAGCACGAGGTGAAATCGTTGCTATCAAAGGAAACTATGGCGTCCGCATCAAAGAAGTGATCAGTCGCAAAGATCGATTCGCTTTGAAGGATGCAGCTTGACAGCCGGCGGGGCGAGTCGAGCCCAACAAGAACTCCGATGAAAAAGGAACTTTCCCAGGAAGAAATCGACAAGGTATTTCAGGGGACGAAACCTGAAACTAAACCAGAACCCGCGGATACCGGGGTCGCCGTCTTCGATCTCAGCCATCTAGACCGCATTCCGAAATCGCAATTGCGCGCCTTGCACATGGTGCATGAAAACTTTGTGCGCAATCTGGCCAGCAGTCTATCGGCTTATCTGCGTTCCTATGTGGCCCTGAACCTGGTTAGCTTGGAACAGATTTCCTATGCCGAGTTCCTTGAGGGACTCTCCTTCCCCACAGGCATCGCTTACATCGGCCTCAGCCCCTATGACGGAACTGCCGTTCTCGAGCTGAGCCTATCGCTGATGTTCACTTTCATGGGAGTGCTCATGGGCAGCAAGGGACGTCCCGGCGCGCCGCTGCAAAGAAAAATAACGGATATTGAAAAATCCATCATGCAGACGCTTTTGCGCGTTGTGTTATTAGACCTGCGCGAAGCATGGCGCAGTGTCGCCGATATCGATTTCTCAGTTCAATCCCTGGCGAGCGAACCTCAACTAATGCACGTCCTCGCGCCCGCCGAAGCAGTGATCGTGATTGCAGTGGACGTACGCGTTGGTGAAGTCACCGGATTAATGAATTTGGCGATACCGTCCATCTTCATCAAACGGTTGCGCAACAAATTCGAGCAATTGCAGAGAGTCAGGAAGGCCCACGCGAGCGAGGCTGACCACTTTATCGTGGCAGAACTTCTGCAGGATGTCGCGCTTGAATTAAAGGCATACATTGATGGAGGCAAAATTTCTGCGCACACGCTAGCGGATCTCGAACCCGGCGACATCCTTATGCTCGATCACGGCTTCGACAAGCCATTGAAAGCCAGTCTAAATGGCGAACCCAAATGGGATGGTTACATCGCTTCACTCAAGGAGAATCTCGTTTTTGAGGTGAGCGGCGTCTCCGATACCGTCCCCTTGTGATCCTCGACGGTAAAGGGATATATACTCACTGTCTGATGCAAAGAGCGCAAACACTCGAGCGCGCGTCAGCCAGGAGAGTTTATGGATCGCCGACACTTCCTTCAATCGTTATGTAAGACATCTGCTCTCGCCCTGGGGTGGGCGAAGGGCGCTAGCGCCGCTCTACCCAAGATGAAAATCACACGGGTGCGCGCTTATACGCCGCCGAATCCGAACCCGCTCTTTAATCAAAGTGATGTAGTGGTGACGATTGAAACGGACGCGGGTATCACAGGAATTGGCGAAGGCGGCTCCAAACAAATGTTGGAGCAGTGCGCGGGCCGTTTGATTGGCCGCGATCCACAGTACATAGAGAGGCTGTGGCAGGATATGTCGCGGGCTTTTTTCTATCCGGCCGGCCGCGAAAAAGAAGATGCCATTGGCGCTCTCGACTTGGCCCTCTGGGATCTAAAAGGCAAAGCCCTGCAACTGCCCGTGCACCAGATTCTAGGCGGCGCCGTACGCAATTATTGCGAATGTTACAACACCGCAGGCAGCATTCCCGGCGTGCAGCCAGGAATGAGCATTCGCGAAAGAGCGCAGCTCACTATCGCCGCCGGGTATCGGGCTTTTCGCATGGGGGCGGCGGATACTCCGGCAAATACGACGTTCAACACACACGAAAAACTGAACCAGCTATACGAAGAGTGCGTGCAGGCGCGCGAAGGCGTCGGCAAGAATGGCGA
Organism: Bryobacterales bacterium; assembly: GCA_003169195.1. Taxonomy (GTDB): domain Bacteria; phylum Acidobacteriota; class Terriglobia; order Bryobacterales; family Bryobacteraceae; genus Bog-105. The sequence continues at coordinate 44,454 of PMQB01000337.1, forward strand.
TTGGGCGGTCGATTTTCATCAGCGATTTGACCTAACAGAAGCCGTGCGTGGCTGCGAACTGATCCAAAACTTGGCGCCCTATTTCGTGGAAGATCCCGTTCGCACCGAAGCTTTTCTCGAAGATATCCCGCTGCTGCGGCATAAAGTGAGCGTCCCCATCGCAGCCGGCGAAGAATGGGGCAACCGTTGGGATTTCAATAAGCTGGTTGAGAATCACGATATCGATTACGTGCGCGCCACGCTGCCAAACGTCGGCGGCATTACGGAGATGGTGAAAATCGCGGCGATCTGCGAAACCCATTTCACCGGCATCATTCCGCATTTCACAGGCCCGATTGCCACCGCTGCGCTGGTTAATACTTTGAGCACGTTTTCCGGTCCGGTCCTTATGGAGTACAACTTCCAAGGCCGCACGCTGCCCCACCTGCCGGTGTGCCTTGATTTCAAGAACGGCAAATTGTATCCGAACGAACGGCCGGGACTGGGAGTGGAACTCGACATGAAGCAACTCACCCAAATTGCGGAAATCACTCAGCCGGTAACAGCGCGTGCGCAAACGTACTTCCGTCCAGATGGCTCCATCACCAACTGGTAATCAGCGGCCGGCTGTGAATTTCACATCTGGACCGTACATGGTCACGAGCGGGTGGCGGACCACCGCGCGAAAGGCGTAGGCCTCGCCTGGCTTGAGGTCGCGCAGCGGAATTTCGAATGGCCCGGCACCACTTACCGTTTTGAATTCCGTGTCGTGCCAGGATTCGCTGCGTTCGTCGACGTCCAAACCTCGAATGTGCTGATATTGAAAACCCACCGCCAGGGATGGCGCGTTTCCAGTTTTTTCGAGAGCACCATGAAAAGTCACGGAACCGTTCGCTGAGTTCCAAACAGCATTGACAGTCTTAACGATCGGAGGTTCAAACGCTGCTTCTACGTTCGTAATCTTCAGCACAACAGGATTGGGCCACTCCCGATTGTTATACAAGCGTTGCGCATGCATGGCACGAATGTGCAAGCCGGTTGAATCCTGCTTCCAAGTTGTTTTGGGAATCACATCGGGACGATATTCCAGCAGGCGATCATTCTGCCCTAACACCGTCACTTCGCTCGCGGCGGTCGTACGAATCGAGCGCAGGGTCACATCTCGCCACTGTCCATATTTCCAACGATCACCGCTGACTGTGGCGTAAACCGTCGACGCATCCTTTTTCTTGGTGAACCAAACATCGCCTTCATTTGTAATCACCCAGGGCCGCACGGCGTAAATCGCTTCTCTGTTCACAGTCATCCAAAGTGCAATTTCGCGCAGGCGTTCTTCCTGCTCGATCGGCAATTCACCATTCGGCTTTGGCCCGACATTCAAGAGGAGGTTGCCGCCTTTCGCGCGCGTCTCCACCAAGGTCATGATCAGTTGCTTGCCCGATTTATAGGTCTCATTCGTTGGTTTGTATTGCCACTGAGTTCCCATCGTGAGATTGGCCTCCCAAGCTCCTTCGAGGGGAATGCCCGGAACATACTGTTCGGGAGTCTGCAAAGCGCCGCGAGTTACGACAATCTCCGGCTGGGTCGCCCAAGCCACCTCGCGCAAACCTCCGGCTGGCCCATCAAAAAAGATGACGCTGATCGGACCATATTGAGCCAGCAGTTCTTTCACTTGCAATTGATCGTAGGCCAGCAATTCGGAATTCTTTTCCGGCGATACTTCATCCACATTCCGGCGAATGGCAATGTGGTGTTCATGAAGCCAGTGGAAATCATCGGGTGAGAAATAGATTCCGGGTGCGATTCCCTGATCGCGAAACGCCTTCACAATGTCGCCCGTGAGGTCGTGTTGAAACGGCGTGTTCATAATGCCGAAGCTGGTCGACTTTGTTTGAAACATGCAGAATCCCGAATGATGTTTGGCGGTAAAGACGACGTAGCGAATACCCGCCAGCTTCGCCAGAGCCGCCCAGTCTTGTGGATCAAACTTGCGAGGGTAAAAAGTTTTTGGAAGATCTTCGAAAAACCGCTGAGTGTAGTCTTCGGAGGCTCCAACCAGGGAGTGGCTGATCACCGATCCGATTTGACTATCAACGCTCCAATGAATAAAGAGGCCAAAGCCCTGATCGCGAAACCATTCGACGCGATCCGGGTGGTTCGCAGTCTGAGCGAGAAGTGTGTGGGCGAATAGGAGAGTTAATGCGATTCGTCGAGCCATTTGGGTTGCACCAGATTTTGAATTTCGGGCTTGCCTAAGTCCGCTTTCAGAATTACGCGAGCAGGAAGATCCTGTCGCTTGGCGGGCGTCTGGCCATTCAATTTTTCAACAAGCGACTGGACCGCTGAATATCCCAGATGAAAGGGATCTTGCACCATCATGGCGTTTACCGTGCCATCGCGGAGCGCTTCCACATGCGTCTTGCTGAAATCAAACGTAACGAGCTTAACTTTGCCGGAAAGTGATCTTCCGCGGATGGCCTGAATACTGCCAAGGGATGCGGCCTCGCTCGAGGCAAAAATCCCGCCTAAATTCGGATGCGCCGCGAGAATATCCTCGGCCACTGTGCGCGACCGCGCGGCATCCGCCATGCAGTATTGACGAGCCACGATCTTCAAATGCGGAAACTCTTTGGCGATGGTCTGCTCAAAGCCTTGCTCGCGCAGAACCGTGGACGTTCCGCCCGGCTTCTGCATGACCATGGCGACATCGGTCGCACCGTTCAAAAAACCCGCCAGCGTGCGCGAGGCCGTGCAACCTGCTTCGAAGTTTCCAGTAGCGATGAAGCTGACGTAGTCTTCAATGTTTACTCCCGAGTCGAAGATCGTAACCGGGATACCAGACTTAATCGCTCGTTCAAGTGGCGCAACCAAAGCCCGCTCGTCCGTGGCAGAGATAGCAATCGCTGAAACTTGTTGCGCAATCATGCTGTCGACAATTTCAATCTGCCGTGCAAAATCGGTTTCATTCTGCGGGCCGTTCCATAAAACTTCGACCTTGAAATCGTGCGCCGCTTGATCGACGCCGGCATGTACGGAAACAAAAAACATGTGAGACGTGGCTTTCGGAATCACTCCAATGACTTTTTTGTTTGATCGGCCGCAGGCGCTTAGGATGGCTAAAGCGCTGGCGGAGAGAAAGCCACGCCTTGAGTTCATCTACTTTGCTCCCACAATCGCGGCGTTTTCGATTCCGATTACGGCTTTCATGCCGGCGGAAATGACTTCCTGAGCGCGGAGGCCGTCACGGTGGGTGGACGGGAACGGCTTGTTTTCGGAACAGCACTGAATGAATGTAGCGAGTTCCGATTTGTACGCGGCACCAAAACGGTCAACGAATTCGGGCAAAGGCTTTCCGTAATCGCGCGCTGTGAAGCTTTTCAGCGCCAGCGGTTCGCTGCGGCCGCGTCGTCCGTATGCTTCCACCGTGACCTCGAACGGCTTTCCGTCGAAATGTCCAACATGCACTTGTCCTTCTTCGCCGAAGAGAATAGTTTCCACGCGATATCCCGAGACGTGGTTGCGAGTTACTTGCACTTGCGCCAAGAGGTCTTCACCAAACCACATATACAAGAGCGCGTCATCGAAATCTTCGTCGCAAGTAGTCAGCTTGTGACTGTATACGCGCGAGCCAATACTAAGTGCGCGCGTGGGCATGCGTCCGGTGAGCCAGAGAATTTCGTCCACATTATGCACGCTCATATCCGGCAAAATGCCGCCGCTCTTGTAACCGTCCGGCGCGGGATTGGAATCCTCCAGCGCCGAAAAGACCTTAAACACTCTGCCAACCATGCCGCTGTCGACTAGTTTCTTGGCATAAATCAGCGGCTCATCGAAGCGGCGCTGAAAGGCCAACATCAAAGAATCCGGATGTTTGGCGTCCAGTTCAGCGGCGAACTCGCGATCGCCTTCCAGCGTGCCCGTCAAAGGTTTTTCCACCATCACGCGGTGACCGGCAGCAATGAGCTTGGCTGCATGGTCTCGGTGGCTGTCCGTCGGCGTGACAACGACGGTGGCGTCGCAAATCCCCGATTTAGCGAGATCGTCAACGGAGGAAAAGATCGGCACGCTGCGGCCTACATCGGCCAGGAACCGCTGCGCGCGCGTTGTATCCAGATCGGCTACGGCCACAAGCTCACACGCGTTGGTATCTCGCGCCAGTTCGTGAACGTGGAGCGCGTGGACCACGCCCATACGGCCGAGTCCGGCCACTGCAATTTTCAAAGGTTTCATATCAGTTAGTTTGCGGGCCGTGCGGCTAAGGCGGCGGCAATCGTTTTGCGCGCTTCCGCCAGTTCCGCCCCTTCTAAAACTAAACGCGGGGGGCGAACGCTGGCGCTGCCTTTGCCCACTTCGGCCTGCGCTAACTTTATCAGTTGCGCGAATTTTGGAACGGTGTCCATGCGCAGCAGCGGCAGAAACCATTTGTACAGCTCGAAGGCTTTTTGTTTGTCGCCGCAAGAAGCCAAGTTGAACAGATCTACTGACTCTTTGGGAAACGCGTTCACTAAGCCGGCAATCCAGCCGACAGCTCCCATTTCGATCGCTTCCACAATGCCGTCGTCTACGCCGACAAGTATCTGGAATTCGGGGTTCATCAGAATGCGCAGCGCCATAACGCGACGCACGTCGGTACTCGATTCCTTGATTGCTTCAAGATTCGGATACTCGGAAACAAGTTCTTTCACTTGCTCTGGAACGAAGTCCACCTTATAGGCGACAGGGTTGTTGTAGAGCATACAGGAAAGCTTGGTGGCGGACAGGATAGCGGCGACGTGCGACTTGGTCTCGCGCCAATCTCCCAGATAAACGTATGGAGGCAAGACCATGAGGCCGCTACATCCGGCGTTCTCAGCGCTCCTGGCGAGCGCAACGGCTTCGGCAGTGCTGAGCGCGGAGACGCCAGCGACGACGGGAGCACGGCCTGCCAGCGCCTGGACGCACGTTTTCAAGACTTGCTCCTTCTCATCAAGCGCGAGAGTTCCACCCTCGCCCAGTGAACCGAGGGCGACTACTCCCGTGCAACCCGAATCAATCATCCACGTACAGTGCCTGGCAAGCGCAGCATGGTCGACATCCAGCTTTTCATCGAAAGGCGTTGTCATAGCGGGAATCACGCCTTGCCATTGCATTTTCATTTGACAGAATTCTCCTGGAGCAAGTTTTCGAGCCGAGTCGGAAAGATGGGTGGCCTGACTGAGCAGGGCTCCCAGCCTAGGATAAACTGTGCGGCTGGTCCACAGATGCGCCCTTGGCAGAGACCCATGCCGCAACGTTCGTGTAGTTTGGCGGAACGCCAGGAATTAGCGTTGCGCAAACGCGCCAGTGTTACATCTTCGCAGCGGCAGATAATCGTTTCGGGTTGGGCAAGGTTGCTGAGTTCCTGACGTAGACGAAAGGTTTCGTTCAGCAGACGCCCAAAAGATTTCGCTTTCCGAAGTCTTGCCAGCAGATGCGAGGCCCCGGCGGCGATTTGGCCTTCGAGCAAGGCAGTTTCCACACCGCCTACACCAGCGGTTTCACCCGCGCAGTAAACGTTTGGGACAGAGGTTTGCTGCGACGAATCTACCTTGACGGCACCGGCCTCGAGCTTACATCCCAATAGCACTGCTAATTCCGTATTGGGCACAAACCCGTAGGCGTTCGCAACAAAGTCGCAATGCTCCTCCCAAACGCGCGAACCCTGACGAAGGCGCACTCGCTCGACCTGACTCGAACCTAGAGCAGCTTCGATCCAACAGTTTGTTAGGTACCGCCGCGGACGCAATCTGGCGGCCTGCCAAAGTTTGGCGGGATGGGCCGCCAGCGAAGCAGTAAACCTGGCCAACGACTTGAGATCGGCCTGTTCGGCAATGAAAGGAACAATGGCGCCGCACTTTTTCAAATAAGAGGCGACGGCCAAAAGAAGAGGTCCGCTGCCTGCCACAATTACTCGTTTACCTTTGACGGGGAGACCGCACTTTACGAGCGCCTGCAAACCACCAACGCCCATTACATTAGGCAGTGTCCAACCAGGAAATGGGAGGAACAATTCGCGCGCGCCGGTGGCGAGTATCAGTTTTTTATATGAGATTGTCTCTACTTTGCCATCGCGGTCGACCAGGAGGGTTTGGTGGGCTGCGTCGCCAGCGATCACTCGTGCACTAGCGATGATCCTGGAGTCGCTGTCAGATAGACGCTTGAACCAGGGGTGGGAGTCACCACCTCTCCAAATTTGACCTCCTACGGTTGGGTTGTCATCGAGAAGCGTAGCTTGTTTGGCAGTGACTGCCGCGGCGATACCGGCCGGACCGGCACCTACAATCACAATTCCACTCATGAGGTTGTCACTCTCATACCGGGGCGGCAGACGATTTGACAACTACGGGCATATGACTCGCCGTCAATGGCGACGCGGCATTCATAACAGATCCCCATGCCACAGAGAGGTCCGCGAGGCTCGCCGGAGACGGAGCGACGAAAGGCGGAAAAGCCGGCCATGAGGACCGCGGCCGCTACCGTAGTGCCGTCTTTTACAGAGATAGCTTTGCCGTTGATGGTTAGCTGCGTCTCAGGCATGAGCGAAGGTCCTGCTGGGAGAGTATGGATCGCGAGGAATAGCTGAGTCGCGGTTCAAGAAAAGGTCACAAAGCAATTTCGCTGTCGCGAGTGACGTAGAGATACCAAGCCCTTCGTGGCCAGTGGCGAGATAAACGCCCGGCAAATCTGGACATTCACCAATCAACGGGAGTTTATCGGGTGTAGCGGCACGGAAACCGGTCCAGCCACGAATCGCGGAGACGGAGCGTAATGCCGGCATGTAACCGATAGCCCGGCGCAGCATTTTCGACATCACGGTGTCGTCAATAACGGGATCTTCGTTGCCATATTGGCGCGACGAACCAATGAGCAGCTGTCCAGTTTTGCGGGGCTGGACGTTAAATGCGACCGAATCGGATTGTACAGAGTGAGCGCTTTTCAAATAGCCAAGCTCAATCAACTGATGATTCACAAAACCGGGGTAACGGTCAGTGATGAGGAGTTGACCCTTGCGCGGGTGTACATCGAGGCCGGGAACTAACTTGCCGATCGCTGTTCCGGTGGCAAGAACTATATTCGAAGCGAACAGAGTTGTGCCGTCGTCGAGCGTGGCAGATCCCTGCTTTGCTTTAACGATGCGACGGCCGAGGAACAAAACAGTGCCAGACTTTTGCGCTTCGGAGACAAAATAGCGAGCGGCACAGGGAGGGTAAACAACAGAATCGTTCTTTAAGACGAGGCCACCCGCCAGCCCTGATCGTAGATTAGGTTCCGCTTCCGCCAAAGATTTCTCATCTAACATTTCTACGGGCAAGTTGCGCTGAGTGTAGTAGCCGTACTTGCGACGTACTTCGTCCATTTCCATTTCATCGGCGGCCACCCATAGAGATCCGCAAGGGAGATACTCCACGTCTTGCGGCAGTTCAGGGACAAGATCTCTCCAGAGTGACTGTGAATAGCTGGTGAGAGCAAATTGTGCAGGAGAGTCATCCATGACGGCTAAATGGCCCATACCGGCGGCAGTTGCACCTCCGCCAATTTCAGACGGTTCTACGATCGCCACTTCGAAGCCATTACGGACGAACTCCGCAGCACAGGAGGCTCCCACAATGCCAGCACCAGCTATGACGATATCGAAGCTGTTTTCTTGGCGTATTTGAGTCACTATCAGAGTAAGTATATCTAGGCGGGTGTCACCATTCCTTTGCTATGTTTAGTAGGAAATGAAGATGTTGATTGAAAAGTTGCGCGGAAGTCTCGACAGACTTCGGCGAAACGAAGATCAGCTCGTACTTGTTCTAAGCCTGGTCATCGGCGCTTTAGTTGGATTGGTGGTTGTCGCGTTTATTTTGCTCACTGGAAGGCTTTCGGCCCGCATGTATCCAGCGGGAGGAGCAGGATGGAGGCGAATACTGGTTCCCGTTCTCGGGTCGTTGAGTACTGGATATCTGCTGTGGCGCTATTTTCCCAATGCGCGCGGCAGCGGCATCCCACAAACGAAGGCTGCCATATTCATTAACGACGGACGCATCCTATTCCGAACGGCGATGGGCAAGTTCTTTTGCTGTTCGGCATCGCTGGCCAGCGGCATCGCACTCGGACGCGAAGGGCCGTCGGTTCATGTGGGCGCAGGCATCACGTCAGTCGTCGCGCGCAACATGGGTCTTTCACCCAAGCAGGTGAAGGCGTTGGTTCCCGCGGGATGCGCGGCGGCGCTGGCTGCGGCGTTCAACACTCCCATTGCGGCGATCCTCTTTTCGCTGGAAGAAATTCTGGGAGACCTGCATGCCACTGTGCTCGGTTCAGTGGTTTTGAGCGCGGCCACTTCCTGGATGGTGTTGCATTTGGTGTTAGGGGACGACCCGTTGTTTCATGTGTCTGGCTACCATCTGGTGAATCCGGCTGAATTTGGCGTCTACGCGGTGCTCGGAGTGATCGGAGGTCTAGGGTCGGTCTGCTTCGTTAAGCTCCTGCTGAACTTGCGGGAATGGTTCATGGGATTGCCGAAATGGACCGCGTGGTTCCAACCGGTAGCAGGTGGACTCACGGTAGGAGTGCTGGGCTATTTCGTCCCAGAGGTTTTAGGCGTGGGCTACAACTATGTCGAGAAGGTGCTGAACGGCAACATTGTCGTGAAGCTCGTTGTTCTTTTCGCCGTACTTAAGATTGTGGCCACGGCGGTTTGTTATGCGTCGGGCAACGCGGGCGGCATCTTCGGTCCAAGCTTGTTCATTGGTGCGATGATGGGAGCGGCCGTCGGAGGAGTAGCGCATGCGATCTTCCCGAACTCGACCGCAGACGCGGGCGCTTATGCGCTGGTAGGAATGGGAACAGCCTTCGCCGGCGTTGTGCGGACGCCGCTGACTTCGGTAATGATGATCTTCGAGATCACGCGCGACTACACGATTATTGTGCCGCTGATGATTTCGAACATGATCGCGTTTTTCATTTCGAAGAAGCTCCAGCCTGAGCCTATCTACGAGGCGTTGTCTCACCAAGAGGGCATTCATCTCCCGACTGCGGAGACGCGAGCGCTGGGCGAGAAGATGCACGTGCAAGATGCCATGCGGCCGGTGACGGCGGAGACCCATTCTTCCGCGGACACAGAACCGCATTTGCATCCAGACCAAAGCTTGAGTCTGGCGCTGCAACGAATGGGCGCGAGCGGATTAACCGTGCTGCCGGTGGTGAGCCGCGCGAACGTGAATCAGACCATCGGCACAGTTTCGCTTGAAGACATCCTGACCGCTTATGGAGTTGCCAAGCATATCGAACCATGAGCACCGTATTGACAGGCCGAACATTTCTGGGGACGTTCGCATTGGTCTTGCTTTCGATTGCCGGTCTTTTTGCCGTAGACATGTTTCTGGCGAAAATTGACAATGCCGAGAGCCAAACCGAGGCGGCACGCCTATTTAAGGATGCGCAACAGTTGATGGCCAACGGCAAGTACGAGCAGGCGACTGACCAGCTTAACAATGCGCTAGCCATTGAGCGGGAGAATCGCGATTATCTGCGGACACTGGCCCAAGCCCAGCTAGCGGATGGAAAAGCAAAGGAAGCAGACGCAACCCTGAACCAAGTCCTGAGCAACGATTCGACAGACGGTTTGGCCAATCTACTGAAGGGCCGCGTGCTGGTTAAAGAAGACCGGTTCGAAGAAGCAGTTTCTTACTTTCATCGGGCTATCTATGGGCACTGGGCGGAGGATGCGGAAGGCAATCGCCGAAGGGCGAGATTTGAGCTGATTGACTTATTGGCGAAGCGGAACTTCAAAGGGGAACTGTTGGCCGAGTTACTGCCCATTCAAGAGGAGGCGCCGCGCGATCTCAAGACACGCGCGCAGATCGGCAATCTCTTCCTACTGGCCGGTTCGCCAGAACGAGCCGAAGAAGTGTTTCGGGGCATTGAACATGATGCGCCTTCGGATGAGAGTGCTTATGCGGGGATGGGGAATGCTGAGTTCGCACGAGGTAACTATCGGACAGCCGAGAAAGATTTCCAAACTGCATTGCGCTTTGCGCCCGACGATCAAGGCACGAGGCAGAAGATGGATTTGTGTAACCAACTGCTGCAACTGGATCCGACGCTTCGAGGACTGAGCCCAGAAGACCGTTACCACCGAAGTGCAACGTTGCTGGAGCTGGCATCAAAAGATATGGAGCAGTGCGACGGCGGCAACGTATCAGCAGGTGCGCAAGCATTGCTTGATCGGGCTACCCAGAAGTTGAAGACTCATGTTACGAGCACGCACTTGGCCGAGGCATCGGAACAGAATCTGGATCTGGCTGAACAACTTTGGCAGACGCGTAAGAAGGAGTGCAAAGGTCAGGCTAAGGGCAATCCACTCGACTTAGTGCTCGCTCGCATGGCACAGTAAACACGCGCTTCCACTCCAATTTCTACCCGTTTGTAGTTTGCCAGTTCTCGATCTGTAGTGATTTTCTAACGTCTATTTACAAGATCAAGATTGGGTTACAAACGTTATCAGCCACGGTTTTTAGCGTCGTTTCAACAGTGCAGGAAGCAAGGTGGGGATCTACGTGGATGCTGGCGGTTAACACGCATGGCTTTACGAAGATAGGCAGCGCATTCAATACCGTCGATCAGCCCGGGATTGTTTAACCGAGGTCTGGGTATCAATGCCGGCAACACAACGGTGGGCTATTCTTCGGCTATTAATCCGATTGGCTTGAACGGGCAAGTGGCGTACAGCAAGCGGGCGCAGTTTTGACGAATATCAATTCGCTGCTGCCGGCCAATCAGAATAGTCAAGCAGTGGGAATTAACGATGCTGGAGAGACTGTTGGCTTCTATGTACCGGCGCCCGGTGAATCCCCTGGGTTCTTAGATGTCGGTGGCGTGATTACTCGATTGATCCGTTCGGATCTACCAACACCACGATCAATGGCATCAACGATATTGGGTAGGTTGTGGGATTCTATGTTGACGGCAACGACAATACGATTGGTTTCNNAAGGCTTGTTTTGCGAACGGGAAGCGACGTAGCGGCTGGTGGTTTTCCTTGAGGTCTTCCTTTTCCTTGGCGATGCGTTCGGTTGCAGCGCTCTCAGCTCAGCCATCTCTTTTTCGCGACGGCTTTATAGGCTTCCGCATCTTCGGACGGAAGAAAAACAGTAACTCCGGTGAGGCCGGTCCCCAAAGCGTTGAGAGGCATCTTCGCTTTATCTTCGCCACTCGTGGGGCCCGTTTAGGAGCGGGCATTTTCGCGATTAGCATTTGGCTCTTGATGTGAAACGTGCATGATTTGCTCCTAAATGAAAAATGGTCCGCAGCAGAGATAACACTCGGGCGGACCTGCCAGAAAGTAGCATGGCGCCCCCCTAAAACGAACGCACGATACATTACAGAATCGGTAAGTGGTTTAGGGTTAGCAGGTTATAGGCGAAATATTTTTTGGACAATTTGCGACCTTCATTTTGGAGGTCCCGAAACATGGGGGGTTTTTTGGCGAAACGGGAATTGAGTGGCGGGGTCTTAATAAACATAGGAGAGTGTGGGATGAGTCGGGAAGTAAACGCTTATTGGGCGGCAGCGCTGCTTGGAACTTTGGCTGGGATGCGGAGCATGGCGCCGGCGGCGATCCTGGGACAACTGAGTCGTAAGGGCGCGCTGAGTGGGGTGACCGGCACACTCGCGCTAGTGAGCCAACCCGGCGTGATGAGAATGACAAATCTGTTGGCGCTTGGCGAACTGCTCGCGGACAAGTTGCCCATTACACCGAATCGGACAGCCGTAGGTCCGCTGTTAGGGCGAGTCTTTACGGGTGCAATCACGGGCGCGATTATTTGTTCGGCGAAGAAGAAGTCGGTTTGGGCGGGCGCGTTGATTGGCGCTTCGGCGGCGGTGGGTGCGGCGTTTGGCGCTTATGCGCTGCGGAAGCGGGCGGTAAAGAAATCGCATTTGCCAGATGCGGTAATTGCGATTGGCGAAGATGTATTGGTTGGTGTGGTTGGTATGTCGTTGACGTCGCGGCTCACGCGACCGACTCCTGTCTCTGTTCCCGCTTAGGCAAAGGGCCGGTGAGTGTCCAAAGAATTGTGGAACACACGAGCGGGATCAAGCCGAAGCCGATGAACACGGGGGCATAGGAGAAGTGTTGAATGACCCAGCCCGCGATGAGCGTGAAGAGCATTCCTCCAAATCCGGCTCCCATGCTGGCAAAGCCCCAGACCGACGCGACCGAGTCTTTGGAAAAGGCATCGGCAGTGAAGGCCAATTGCGTCACGTTCGCGCCTGTATAACCAGCCATCGCGACGGCGACACACCCAGTGGCGATCCAAGGCGAAGGCGAGAGGACCGCGGGTATTGAAGACATCATTAATACGGCGCAAACACTGATGGCGAGCTTGCGCGCCTTAGCGGTTTCCATGCCGCGGCGCATAAAGGCTGGCGAAAGGAAACCTCCCATGATGTTGCCGAGCGCCGCAACCAAGAAGGGTATCCAGGCATACTTGCCGATGGAAGCGAGATTGAATTTGTGGACCTGCTTCAAGTATTCCGGGAACCAAAACACATAGAAGTACCAAGCGGGGTCGAGAAACATTTTCGAAAGTGTAAAGCTCCAAACAAAGCGCATGCGGAGGAGTTGAGACACGGGGAGTGGCGCGCACTTGACGAGTTCCCCTTCCAGAGGTGTGCGATAAATGGCAAGCCAAGCGACAAGCCATACGAACCCTAGCGCACCAATCATGAGAAACGCAGCTTGCCAACCGAAGTGCAACACGATGGCGGCGATTACAGGAGGCGCCACAATTACGCCAATGGTAGCGCCGCTGTTGAAGATACCTGACGCGAGCGCGCGTTCACGTAAGGGGAACCATTCCGCGACAACTTTAACAGCCGCCGGCCAGTTGCCGGCCTCCCCCATGCCGAGAAGAAAACGAAAGATGCCGAGACTCAGCGCGCCAGTTACGAAAACGTGCAAGACAGAACTGATTGACCACCACAACATGCAGAGCGCATAACCTGTGCGGGTACCGAGGCGGTCAATGAGCGGTCCCGATATGCCGTTCATGAGTGTATAGGCAAGAAGAAAACTAGAGACCACACGAGAATAGTCGATGCTATCCATGTGGAAGTGGTCGAGCAACACAGGAGCGACGACGGATAGCGTTTGGCGGTCAAGATAGTTGATTACGGTGGCGAAGAAGGCGAGGCCGATCATGAGCCAACGGAGGCGATTGGGCATGTGGTTCACTCATCATATGAACACGACTCTTTATTACGGCAAATATCGCGGAACGGTGGTTCAGAATCTTGATCCCGAACAAATCGGACGTGTGCAAGTGCAGGTTCCGGACGTTCTGAAAAACGCGGTTTCCAGTTGGGCTATGCCTTGCATACCAGTAGCGGGAATCCAAGCCGGGTGCTTCATGGTGCCACCCATTGGTTCGCAGGTGTGGGTGGAATTCGAGAAAGGGAATCCAGACTTTCCGATTTGGACCGGAGGCTTTTGGGGCTCGGTGGCGAACGTTCCGACATTTGCGACGACGCCGACGGCGATTCCTCCCGGGCAGAATATAGTGCTGCAAACGACAGGTGGCAACGTGATGGCACTCAGCGATGCGATTCCCGCGGCGGCCAGCGGGGGCATTGTGTTGAAGAGTGCAACGGGCGGCATGATTGTGGTGAATGATAAGGGGATTACGATCAGCAACGGGAAGGGCGCGACGATTACTTTGATTGGGCCCGCGGTGGATATCAACCACGGCGGATTGACGGTGATTTGAGATGGCGAATCCAATTTTAGATGTCAGTTCGAAAGTGACGTGTGCGCATGGAGGAGAGGCTACTCCGACGGCTGTTAGTTCGCGAGTGACAGTAGCGGGGCGAGCCACAGTAACCGTGGCGGAAGAGTACTTGGTGAGTGGATGTCCCTTTGTGCCGCCTTGTGTTACGGGAAGGTGGGTCACGGGAGCGAAAAGGGTGACGAGTGACGGGAGAGCGGTAGCCGTAATGGGCGCAACAGGAGTTTCCGAACCTACAGGTGCAGCAATGGAAACGATAGAAGCGCAGGGCAGAGTGAAGGCGAGTTAGTTGGTCAAGGAAATACTATCTCCACGGGTGACAAAAACGTTATATACTTCACCGCACGGGTGAAGAGTTTGCAGCAAGGAACTCTCTTATCCAGATGAGTTTGTAACTTGGGGAGCTTCCATGTCGAGAAGAATGATTGCGCTTTGTGCGTGCGCGCTAGGTTTAGCGGGATTAGGGTTTGGGCAGGCCGTGTTTGGAAATATTGTGGGCACGGTGGTTGACCCTTCCGGGGCGGCCGTACCGAATGCCAAAGTCACGATTAAGGACACCGGCAAAGGAATTGTCTATTCAGCGGTGACCAACGCTACCGGTAACTATTCTCAGACCCACTTAGTGGTTGGTACTTATGAAGTCCGGGTTGAAGCTAATGGATTTGACACATTTGTTCGACAAAACGTAACGGTTGAGGTTGATGCGGCCACCCAGGTGAATGCGGAACTGAAGATTGGCAATGTGGGCGAAGTGGTGAATGTCACGGGTGAGGCGGCGCTGCTGAAGACGGAGAAGTCTGACGTCTCCGATACCGTGACACAGAAAGCAGTGGCGGAGTTGCCGGTGTTTTCGCGCGACATGAGCCGGCTGTATTTTCTGGTACCGGGTTTCCAAGCAAGTGGTACAACAGGCGCCAGCGAGCAGCCGCAGGATATTTATCGACCGAACGTTGGCGGGCAGTACTGGGGCGGCATTTCGTTCCAACTCGATGGAACGGACAATCGCGACTCGGTACTGGGCGAACCAGTGATCACGCCGAATCTGGATGCGGTGTCGGAATTGAAGATCACAACTACTTCGTATGATGCCGAGTTTGGACAGGCGAGCCAAGCCGTAATTTCGGCGCAGACCAAGTCTGGCTCGAATAATTTGCACGGCAGTGTGTTCGAATACCGACGCGATAGTGAAGCGCAGGCGCGCGATCCTTTTGCCCAATCGCAGCCGTTGTTTGGAACAACGAACCGTTACATCCCCCAGACCCTGTGGAATCAGTTCGGCGGTAGCTTGGGAGGGCCAATTCAAAAGAACAAGACGTTCATTTTCGGCGATTATCAAGGAACGCGGCAGAAGGTGGGCGGCTCACTGTTGACTCGCGTGCCGACTGCGGCTGAGCGAACGGGAAATCTGAGTGACTTAACTGTGCCGTTTTACAACCCCTGCATTGCTTCCAATTGCAATGTCCTGCCGGCGAACCGGCAGCAGTTTATGGGGAACATCATTCCACAGTCGCAGCTCTCGCCCCAGGCGATGAATATTTTGAATCTAATCCCGCTGCCAAATATTGCGGGCGCAACGGGCGCGAGTCCGAACTACAGCGCGTCGGGGAGCGGAATCGTAAACACGGATTCTTTCGATGTTCGAGCCGACCGGTATCAGACGGAGAAAATGCACATGTTTGGGCGCTACAGCTTCTTGCAAGTGGGACAAAATGCGCCCGGCGCGTTTGGTTTGGAGGCGGGAGGACCGAACTACGCGACAACGACGTATGCGGGTCAATCTTCGCTGCGGAGCCAGAGCCTTTCGTACGGCATCGATTATATTGCGCGACCCGACTGGTTGGATGATTTCCGGTTCGGTTTCTTCCGGTATCGCGTGTTCGTTAATCCAAATGGCTTGGGCACGTCGCCGGCCAAGGATGCCGGCATTCCTGGATTGAATCTCGACAGCACATATACGTCGGGCTTACCCGCTTTTGCGTTGAACGGTACGGGGGGAACATCGTGGGGTTATTCGTTGGGAGTGAATGCGTGTAATTGCCCATTGAACGAGCAGGAGCAGGAATTTCAGTGGGTAGACAATGTGACACACACATTCGGCAATCATTCGCTGAAGTTTGGCGGCGACTTGCGTTGGGCCGAGAATTTGCGGGTGCCCAGTGACTCACATCGATCGGGTCAACTGACGTTTGATCCGACGACGACAGAGGGGCCCACGGGAGGCGGGTTGTCGATGGCTTCGTATTTGCTGGGCGAAGTGCAGACGTTTACACGCTATGTGAGTAATTCCACGAGCGCGGCCGAACGGCAGCATCGCTTCTTTTCGTACGCGCAAGACACGTGGCGAGTGACTCCGAAGTTGACGTTGAACTATGGTCTCCGTTGGGAAATCTATTTTCCCCAGTATGTCAATGGCGCCGGGCAAGGCGGATTTCAAGACCTCGCAACAGGTGAGGTGTTGATTGCGGGACAAAACAAGGTTGGCTTGAATGGCAACATAAATACCTCGTATAAACATTTTGCACCACGGTTAGGTATTGCGTATCAGGTAACGAAGAACACGGTGATTCGGACTGGCTACGGACGTTCGTACGATGTGGGAGTTTTTGGCGTGTCTTTCGGACATAACGTGACGCAGAATTTGCCGGTGCTCGCGAATCAGTCGGTGAATCCGGCGAACCCCTGGCTACCGGTGTTTACGCTGGCACAGGGGCCAAACACGCTGGTGCCCAGCACGATCCTGGCTACGCAACCGTTAGGCGCAACCGGCAACCCGATTTTGCCGAATGGAATTTCGCCAAATGTGCTGCCAACGACAAGCGATAATACAATGCGCCTGCCAGTGGTGGATTCGTGGAACTTCACCTTGGAGCACCAGTTCGGCGGAGGGTTTTTACTTTCTGCCGCGTATGTGGCAAACAAAGGCACACACGTGACACCGGGCGGGACCAACTACAACATCAATGAGCCGAGCATTGTGGGCTTTGGCACCTTGAGCACGAACCAAAGAAGATATTTCTACAACGAGTTCGGCTGGACGCAAACGATCAAGTACTTCAGTGACGATGCGACTACAAAATACAACTCGATGCAGGTGCGCGGTGAGAAGCGTTACGGCCACGGGCTGGTGTTGCAAGGGAACTTCACGTGGTCGAGCGCGTTCGATTTCGCGAACGATTATTTCTACTGGAATCCGGCCATCGATTACGGGCGGGAAGGCGGTGTGCGGCGATTTGTCTTCAACCTGAACCAAGTCTATGAGCTGCCATTTGGCAAAGGCAGGAAGTACTTGAGTCAAGCTCCGCGCTGGCAGGATCTGGCGATAGGCGGGTGGCAGCTTTCGGGAATTTGGAATTGGGAGTCGGGGCTACCGTTTACGCCTTCCTATCAAGATTGCGGAAAGGATGAGGACACAGGTCCCTGCCGGCCGAATCTGGTGGGGAATGCGAGCGTGGCGAACCAGACAGCAGCGAACTGGTTCGCTGTGGCCACTCCGAGTTCAACAAGTTCGGGCTGCCTGGCAGGAGCTACGCCGGAGTTGAATGCCAACGGCTGTACGCGAGGGCCATGGAGCAGGCCAGCGGCCGGAACGTTCGGCAATGTCGCGCGCGATTCGTTTTTCGGCCCGCACCTCTTCAATACTGATGCTTCACTTTCGAAAAACTTCCGGGTGACCGAGAAGGTAGGCTTACAATTCAGAGCCGAATTGTTTAACTCTTTCAATCATGTGAATCTTGGGCAACCCGTTTCGGTTGTAGATTCGCCAACGGCGGGGCAAATTCTGTCGCTGGCAGCATTGTCACAAATGAGGCGCTGGCAGTTTGGGCTTCGCCTGGCGTTCTGAGGGAGGTTTGCGGTCGCGAGAAACGAAGATCTCGCGGCCGCATCAAACGCTAGCCTTTCGATTCCGGTGGGAACTTCTTGAACATACTCGCGACAGACTTGTCTAACTTTTTCTCGTTGTTTTCGGGTTTGTCGCTGAGGGTGTCGCTCGAAGAACCGCGCCAAATCAATTGCTTGTTTGCACTGTCGAACATATCAAGGACCAAGGTGCCGACCGGGATTTTCTCGACACTGGTGGTGGCCATTGTGTCGCCGCCGAAGCCGCGCCAACCCCACCCGCCGCCGAAGCCGTCGTACCAGGTTTCCAAGCTCCGTTCATTGTGAGTCGATCCATAGGCGGCGACAGATACGTCTCCGCCCGACGCAACCTTGGTCCATCCTTTGGCTTGTAGTTCGGAGTCCACGGCGCGTGTTATTCGATCGGTCCAGAGCGGATTTTCTGTCTGGACTTTGATCCAAGAATAGGTGTGGTACTTGCTGAAGTCCGCCTTGTGGTTGTAGTCGGTTTTTACATCGGCGAAAGCGACTGCCATTGAGCAGACAAGAACAAGTCCTAGGGCATAGATAGTTTTCACAAAAGTTCTTCTCCTGTCAGTTCGACGATGTAGAAGATGTCTGATTACGCTGCCAGTTTCGTCAGTGTTATCGACGGCGGTAACCCAATTGTTTCGATCTTGCTCTATGCGATTGGGAGATATCGCAGTGCCGGAAAAGAAGACGATCAAACGGGCCTATAAAGATAAAGCGGAGGGCAAAGCTCCTTCTACGCAAGCAGGTGAATTTGTTCGAGAGGAAATTGAACATGTTCGGGAGGGCAAGCATGGCGTTCGATCGCCGCAGCAAGCGATTGCGATCGGACTTTCCAAGGCGCGACGCGCAGGCGTAGATTTGCCGCCACCGAAGAAAGGAACAACGTCGGAGGCAACTCGCAAAAGAGCGGAGAAGGATTTGGAGAAGGCGCAGGAGGGCGGACAGTCGAAGACAAGTGCGACGAGGTCACGAGCGACACTGAAGGCGCTGAAGAAGGAGTCGGGGACGGGAGCGAGCAAAGCAGCGTTATCGAAACATGCGAAAGCGGTGGCCTCGCGGCGGCGCAAACAGACGTAAGGCCAGATGGCCCGCCGGTGCGGAGCAAGTAGACTGTTGGAACGGACTCTATGCTGAACCGCTCCCGCTTCCTTCTCCTGACATTTGCCGTTTCCCAATCGCTTCCAGCACAAGTAAATGTGCTGATGAACAGATACGACGCGTATTCGCACTCGGTTAATTCGCACGAGACAACGCTGACTGCATCGAATGTGAACGGGAAGATCTTTGGGAGACTGTATCGCTATTACGTAGATGGAGCCGTGTATGCGCAGCCCTTGTTTGTGCACGGGGTCGTTGTCGGAGGCATGCCGCGGAATCTACTGTTCGTGGCCACGATGAATGACAAGGTTTACGCGTTCGATGCACAGCAGAGTGGTCCGCCAGTGTGGCTGCGAGATTTCACGGACGAACGCGCGGGCGTGACACCAGTGCCGGTTAGCGATATCACGAATAGTAATGATTTGAATGTTGTAGGGAACGCGGGAATTGAGGGCACGCCGGTGATTGATCTAGCTGCGCAGGCAATGTACCTAGTAGCGCGCACGAAAGAGAACGGGCATTATGTGCAGCGATTACACAAGCTGGATCTGCGAAGCGGTGACGACCAAGCGCCCCCCGTGGTGATTGAAGCGCGGGTAAAGGGCGGGGCCAAGGATGCGCGGGATGGCTTTGTAACGTTCGATCCCAAAGGCGGTAACCAGCGGACTGCTTTGGCATTATCCAATGGGCGTGTGGTGATTGCATGGGCGTCGCATGAGGACATCCGGCCGTATCACGGTTGGATCATGAGTTATGACGCAACGAGTTTGAAACAAGAAGGCGTGTTGTGCGTGACGGCTAACAGTGAAGATGGTGGCATCTGGCAATCCGGCAGAGGTCCGGCAGTGGACGCGAGCGGAGCGCTTTACTTTGAAGTGGGAAATGGCGGCTGGGATGGGAAGCAGGATTTTGGCAATTCGGTAATCAAGGTGCGAGCGGAGGGTTCGCGTTTGTGGGTGGATGATTTTTATACGCCGCATGATTACGCACAACAGAACGCGAAGGATGCGGACCTTGGATCGAGCGGTCCTATGCTGTTTCCGGAGAAGGGTGTTTTACTGTGCGGGAATAAACAGGGTGAGTTATTTGCGCTTGATCCCACTCACTTGGGAGGACTCACGGAGGACGACCTTGGGCGGAAGCAGGCGGTGGCTCTCAAGAGTGGGAGGTTGATGGCAGGTCCGGCTTACTGGGAGGGTCCTGGCGGCCCCGAGTTATTCGTCTGGAATGAGGCGGGTGTTTTGGAAATGCTCCGGTTCGGAGGTCCATTATTGGATGACACAGTGGGCGCCAAGGGACGGGTAGCGTCGCATGGATCACCCGGAGGAGCACTGACTGTTTCCTCCGATGGGACGAAAGCTGGCACAGGGATTGTTTGGGCGACGGTGGGTACAAGCAAGAGTGCCGACCATGGGAATGCAGATGGGACAGTACATGCGTTCAATGCGGAAACGTTGGAGGAGTTATGGAGTAGTGAGGGAGATGCGAAGCGGGATCGGATGGGAACACTTGTGAAGTTTGTGCCGCCCCTGATCGTGGATGGACGCGTGTATGTCGTGAGTTATGACAATGCTGTGAATATATACGGACTACTGGATGGGAGGCGCTAGATGACGGATGGGTGGAAGGGCAACCTGAAAGAAGTATTTGGACTGGGACAAAGACATCGGACAGGGCGAAGTACAAAATCCAGAGCTTTCCATGTTCACGGTGCGGCTATTTAGAGCTGTTCGGCAACGCATAGTTGTATCAGGCGGCTAAACTAAAGATAAATTTCTTTGGGAGCTGCTGGTTGACGAAATTCCTATTGCCCTTGGTGTGCCTTGCCGCGTCATCGCCGTTATTTGCGCAGACGGCGGTATTGAGTGGTCGTGTGACAGATGAATCAGGAGCGGTGGTCCCAGGAGCAACGGTGCGCGTGCAGCGGGCCGGTTCAGCGGACAAAGTTGCCACAACGAAAACGCAAGGCAACTACACGATCAACGAGCTGGTGCTGGGCGAATGCTTGGTAACTGCGACGGCGGAACATCTCGAACTGGCTGCACCAATCAAGATCGTTTTAAGCTGGCGTGAACACGCTCGATCTGCCTTTGAAGATCATGAACATTACGCAAAGAGTCACCGTTGAAGATGACGCGGGACCGAGCGTGAGTATGGAGACGGCCAGCAACGCGAGCGCAACGATTATCAGCGGGAAGGACCTGGATGCTCTTTCGGACGATCCACAGGATTTAGCAGACGATCTAGCCGCGTTGGCGGGACCGGCAGCAGGGCCAAGCGGCGGAGCGATCTTTGTCGATGGATTTAGCGGTGGTCAGTTGCCGCCGAAGGAATCGATTCGAGAGATTCGGATCAATTCGAATCCGTTTTCGCCGGAATACGACAAGCTGGGGCTCGGGCGAATTGAGATTTTCACCAAGCCAGGTAGCGATCAATTTCACGGCAGCATTGCGTACAATTTGGGCACCGATTGGTGGAACACGCGGAATCCTTATTCGTCGCAGAAAGTCCCGTTTCTGCTGCAAGAGAGTGAGAACAGCTTTAGCGGACCATTGAGTAAACGCGCTTCATTCACTTTTGATTTCGAACGGCAAGCGGTTGATGACGGAAGTGTGACGAATGCGGTGACACTAGCCGGCCCGTTTTCGAGTGTGTTGACTACGCCGCAGCGGCACTGGCTGGTTGGGCCGCATGTGGATTATCAATTGAACGATTACAACACTTTGGCGTTTCGCTATTTGTGGACGAGGGCGGATGTGCGGGATGCGGGGATTGGGAGTTTCGATTTGATTTCGCGCGGTTATCATCTGGTGAATCTCTTTCAGACGGCACAGGCGATTGAGACGTTGGTGCACGGCACTACGGTGAATGAAACGCGTTTTCAATATTTCCGGCACGGCACGCAAACGGATGCGAATACAATTGCGCCGGAGATCCAGGTGCTGGGCGCGTTCAATGGAGGCGGCGCACAAATCAGTCACGGGCTGGACATTCAGAATAATTTCGCGCTGCAGAATTACACGACTACGCTGCGCGGGACCCATGCATGGCGGTTTGGCGTGAGACTAAGTGGGCAGACGATTGAGAGTATGTCGCCCTCAAATTTCAATGGCACCTTTACCTTCGCGGGTGAATTGGCGCCGGAGTTGAATGCGGCGAACCAAGAGATTCTAAGTGCCAGCGGTACGCCAACGATGATTCAGATTTCATCAATTGAGGTGTACCGCCGAACGCTGCTGTTTCAGCAACTCGGGTATATGCCGGCGCAGATTCGAGCATTGGGAGGCGGGGCATCACAGTTTTCGATCAATGGCGGGACGCCGAACCTGGCAGTGAGTCAAGCGGATGGCGGAGTTTTTGTGGGCGATGACTGGCGCGTGCGCGCGAATTTGACGATGAATCTGGGACTTCGCTATGAAGCGCAGACGAACATTCATGACGGGCGGGACATAGCACCGCGAGTGGCGTTGGCGTGGTCTCCGGGGAACAAGGTCAGCGCGCATAAGACCGTGATTCGCGGCGGATTTGGAGTCTTTTATGACCGCTTCTCACTGGCGAACGTGTTGACGGCAAACCGGTACAACGGACTGGTGCAGCAGCAGTATGTGATTTCAAATCCAGACTTTTACCCGAACGTGCCGGTGCTGAGTTCGCTGAGCGGGAATCGAACGACACAGTCTATTGACGAAGTGGATGCGCATTTGCGTGCGCCTTCGATCATGCAATCGGCGGTGACGCTGGAGCGGCAGTTGCCGAAAAAAACGACGCTGGCGATGACATACACGAACTCGCGGGCATTGCACGTGTTGCGGTCAGCCGATATCAACGCGCCGCTGCCGGGGAGTGGCGTTTATCCGTATCCAGGCGAAGGGCCGATTTTCTTGCTGACCGCAGCGGGCACTTACAACCAGAATCAAATGATTGTGAACGTCAACTCAAAGATGAACGCGGCTGTTTCGTTGTTTGGCTATTACGTGTTGAATCATGCAATGAGCAATTCGGATGGGCCGCAAACGTTTGCCGCGAACCCTTACAGCTCAGCGGGAGAGTATGGAGCGGCGGCCACGGATGTGCGCAACAGGGTGGTGATGGGAGGCAATATTCTTACGCGTTGGAACATCCGGCTCAATCCGTTTGTGACGCTGCAGAGTGGCGTGCCGTTTAACATCACGACCGGCAATGATCCTTATGGGACGACGGTATTTACGGCGCGGCCCGGCATTTCGACCAATGCTTCCCTGCCCGGTGTGCAACAGACTATCTATGGATTGCTGGATGCGAATCCGGGCGCAAACGAGGCCATTATTCCACGCAACTATGGACGGGGACCGGGGCTTTATTCGGTGAATTTGCGGATTGGTCGCACGTGGGGATTTGGGGCCGAGCATGGCTCTTCGGCCGCAAGGACAGGACGCGACGGACCTGCGACGGCGGGGCCGATGCTTTCGGCGCCACAAGGGACGCGCGGATTGTTTGGAAGTCCGAACACGGCACACCGTTTTAATTTGACGGTTTCCATGTCGATTCGAAATTTGTTAAACCACACGAATGAAGGGCCGGTGATTGGCAATATCACGTCTCCCCTCTTTGGCAGGGCGAACCAGATTGCGGGTTCGGTGAATGGTGAAGGCTTTTCGGAACTGGCAAATAATCGGCGATTAGAGTTGCAACTGCGGTTTACGTTCTAACGCGGAAGAACGACAGGCGCAGCAGTTTGGAAGCTGATTTCGGTTCCGGATTCGATGTGGATGGATTTGCCAGGCAAGGAACGGACCGTTGAGACAGACAGGGCTTGACCGTGATACATGATGGTGGCCAGGCGAAGTTCGAGGTCTGAACCTACCTTGGACAGAAGCAAAGACGAGGAAGTGCCCCGCGGAACAATGAGCTGACCGGCCAAGGTGACTGGCTCGCTCAACTTGGCACTGAAGGTTTGACCGGGCTGAGAGTGGTCTGAATCAATACCCTCGGCAGTGCGAATGGAAATGGTTTGTCCGGCGGGGATGGTCAAGGTTCCAGCTTGCGAGGGCGTTGCCACCGGTTCGGACGTGTCGCGGCGAATCATCTCTTCGTGCTGGGACGGTCGAACGTCGGCGGCGGGGGCTGGGCTCGCTTGCTCAACCGGCTTTGAGCCGCACGCGGACACGACGCCCCACAGCAGTGCGGGCAGCACGAAGTGTTTTTGAACACGTTTCATCCTTTCTATTGTGCAGCAGAAGCGCGCCGATTGGGCGAAGGCGGCGAAAGATACAATGAAAGTTACGGCGAACCTATAAAAATGGCAGAGCAAATCAAAGACAACAAAGCGGCAGAAACGGAAAAAGAGAGCGAACCGAAGGAACCACCGCGCAATAGTATTGCCGAGTGGGCGGTTACGATTCTGTTGCTGTTGTTCGGAACCACCACGCTGGTGCAAGCCTTTGTGATTCCGACCGGATCGATGGAAGACACGCTGCTAATTGGCGACCACCTGCTGGTGGATAAGCTGGCGTACGCGCCCAGCGGCAGCATTAGCAAATATATTCTGCCTTACGAAGAACCGAAACACGGCGACATTATTGTGTTTCGTTTTCCTGGCGACTTGACGAACACGTTCGTGAAGCGCGTGATTGGCGTGCCCGGCGATCATTTGCGCATGGTGCATCGCGATCTGTACCGCAATGGCGTGAAGCTGAATGAGCCGTACGTTTATCACAAGTTGGATAACTACGACGAATACCGCGACAATTTTCCCGGTGAGCCGACCCCTTATCAGCCATCGACGGCCTTAGCAGCAGAGCTACAGCGCAAGATGTTGCAGGATAACGTCGTAAACGGCGAGGTTGTAGTGCCGAAGAATTCTTATTTCGCGATGGGCGACAATCGCGACAATTCGCTCGATAGCCGCTATTGGGGCTTTGTGCCGCGTGAGAATATCATTGGCAAGCCGATTGTCATTTACTGGTCGTACAGGGCCTCGACGGACGATCTCGCAGGTTCGAGTTTTAGTTCTCTGGTTTCGCACGGCGCGGACTTGGCACAGCATTTCTTTTCGCGGACTCGTTGGAACAGAACCTTGAATTTGATTCATGGTTTTCCCGATTCCCAGTTGCCGAACCACGAAATACCGGTCAACCACGGCAATCCGACTCCGTAATACGCAGCGTTTGGCTGCGAATACTTTTCTTTTATGGCAAATCACCGATACGGCCTAATCATGGCCGGCGGACGCGGCACTCGCTTCTGGCCGCGCAGCCGCAAACGCAACGCAAAACAGGTTCTGCGGTTTTTTGGAGAGCGGTCTTTGATCCAGCAAACCGTGGACCGGATGAGCGCAGTTATTCCGCCCGAGAATATCTGGGTAATCACGAACGACTACTTGCAACAGGAAATTCGCAAGCAGTTGCCGGAGGTGCCCAAGCGCCAGATTATTGCGGAACCAGCGCAGCGCAATACGGCGCCTTGCATTGGACTCGCCGCGCATATTCTATCGGGGCTTGATCCGGACGCAGTGATAGGCGTTTTCCCGGCCGATCACTTGATCCTAAAAGACGCGCGCTTTCGCAACTTTGTGAAGGCAGCGTTTCGGGCCGCAGAGACACAGGATGTAGTGGTGTTGGGCATTCAACCGCGCTGGGCCGAGACTGGCTACGGCTACATTGAATTCCCGAAGAACGTGATGCCCGGCGGGAACACTCCCATCCCGGTGAAGAGCTTTCGTGAGAAGCCTGACACGCGAACGGCCAAACAGTTTGTGGAACGCGGGCACTTCTTTTGGAATGCGGGGATGTTTTTCTGGAAGGCGTCGACGGTCTTGGAGTTGATGCGACAGCACCAGCCGAAGACAGCGACGCTGCTCGCTGGATTGCCGAGTGTCGATTCAAAGAACTTCACGAAGAAGCTGGCGGAGGTTTATCCGCTGTGCGAGAACATCTCGGTAGATTACGCAATCATCGAGAAAGCGAAGGACGTGGTGGGCTTAGCGCTAGATGATATCGGCTGGAACGACGTGGGTAGTTGGGAAGCGGTTTACGATCTGGCGGATAAAGATGCGAATGGTAACGCCACACGCGGCGGCGAAGTGATTGCAGAGGACAGCCGGGGCAATTATGTGGATGCACAGAAACTGGTTGCGCTGGTGGGTGTGGAGAATCTGGTGATCGTGGATACGCCGGATGCACTGCTGGTGGCGAGCCGGCGCAGTGCGCAGGATGTGAGCAAGATTGTGAAGAGGTTGGATGGGGATAACAGGGAAGAGCTTCTCTAAGCAAGTCAATAGGAAACTGTAAACAGCGTCCTGTTTACTTTTCGTTACCGATCCGGGGTGCGGGCACGGACAAGCATGACGGTGCCTTTTTCGCCGGTGGAATCGGTGGTCGATTCGGTCCAGGCGAAGAAGACGCGACCCGCGTTGCCGGCGGCGATTGTCGGAAATTCCACAGGCATGGTGCCGTCGGCGATGAGTACAGGGTCGGATAGATCGCCATGTTTGTCAATTTCGACAGCATAGGGGCGCGGCGGCGTCCATCCACCGCGTCGATAGGGATCGCGGGCTTGGAAAGAGAGCAGGAGCGTGCCATCGTCTTCGAGTGCGAAGGCTGGGTGGTTGGCGTCGAGCGTTTTAGTAGACGCCATCACGGGCAAAGAGAAAGTCTTGCCCCCGTCATCGGTCCACGAAAGGCGCACACCCGAACGGGCGCGCGTAGCCTCGGTCAACCAAGCAACGTAAATGCGGTGGCCTACTTTCACAACGGCCGGGCCAGAGTCGGGACAACCTTCGAGCTTCCAATTATCTTCGGCCACGCGTACGGGCGGTGCGAACGTGTTGCCTTGATCGTTCGAAATGGAAACCACCATATCACGAATGTTGCCTGGGAACACGCGCCGCCAAAAGACCATCAGTTGGCCTTGTGGGCCGTAGACGATCGAGGGGCGGCAACAGGGGCAGACGCCGTCGGCGACTTTCAGGTTCTTGGAAAACGTAGATCCTTCATCAATCGAGCACGAAAGATAGATGGACGCAGTGTCAGATTGAGCGGCTTGGTCGCGGAAATCAAGCCATGCGGCGCAGAGCGTTTTGTTCGGAGCGACGGCAAACGTGGGGTAACCGCTGTAAGTGGGCGTGGGTTGGTCGGAGACCCGCACCGGTTTTTCGAAGGTAGCACCAAAGTCGAGAGAGGCGGCAAACATGATGGCGGCCGCTTCCCCGTCCTGCTGTTCCCACATTGTGTAGAGTTTCTCGCCAGGACCGAAGAGCAACACTGGGCTGTTTTCGCCGTGCGAACTAACATTGGTGCCAGGCTCGTTGATAGAGACTGGCGGTTCAAACGTATCGCCACCGTTCACGGAAGTAAGCAGCACTAACTGCGAGACAGGATCAGATCCGGCAACGGCCAGAACATACACTGTGTCGCCTGAAGGATCAAGGGCAACGCGGGGATGGCGCGCCGCGGGAATGTTCAATCTACGCGAGATCGCATGCGGATCTGGCTCCAGTTGCAAGTTCGCTCGCTTATTCGCACACGAGTTTAAAAACAGCAGTACGAACGCTGGANNCGGAAGACCTTTACTAAGGCCGTCATAGCGCGGTCAACATCCTGCTCAGTCAGGATGTAGGGCGGTAAAAGGCGGAGCACCTTTTCATGCGTGCAGTTGAAGAGGACGCCTTCTTTGATGCCGTCGAGTACAAGATCTTTGCCGGGCATTTCGAGTTCTACACCGATCATAAGACCTTGGCCGCGCACTTCTTTAATGAACGAAAACTTGCGCATCAGTTCAGTGAGGCGCATACGGAAATAGCCGCCAACGGTGTTGATGGACGGCAGCAGTTCGTCGAGGATATCGAAAAATTCCAGAGCAACGCGACAGACCAGCGGGCCGCCGCCATAAGTTGTGCCATGCATGCCGGGCTTAATCGCCGCCGCCGCTTTCTCGTTTGCGACGACAACGCCGATGGGCAAACCGCAGCCCATAGGCTTGGCGGCGATAACCACGTCGGGCAGAAGGGCGGGGTCGAGCAGTTGATAGGCGAAATAAGCGCCAGGGCGGCCGACGCCGCATTGAATTTCATCGAACACCAGAAGCGCGTTGTATTGCGCGGCTAGTTCGTACGCGCGGCGGGCGAATGCTTCCGAGATGGGATAGATGCCACCCTCCCCCTGAATGAATTCGAGCACGATGCCCGCCGTATTCGTGTTGAAGGCGGCTTCGAGCGCGGCGATGTTATTCCGTTCGACGAAGCGCGCGCCCGGTAGGAGCGGTTCAAAATCTTTGCGGTATTTCGCCTGGCCGGTTATGGAAATGGCGCCGAGAGTACGGCCGTGGAAAGAACCTTCGAGCGAGATGACTTCGTACTTGGTGGGCGAAATGGAATTGCCATGGGCGCGAATCATTTTGAGCGCGCCTTCCATGGATTCGGTGCCGGAGTTACAAAAAAAACTGCGGTGGAGACCGCTGATTTTGGCGAGGCGCTCGGCTAGGCGGCCCTGATATTCGTGGTAGTACAAATTCGACGTATGTAGTAAGAGCCCGGCTTGCTGGCGAATGACTTTGGTGATACGCGGATGGGCATAGCCCAGCGAATTCACGCCAATACCGCTGATGAGATCGAGGTAGCGGTTTCCTTCCAGATCATAAACGTAGCAGCCTTTGCCGCGATGGAGTGCGAGAGGATAGCGTGCGTAATTCTGCAACAGGTATTCGCGCTCGAGATGCATGACCTCTTGCGCGGCTGTCACAACTTCAGGCTCGGGAGTGAGAACGGATGCCATCTTCTTATGATACGGGGGAAGAAAACGAGGAGAGGATACAGAAGGCAGAATTCAGGAGATAGAATTCGGCTTTGCGTAGTTGGCGAGGCAATTTTCGATAACTGAGTTGCTGCTAAATTCAGGGAATTTGAGAGCATCCGCGAATCCCATTTCGACGGCTTTGCGCGGCATTAGACCTATTAATTCGCTTTCTGCGACGGCCACCCCGGCGGCGGCGGCAAGACGGCTCACTTCGGCAAAAACTACGTGTGGCGGCGTGATGTTGAAGTCGGTCAGGTTCATGGAAACTTGCACCTGGCGGCGCGATTCAAGAGGCAAGCCGAGCGCTTTTACGCAAGGTAGGCCACCGTTGCTAGTGCGAATAGCGCGTGCGATGGCTTTGGCAATGCTGAGATCGGCCGTAGCGAGATTGATGTTGTAGGCAATCAGGATCGGACGAGCGCCGACGATGACAGCACCTGCAGTGGGATGAAGAGCCGGTCCGCCGAGATCGGGACGTTTCGTTTCGTCAGTGAGCGCCAGTTCGCGCAGACCTTCGAATTGGCCATGGCGAACCTTTTCAAGCAAAGTGCGATGCGGCTGACGGGCGGCGGCTTGATAGAAATAAACCGGGATGTGGAGTTCGCGCCAGATGCGTTCGCCGGCGCGATGAGCTAACGCGACACATTCATCAAGAGTAGTATCGCCCAGCGGAACGAACGGCAGAACATCGAGAGCACCCAGGCGCGGATGGACACCGCGATGCGCGTTAAGATCGATGATCTCTGCAGCTCGGGCGGTAGCGCGAACCGCGGATTCGAGAACGGCTTCGGCCTCGCCTGCAAAGGTGATGACACTGCGGTTATGGTCGGCGTCACTGGTCCGGTGAAGCACATGCGAGCCAGTAACCGAGGAAATAGCGGCTTCGAGGGCGGCCACCCGCGCCGCGTCACGTCCTTCGGAAAAGTTAGGCACGCACTCAACCAGCAACGTCAAACGCTCGCTTTCGCCCGTTTGCGATTGATAAGGAAGCTGCCTTCGCGCAGCGCCATGGCGACCTGATTGACGCCGATGCGCCGTGGAATTTCTCGGTAGTCGGACAGATTCAAGACGAGAATATCGGCGCGTTTGCCGGGTTCCAGGCTACCCACTTCATCGGCGCAACCCACGGCGTGCGCGGCATTGATGGTTGTAGCGGAGATGGCTTGCTCCACACTGAGACGCAGGCGAAGCACGGCTAGAGCCACCACCATTTGCATGCTGAAAATAGGCGCATCTTTAGAATCATACCCGCTAGCGAGGGCGATGGCGCCACCTGCGTCCGCTAATTTCTTAGCAGAAGGGTTTTCGCGTTCCTCTAAAAGTTCCTTGCAGGGACTGAATACGGCGATGGAAGGCGAATGCGCGAGAACGGAACACTCCTGCGAACTCAGCTCAGCCGGACAGAAGACAGAGCGGGCGTGCGACAGAGCCAGCAGATTGCGCAGAACCTCGGCCGATCCGCCAGGCCAAATCAAGTTGAGAGGTAGGCCCACTTGACTGAGCATTTCCCAGAACGGCTCGTTCGGCGCTTGCTCAGCGTTGGCGAGAATTTCTAGAAACTGCGTTAGACTGCGGCGACGAAGGGTGGCGAAGCGCGCGGCCAAGGTATCGGGTTTGACGTCGTCAAAGGGATCGGCCAACAGGCGCAGACTGCGTACGGTTCCCACAGGCACGGAGCCGATTGTCGCCAATTGACGCAGCGCGGCTACATCAGCCACGTGTGAACCAGCCTCGGAATAGACCTTGAATTGAGCGTTCAAGGTGCCGTGCTGCAAGCAGGATCGGATGAGAAGCAGACTCTCTTCGTAAAAGTTGAGGGCCTTCTTGCGTTTCGCAACGGACTCGGAAGAGGCACGGTTCTCGAAGAGAGTCACGTGGATGGCAGGATCAACAAAACCTGGCATGACCACACAACCATGGACGGGGACATCGATGGCGCCCCGGCTTTCTTTCAAGTTTTCGATTCGGCGGGTAGGACCAACCGAAAGAATTCTCCGATCTTGAATGAGGATCGAACCATCCTCGATCATTCCTAAATCATTTAGGGCCGCACCACGGCGTACACCACTGGGTCCACGCAAAGTCAACAGTTGCTTGGCCCCGCGAAGCAGGAGTAGCTGTGCCAAAAAAGCGATCTTTGACTTCTATATTACATGGAAGTAGTGGAATGTTTTAGTAATTGCGCAACAAACGCGAAATCCAGATAGCCGCAGAGGACAGCAAAAGCAACAGATGCGATGGCGGCAATCTTCCAGAACATCTCACGAGGAGATTTTGGATGACCAGGACGGCCAGCGATTAGGCCTATGACGAAGCCGCCTATGAGTCCGCCAACGTGGCCAGAAAGACTGATACCGCCGTTGATACTCATAACCAGGCCCAAAACAAGCCATTGACCATAGTGCCGCCGAACGGCTTGCGTCAATGGATCGGCTCGTTGGCCGATGCCCATGGCCAGCATGATGCCCATAAGACCGAAGGCCGCACACGACGCGCCCAGGATTGGGGTATGCGGCGTCATCCTACAGGCCAGCCAAAAGCCGGTAAAAGTAGAAAAAACATAGGTAACCAGTAAACGGTTGGTTCCGTAGAATTGTTCCACCTCGGTCACCAGAATGAACAGCGACCAGGAATTCATCAAGAGGTGGATCCAGCCGCCATGTAGAAAGCCGGCAGTGATCAAACGCCACCACTGGCCATGAGAGACATAGTCGGAAACGGCTGCGCCGAGGGCAAGGTCGACGTCCATGTTAGGACCGCTTAGACTGTGGCTGAATCCGAGCTGCACCAGAAAGAATGTGAAATTGATGACCAGGATGAGAATGCTGGTGAGATTGGCGCCAGGCAAGAACGATGCGGCGAAGGCGTTTGGTCGCAAGTCGACGGCTCTTGGTCCTATTTGTGCCTCACAGTAAGGACAGACCCGGTCGCTGATCGTGATAAAGGCCCGGCAGTTCGGGCACATTCGCCTTTTTTCCACGGTCTAATTGTAGCGGGAAGAGAAAGAAAGAGCGCCGACGACCGCATTCCTGCATCGGGCTTGCTAAAATCGAATTCGCATGGGTAAGACTGAGCAGGAGCATCGGGACGACCTCGTGCGCGTCTGCCACTTGGTGTACGAAAAGGGCTGGGTGGCGGCGAATGATGGAAACGTCAGCATCAGGTTGAACGAAGAACACATTCTTTGCACGCCGACGGCGGTGAGCAAAGGAATGGTGAAGTCGGACGACCTGATCGTTTGTGATTTGGGCGGAGCCAAAGTACGAGGCCAGCGCGCCTGCACGAGCGAGATTGCGATGCATACGACCATCTATTCGTTGCGGCCAGACGTGCATGCGGTGGTGCACGCCCATCCACCGGTAGCCACGGGGTTCGCGGCAGCGGGCCGGGCTTTGGATAAAGCTCTACTGCCTGAAGTGATTATTCAGTTAGGCGCGGTACCGCTGGCGTCTTATGGATTGCCGGGAACGGCGGCGCTGAGCGACGGTATGCTGCCGTTCATTCCGCATTACGACGCGCTGTTGCTAGAGAATCATGGTTGCACCTCCTACGGCGAAGATGTTTGGCAAGCTTACTTTCGTATGGAGACGGTGGAACATTTCGCCAGGATTACTTTTGTGGCGGAAATGTTGGGTGGCGCGCAGGCACTGCCACGCGAAGAAGTAGAGAAGCTGTTTGCAGCACGGTCGCGTTACAACGTTCGTTCGAACGCTGGCATGGAGCCGGGGATGCCGCTGGTGGCCGAAGATTGCGAAGCGCGCAGACGCCGCTAGTTTAAGCCGCTGTTGTGAGGATTCGTTTGGCGCCAAAGCTGGGGATGTGATTGTGGAGCAGGCTTAGGCCGATGAAGGCGACGAACATCGCGATGGTCAGAAATTCGAAGAATTGCACGCGCCCCACTTGAATCAGCATAGATCCCACTGATGCGCTCAGGATTGCGCCGACCCGGCCGATGGCGGAGCCAACAGCCACACCACTGGCACGTACTCGCGTGGGATACAAGTGAACACCCAAAGCGAAGAGGCTGGTTTGCACGGCGTTGACGCAAAAGCCGTGAGCCGCTAGAGCGGTCAACAGAGGGATCTGACTGCCGCTTGGTTTGATGGCGATGGCCATTAAAAGCAAAGCAGTGGCGACAGCAAGGGATGAGGCGACCAGCGTAAGAATGCGCGAGCCAAAGCGGTTCACCAGCGATACGAAGCACAGCACACCGACAACGCCGCCATAATTGTAGGCCGCCAACCCCTGACTCGCACCGGCCAGATCTAAGCCTCCTGCGGAGAGCAGAGATGGCAGCCAACTGAAACACATGTAGACGCTCGCACCGCTTGAGAAAAACGCTAGCCATAACGACAGCGTGCTCCGGGTTTGTGCACCGCCAAAGAAATCTTGCAGAGCGATTTTCTGCCCCGCCCGATTGTCCACAGCTTTGATTTCGATGAAAGTAGAGTTGGCGGGCACCGTATGCTGCAAGCGGCCGAGAAGCTTGACGAGTTCAGAGGCACGGTGGGGATGGCGGGATAGGAAGTGCGGAGACTCCGGGATTAACACGAACATCGCGATAGAGAGCAAAATGGGGGCGGCTCCGCCGATGAAGAACAGCGCGCGC
Source organism: Bryobacterales bacterium (assembly GCA_003169195.1). Lineage (GTDB taxonomy): Bacteria > Acidobacteriota > Terriglobia > Bryobacterales > Bryobacteraceae > Bog-105. The sequence goes on from PMQB01000337.1 coordinate 77,567, forward strand.
CAACCGCCAACCGGCAGCACAGCAGCGGCTACCGAACCCGCCAGCGCGCCGCCTAATGGGACACAGACGATGGTAATCATGACGGCAATGGTGCGCATTTTGACAGGTGTGAATTCGGCACTCATGGTAGCGGCGTTCGGGAGCGCACCACCAATGCCGGCGGCCGCTATGAAGCGCAAAATTTCGATGGTTTGTAGATTGGGTGCAAAAGAGCTGGCCACGATGGCGATGCCGAAGAACAAGACGCTGAGCGAGAGCGCGAAGCGGCGGCCAATGCGGTCGCCGACGAAGCCCGCGGACATGGAGCCAACCGTCATGCCCACCAAGCCGATCACCAGGAGTGGCGCAAAGCTGCCGCGGGGCAGATGCCAGTCTTTGAGGATGGACGGAATGGCGAACCCGACGATGGAGATATCAAAGCCGTCAAAGATGATGGCGAGCGCGCAAAGTAGGGTGACAAGTTTCGCGAAGCGAGGCCANNNAATCGGCGTGAGTTTGGGAAGGTGACGCTGGGTGCGGCGGTTTTGCCCGCTGCTGGATTCGAAAAGAAAGTGCTGGCACCGCTCACGCCAGGCGCCAAGATCACTTTGCAATTGCCGGGTGACTTCAATGATGAGGATTTGCAGTTTGCGAAACAGATTGGCGTGAACTACGTGAATACGGGGACCAACGGCGGGACGTATGAAACGTTTGCGGATATTAAAAAGCGCGTGGAAGCGGCGGGGCTGAAGGTGAGCAATATCGGCAACACCAACGTTCACAACATACCGGAAGTGACGTTGAACTTGCCGGGGCGTGACGCAAAGATTGAAGAATACAAACAGTATTTGCGGAATTTGAGCCGCGCCGGGATTTACTACACAACCTACGCGCACATGGGCAACGGCATTTGGAGTTCCGCGATGGGGACGACACGTGGCGGTGCACCGACGCGAACCTTTCATGCGGCCGATGCGGAGGGCCATTGGACCACCGCTACGTTTAAGCAGCCGCTCTCGCATGGCAGAAAGTTCAGCAAGGAAGAGATTTGGGAGAACTATAGCTATTTCATCCGCCAGGTTGTGCCGGTAGCGGAAGAAACCGGCGTTCGCATTGGCATCCATCCGGACGATCCGCCGATGCCGGAGTTAGGCGGCGTGCCGCGTTGTATCTTCGGAACTTTCGCGGGCTATGTGCGGGCACTGGAGATTGCAAACAGCCCGAACGTTGGGGTGTGTTTGTGCTGCGGGACGTGGATGGAAGGCGGCGATTTGATGGGAAAGAATGTCTTCGAAGCAGCGCGCGCGTTCGCGGGTATGGGGAAGCTTTGGAAGATTCATTTTCGCAACGTGAGCTCGCCGGTCCCTGATTTTACAGAAACGTATGTAGACGACGGGTACACCGACATGAAGAAGCTGATGCGCACGCTAGTGGATGTGGATTTCCGCGGCATCTTGATTGCTGACCATGTGCCAAAGATGGTGGGCGACCGCCACACCGGCTGGGCTTTCAGCTTGGGATACATTCGCGCGCTGTATGACACGGCGCGGGCGTAAACATTTATATTTTGAGTGCGGAGGTAGCTGTGAGATTCTCTCTTCTCTTTGCTTTTTGTGCTTTGGCGGCGGCCGACCAGATTGTTCCATTGCAACCGCTGGCGCAGCAAGTTCGCCAGTTGGCGGAGGCGCTCGACTATATGGGTGAACCGCTACCTGCGGCAGACCTCGCGCGCATCGATAAGGCTATCGGCAATCCAGACGAGACGGCAGCCGTTCTGGAGTTGGAGAATATTCTTGATCCCCATGTGCTGGCAGTCGTGGATATAAATGCGGAAAGCCGAGTCAAGGTGGAGCAAGGCGCGGCCGATCCATCGTTATCGGAAGATGGGACTCGATTGTTTCTGGTGAAGGTGACGAACCGGGCCGGTGTAACAGCCGAGTTGAAAGTGGAAAGTCCTAACGCGGGAAACGTTTTCATAGGTTCAAACGGCAGCTCTCAGCCCGCCATTAAACTGACTCCGCAAGACGCCAACGATCGCTGGACCGATATTTCGCTGTATCATCAACCGCCCATGCGCAAGCGGCTTTCGGGGCTGGCGTTGGAGTATCAAATCCTGCAAGTGTATAGCCGCGATGCCGGTCAACGTTCGGCCAGGATCAGCTTCAATGTGGGACAAGGGAGTCAGGACATCGGCTTTCGCAATGAAGTGGAGATCTTGTTTCATGCTGAGGCGGCTTCCACCATTACTCTGCATGTGAAAGACGAAAACGGCCAGCCTGCCATGGCCGGTTTCTTGATTCGAGACCGCATGGATCGCATTTACCCGGCGCGATCAAAGCGGCTGGCGCCCGATTTCTTTTTCCAACCCCAGATCTATCGCGAAGACGGCGAGCAGGTGCGTTTGCCAAAGGGTTACTACACGGTGGAGTTTGGCGGAGGCCCGGAGTATCGTGCGCACACAAAGGAATTTGAAGTGAAGGATTCCGCCCCCAGTCAGTTGGCGTTTCAACTCGAGCGTTGGATTGATCCAGCGAAGTATGGCTGGTATTCGGGCGATCATCATGTGCATGCGGCGGGCTGTTCACATTACATGAACCCTGCCGAAGGCGTTGAACCCAAGGACATGATCCGCCAGATTCTGGGCGAGCGTTTGAACGTTGGATCGGTGCTTACGTGGGGTCCGGACTACTACTACCAAAAGCAATTCTTTTGCGCGAAAGATGACGAACGATCGAAGCCCGGGCGCATCATGCATTACGATCTGGAGGTTTCCGGATTTCCGTCGAGTCATGCGGGGCACATCGTCTTGCTTAAGTTGAAAGAGCAGGATTACCCAGGGACAAAAAAGATTGAAGACTGGCCCACGTGGGACTTGCCGATTTTTCGTTGGGCTAAGCAGCAGGGCGCGATTGTCGGCTTTGCGCACTCGGGCTGGGGATTGCAAGTGATGGGCTCCGAGTTGCCGAGTTACGAAATGCCGGGCTTCGATGGGATTGGCGCGAACGAATACATTGTAGATGTCACTTATCCGAACACGGTGGATTTCATCTCGGCGGTAGACACGCCGTATCCATGGGAATTGAATATCTGGTATCACACGTTGAACGTTGGTTTTCGCACGCGCATTGCCGGAGAGACGGATTTTCCGTGCATTTATGACGGGCGTGTGGGCATAGGGCGCACATATGCAAAGGTGAATGGCGCATTGACCTATGCGGGCTGGCTGGATGCGTTGAAGGAAGGGCGCAGTTACGTTTCCGACGGCAAGACGCACTTGCTGGATTTCGCGGTGAACGGTACAGAAGTCGGCAGCGGGGCGAGTGAGGTGCAGTTGAAGGCCGCAGGAACAGTGAGGGTCACGCTGAAAGCCGCAGCGTATTTGGGCGAGGTTCCGAATGAGGCGATCCGCAAGCTTGCCTATGATGAGAAGCCTTACTGGGATGTGGAACGCGCGCGGGTGGGTGACACTCGCACCGTACCGGTAGAGATTGTGGCGAATGGCAAGGTTGTGGCGCGCAAGACGATTGTGGCCGATGGCAGCGTGCAGCCGCTGGAGTTTACGATCCCGGTGGACGCCAGCAGTTGGATTGCGGCGCGGGTGCTGCCGGCGGCGCATACGAACCCGGTGTTTGTCACCGTGAACAACTCGCCAATACGGGCGTCGCGGCGCAGTGCGGAGTGGTGCTTGAATGCCGTGAACCAGTGCTGGACTCAAAAGGCGCCTCGCCTGTCACCGGCCGATTTACCCAAAGCGCGCGAGGCGTACGATCACGCGCGCGAGGTGTATACGAAACTACTCAGCGAAAGTGACCGCTAAGGCTTCTGCGGTTCAACATCGAAGACGAGTTTCAAATATGACTTAGGTTTGAACTCGAAACGCAGCGGGAGGAAGTTGGCCGAACCTTGTTCGAACCATAAACGAAAGTTGCTGACCTCGTTGGTCTTCTCATTGCGCAGTGCGCCAGTGAGTTGCATAACGCCGTTCGGAGAAGTTGTGAGGCCAGCTTTGCGAAGGTCGCCACCAGTTTTGGCGTCAGCGTGCTTGGCGGCGGAGAACTGAAACGTTTTGCCATTAAAGACGATGCGAGTTTGGTAAGAATCGCCATCGGCTTCAATGGCTTGGCGAACGGAGTTAAGGAAGGTGCCGGCGGCTTTGCCGTTCAGCGACTCGATTTGTTCCTTTTGGCCGGGCGCGGGCGTGGAGAATTCGGCTTGCACTTGTTGGAGAAGTTGATCTGCGTTGGAACCGCGGTAGGAAGACGGCAAGAGCAAATGGCGGACGGAGTAGCTGGTTTTTTCTTGATTGATCAAAGCGCGCGCGGCGACGAAGGGAGTGCGGTCAGCGGATTTGGAATCGAGGGCGGCCTTGGCCTCGCTCAGAGATTCTTCCCCGTTGGCCGTCATCAAGCCGAAATAATCTGCTGAAACGGTGGCGCGATTCGATTGCTCGACGTTTTCCTGAATGAAGCCGAAGCGGTTAAGGCCATGAGCGCGTTCGGGCGTAGAACCGCTGAGGAAGCGCAGGCTGAAGGATTGCTGCTCGCCGCGGGAATGCTCGTCGGTTCCGGCAAAGCCGAAGCCGACACCGGAACGGCTGAAGACTGTGACCGAGAGCAGCGTGATGTAGGCAGTGGCCTTATAGCGACGTTGAAAGCTGTGCTGGACCGGTGCGGCGGTGGATGTCGCATCGGCGGCAGGTAAAGGGAGGGAGAAGAGAAAGACTAACGCGACAACCGCGAGAGATCGCACCGCAGGGACCGACGCAACGCGCGGCTGCCGTGCTGGGGAATTTGGCATGTATGGGGAGTCTCGTTTGTGGAGGACTTTCTCAAGAATACCGAACAGCAAAGCAAGTTTCAGGACTATTAGTTGTTACGGTTCGCCATTTTCACGTCAGCGCGCGGGAAATCGAGAATGAATGTTGTGCGCTGGCCAGATTCGATAGTAAGCGTGCCGCCGAGTTGCTTGGCTAAAACATCGACGATGCGCAGGCCCAGCGACTTGGTATTGTTCCAATCGAAATCGGGCGGCAAGCCTTGACCACGATCGGAAACAGCGAGGCGGATGCGACCGGCGGGCGTTTCGTGCAGTTCGACCAGGACTTCGCCATCGCGGCCGTCTGGATAGGCGTATTTCAAAGCGTTGGTGACCAGTTCGTTCAAGATCAAGCCACAGGGAATGGCTTGTCCAATGTTCAAACGAATGGAAGGCGGAAGGAGGCGTCCAGTGACATTTCCTTTGCGACCCGCATACGAATAGACCAATTCGTGGACCAGGGCGCGGGCATAATCGTCGAATTCGACCTCGGCCATCTGTTTGCCCGCGTACAGGCGTTCGTGGATCATGGCCATCGAAAGAACGCGCTGCTGGCTTTCTCTGAGAGCGGCGGCAGCGCTGCGGTCTGTTAAAGAATCGCCCTGCAGCTTCAGAAGGCTGGAGACAATTTGCAGATTGTTTTTGACGCGGTGATGCACCTCCTGCAGCAGTGTCTCTTTTTCGAGTAAGGAACGGCGCAACTCCCGTTCGGTGTCGTCGCGCTTGGCGTTCATGGCGGCGCGGAGTTCGAGTTGCTCGACGATGAGAAAAGCCAAATCGGCAAGGTTATCGATCAGATCCTGCGATGGGCATTGACGAGGAACTGTATCGATGACACACAGGCTCCCGAACGCGAGGCCGGCTCGGGTGCGCAGCGGAGCACCCACGTAAAAGCGAATGCCCATGTCGCCCGTGACTAGAGGATGGTCTTGAAAGCGCGGATCGCGAGAGGCATCACAAACCACCATCGGCCCTTGTTCGACGAACTCATACGCGTGCGCAAAAAAGGAGAGTGCGCGCGCGGTCTCACTCGCACGGCTGTCAGGTTTGGCTTTCAACCACTGGCGCTCCTTTTCGACCAGCGAGACAAAGGAAATGGGCGCTTGGAACAGACGCGCCGCCATAGTGACAATGCGATCGAGCGAAGGCTCGGAATCTGTGTCGATGATGTCGAACAGGTAAAGCGCTTCCAACCGCTCGCTCTTATTTTCGCGGACAGGGTAGATCGTGCAGTCGGATGACGATTGCAGCTCGCAACATTTATTCAAGATTAGGCACCGATTCGAGAATCTGACGCAAGAGTTGGGCGAGATCGGCGGAGTCCTGAACAGGAATTTCCGTATCCTTCGATGACACTTCATGATCGAGTTGATCGGTTCGGCGAAGCATGGCGAGTTCGAACTCTTCACGGGAGGCAGAATCAGCTTTAGGCGATGCGATGATCATCGACCGAAGTTGACGGGCGAGATCTTTGTTGCCTTGCGCAGCGGAAGTGCGCGCCAGACGTTCGATGGCGATTAAAAGATCGGCACGCCCCGCCGCCACTGCACCCTCTGACTCGCTGTAGTTGTTTACAATCGCCACCATCGCTTTAGCGCAGGCTACGGCCGGCTCATTTCGGTTCAGCTTCACCATGCGTGCGGCAAGTGCGCCCAGCGCCTGACACTTTTCCTGAGCCCAGAGAAAGCGCTGAGTCAGTTTGTAGGCAGCGTTCTTCTGTTCCTGCCAGCGCCGGTTTGAATAAAGAGCGGTGCGCATAGCCTCAATCAGAAGAGCCCCGGAGACATCTTCTTTGACAAGGTAGTCTTCGACACCCTCGGCGGTGACAGCGAACTCCGTCTGTTCGCGGGTATCGCCGGTAAGCACCAGCACGGGCAAACCCGGCGCAGCTTTGCGGATGGCGGCATAACTGGCAGCGCCTGAACTTTCGGGCAGGCCCAAGTCAAGAATGATAAGATCCACGCCGCGTTTGGCAAGACGGTGCAAACCAGCGGTTAGGCCATCTGCCCATTCGAGACGGTAAACACCGTTTCCGTAATCCTGCAGCGCATAACGAACCAGCAGCATCGCCTCTTCGTTGTCTTCAATTAAGAGGACGCACTCCTGGCGTTTGCCAACGGGATCTTGCTTCCGCGGTAAACAATCCACTACATCGCAGATCTGAAGTCCAACTGTAGCCATGGCGTTACCCCGTAAGTAGGGGACACCTTGTGTATCGACCAGATCTGATAAAACTTTAGTGAGTTTCGCCGCCAAGCCCGCAGCCTGAAGCGGGAAACGGGAAGTGGGAGTCGCACGTGGGTCGTTTTTTGGGTGAGATTGCGGCGGACACTACCCTCAAGGAGGCTCGTTACCCCGAGCGCTTCAGAAGGTCTGGGTGTCGCCCTCTGGCGATATGAAAATAGCGAATCGATTTGCGAAGAGACACTATTTTTTCCGATTACGGGGTGGGGCGGGAGGATGCCGGCGTGTTGAACTCGAACCGGCGATTAGTATGTCGACGAGGCGCCGGGCGCTGGCCTCCCAGCCGGGAATAGCCGAGGTGTGGAAGACGCCGACGAGGGCACGGAGGAGGTCGTCAGGGTCGGTGTCGGAGCGGAGATCGCCGCTGGCGATGGCGCGGTTGACGGCGGCCACGAAGGCATTGTGGATGAGCGAGCGGGAACCGTCAACGAGCCGCATAGAGCCGCCCGCGACAGTGTCCATTGCGGGGATGATGAGCGTCTTGGCGGAAACGTGATCGATGAAGAGCAGCATCCAAGCACGGAGTGCCTCGAGCGGCGGCATGTTGGAAGCAAAACGCTGCCCGGCAGCCGCGAGTTTTTCAACTTCGTTGCGATAGACAGCTTCGATGAGAGCGTCGCGGATTGGAAAGTGGCGGTACAGCGTGCCAGGGCCGACACCGGCTTGGCGAGCAATCTCGTCGAGACTTGCGGCGGGACCGTCGCGGGTAAAGACTTCCTTAGCCACCTCGAGGATGCGCTCGCGGTTGCGCAACGCATCTGCGCGGGGCGTGCGTGCGGACGGCGGTGGCGGAAGCTTCTGTTTCGACATGTGCAAAGTTT
>PMQB01000576.1:0-8282 GCA_003169195.1 Bryobacterales bacterium
GGATCGTCGTTATCCCAGCCGTCCCAGGAATCCCATGTGGGAGTGGTGTTGTTGGCGGAGGCGGCCATGACTTTGGCGGCTTTAGCAGCTGCCTTCTTTGCTGCACGCTCGGCGGCGCGCCGGATGGCACGGTCAGACATCGGATTGGGTCCTCGTTTCCTGGTTAAAAAGTAACCCGGCTGGACGGACGGCGAGGACGGGATTGGTGATTTTGGGAATGGCTAGGCGGGGTTAAGTTGTTTGGAATGAGGGGCGGGCGGGGATTCTAAATATATTTTCCAGGGCCGTGACTGGCTTTTGGAGAGGGAAGATTACCGGGCGAGAGGAGGGGCTTGAGGCAATCCAAAAGGGCGGCTGGAAGGCCGCCCTCGTTGCTGGTCCTAGAGTTTGAATTGTCCGATCAAGGCCTGCAAGGTTTGCGCCATCTCACTGAGCGCGACGGCGGCCTTCTGCGTTTTCAGCGCTCCTTCGGTGGTATCTTGAGCCGCAGTTGCGACGCCGGTGATATTGCGCGCAATCTCGGTCGTGCCCTTAGCCGCTTCGGAAACGTTGCGGCCAATTTCGTTTGTCGTTGCCGTCTGTTCTTCCACCGCCGAGGCAATGGTGCTGGAGACGTCGTTGATCTGGTTGATAATGGCGCTAATTTCGGCGATCGCGGTAACGGCCGCTTTACTATCGCCCTGGATCGCTTCGATTTTCTGGCCGATTTCTTCCGTCGCTTTTGCGGTTTCCTTCGCCAGTTCCTTCACTTCGTTGGCGACGACTGCGAAACCCTTACCGGCTTCGCCGGCGCGGGCTGCCTCAATGGTGGCGTTGAGCGCGAGCAAATTAGTCTGCTGCGCAATCGACGTGATCACTTTAATGACCTTGCCGATTTCGACACTGGATTCGCCCAGTTTCGCGATGGTTTGATTGGTGGAATCGGCCACGCCCACAGCACTGCGGGCTACGCGTGCCGCTTCGTTGGCGCTCTTGGCGATTTCGCGGATGGATGCCAGCATTTCTTCGCTGCTAGCGGCGACTACGCCGACGTTTTTGGAAACTTCATCGCTGGCAGCACTCACCACGGTTGCTTGGGTAGCGGTCTCTTCGGCGTTGCCGGCCATTTGCTGGCTGATGGCGTTGAGTTCCTCGGAAGCCGCGCCTACAGACTGCGCACTCTGCGAGGTCTTGCGCAAGTTGTTGCGGAGGGTTTCGAAGAACGCCCGCAAGCCATTGCCCACACGCCCCATGGGATCGTCGCCGGAAACGGTAAGCTCTTTGGTCAAGTCTCCAGCGGATGCCAGTTGCACGGCTTCCAGAGTGAGAGCAACCTTGCGATCCAGTTCGGCGGCGGCTACTTTTTGAGCGGTGATGTTACTGGCATATTTGACCACTTTGCATGGCTTTCCAGCCAAATCCATAATCGGGTTGTAAAAGGCCTGGAACCAAAGTTCCTTGCCATTCTTGCCGATGCGCCGGTATTCGCCGGCCTGATATTCTCCGCGATTGAGTTTGGTCCAAAATTCGCGATACTCTGGAGTTTGCTTGTCGCTCTCGGTCAAAAGTGAACTGTGATGCCTGCCTTTGACTTCGTCCTCAGAGAAGCCCATGAGGTTCAAGAAGTTACTGTTGGCGTGGACAATGGTTCCATCCATTTTGAACTCGACGACAGCCTGCGAGCGGCCGATTGCCTCAATTTGTAAGGACGATTCCAAAGCTTTCTCTTTGGTTTCGGTCACATTGCTTTGAATCGAGATGAACCGCTCGGCTTTGCCGTCCTTGCCCAAAACAGGGTTGATGGCGAGTGACACCCAATACGATTCGCCGGTCCTGTGGTAGTTGAGGATTTCGGTATAAATAGGCTGCTGGCGCTGCAAAGCCTCGCGGATGGAGCGCCTGGTTTCCGGATCGGTCAGCTTTCCTTGCAACACCGAACCCGGCGTTTTGCCCTTCACCTCTTCGAAAGTGTAGCCGGTCATTTTGGTAAAGCCAGGGTTTACATATTCAATGCGTTGATTCACATCGGTGATGACGACCGAATTATCGGTTTCATTGGCCACCAGCGACAGCATAGCAATCTCGCGACGCTTGGCCACTTCCTCGGTAATGTCGGAAGCAAACTTGACAACTTTGAAGGCCTTGCCGTTTAAGTCCTGAATCGGGTTATAGGATGACTGAAGCCAAATTTCTCTTCCGCCCTTGGCCACGCGTTGAAATTCGCCGGCTTGATATTCGCCGCGGTTGAGGCGGGCCCAAAACTCGCGATATTCGCTGCTGTTGCGGTACTTGTCTTTAACAAAAAGCGCGTGCGGCTTGTCCTTGATTTCAGCCATGGTGTAGCCGGTTAAAGCAAGAAAGTTGTCGTTAGCCGCAAGCACGGTGCCGTCGAGGCGGAATTCAACGACGGCTTGCGATTTGCCAATAGCCGCGATCTGGCCTTCGTAGTCGGCGTTTTGCAATTTTTGTGCGGTGACATCAGTGGCAAATTCGACGACCTTCATGGGACGGCCGCTCTCATCTAAAATCGCGGTGTACGAGGACTGCAACCAGATTTCTTTGCCGCCCTTGTCGATGCGTTTGCATTCTACGGTTTGGCTCTCGCCGCGGTTTAACCGAGCCCAAAGATCGCGATATTCAGAACTATTGCGATCGTTTTCCGAAACAAAGAGAGTATGAGGCCTGCCTACAATCTCATCCAGGCGGTAGCCCATGACTTTGAGAAAGTTTTCGTTAGCCGTCACTACGGTGCCATCCAACTCATATTGGCTGGTGGCCATGGACGCATTGATGGCCGCCACTTGCCCTTGCGCCACGCGCAGGTCTGTCACATTGGCCCATTCCAGAACGTTGCCGGTGTAGTTGCCGGCCAGATCGAATGTCCCGTTGACAGCGAGTGAAAATTTGAGGGGCCCAACGGAAATGTCGGCGCGGTGCGGCAGATTCTTCGGATCAGCAAGCATCCGGCGCTGATAGCTAGGGTTCTTGTGGAAGATATCAATGCAGGAACCGACGATGTGTTGATTGTCGAAATTGGGCCAGACTTTGCGGAATTCGGCAGCGTTTTTGGCAAGCAGTTGCCTGGTAGCCTCGTTCACGTAGGTGACAATGAAATCGCGGTCCACCATCATTACGGCGGTGGTCACGTTGTCGACGGTGCGGTGAAAGCGAAACTCTTCCACTTTGAGCGCTTCCAGTTCTTTCTCGACGTCCTTCGATGATCGGCCGGCACTCTTAGCAGGTGCTGCCGGTTTCTCCGGAATACGGGAGGTACGCCCTGTTGCGCTCTTTTTCGGCGCAGGCGCGTTGTTTCCCGCCATTCCCGCTTCTCCTAAATGATCCGGCTCTGCCACGGCGGCGTTTGAAGACTGATTATCCGAAATTTTGTGTGCCATTGAAATTCTGTTTTCTCCCAGGAGCTAGACTGCGTTCTAAACGTGAAATTGACCCATGACGCTTTGGAGCGTTTGCGCCATTAAGCTAAGTTCCACCGAGGCTTTTTGGGTCTGAAGCGCGCCATCGGTGGTGTTTTGGGCCGCCGTGGCGACTCCGGTGATATTGCGTGCGATTTCGGTTGTTCCCTTGGCCGCTTCCGCTACGTTCCGGCCGATCTCATTCGTGGTGGCGGTTTGTTGTTCCACTGCGGAGGCAATGGTGCTCGAAACATCGTTGATCTGGTTGATAATGGCGCTGATTTCGGCAATGGCCGAGACGGCGGCTTTACTATCGCCCTGAATGGCTTCGATTTTCTGACCGATCTCTTCGGTGGCTTTTGCGGTTTCCTTAGCGAGTTCTTTGACTTCGTTGGCCACCACGGCGAAGCCCTTACCGGCCTCACCAGCGCGCGCCGCTTCAATCGTGGCGTTTAGCGCCAGCAAGTTTGTCTGCTGGGCGATGGAGGTGATTACCTTAATGACCTTGCCGATTTCCACGCTCGATTCGCCTAACTTCGCGATCGTGTTATTGGTAGAATCCGCCACGCCAACGGCATTGCGCGCCACCCGTGCGGCTTCGTTGGCGCTTTTGGCAATTTCACGAATGGAGGCGAGCATCTCTTCGGCGCTCGCGGCCACCACACCTACGTTTTTGGAAACCTGTTCGCTGGCCGCGCTCACTACGGTTGCCTGCGTTGCGGTTTCTTCGGCATTGCCGGCCATCTGTTGACTAATGGCGTTCAACTCGTCGGATGCTGCGCTCACGGAATGGGCACTTTCCGACATTTTGCTAATGCTGGCGCGCAGATTCTGGAAGAAACTGCGCAAGCCATCGCCCACCCGGCCCATGGAATCGTCGCCGGAAACCGTTAACTCTTTCGTCAAGTCGCCGATAGTTGCTGCTTCCACCACTTGCAGAGTCGAGTTGACTTTGCGGTCCAGTTCAGCTGCCGCCAACTTGCGCTCTGTAATATCGACGGCGAACTTCACTACCTTGTAGGGTTTGCCGTTTTGATCGAGAATCGGTGTGTAGTAACCACGCAGCCAAATGAGTTTGCCGTTCTTGCCCACTCTGCGATATTCAGCGGTTTGATATTCGCCGCGATTCAAATGTATCCAGAAATCGCGATAGTCGTTCGTATTGCGCTCTTCCTCTAATACGAAAGTGCTGTGATTGCGGCCAACAATTTCGTCCAAGGCGTAGCCGGTGGAATGCAGGAAGTTTTCATTGGCATCGGTCACGGTACCGTCCATCTGAAAGGTGACCACGGCTAAAGATCGATTCACGCCTAGCATCTGGCCCGCATAATCGAGATTCATAGCCTCTTTCTTGCGCAGGTCGGTGACATCGGCCCATTCGAGGATGTTGCCGTTATAGGAGCCCTCGAGATCATAACTGGCGCTGACGCAGAGGGAGAAACGGAGGGGGCCGACGGAAATATCGGCGCGATGCGGCAAATTACGCGGATCGGCGAGCATCTGGCGCTGATAATTCGGGCTTTTGTGGAAGGAGTCAATGCACATGCCCAAAATATTTTTTTCGTTGAACTTAGGCCACACCTTGCGGAACTCGTCGGCGTGGTTGTCTAGAAGCTGCTTGGTTGTCTCATTTACGTACGTGACAATAAAGTTGCGATCAACCATCATGATGGCGGTAGCGGCGTTGTCGACAGCGCCTTTCAGCATCACTGCCTCTTTGCGAACAACCAGGGCGGGCGTGATGTCGGTGGCGAACTTCACAACTTTGTAGGGTTTATCGCTTCCATCGAGAATCGGCGTGTAGGAGGCCTGCAGCCACACTTCTCTGCCATCTTTGGCGATCCGCTTGAATTCGGCGGTTTGGAATTCGCCACGGTTGAGATTGTCCCAAAAATCGCGATAGGCGTAACTATTGCGATCGAGTTCGGTCAGGAAGATACTGTGATGGCGTCCGACGATTTCTTGCAACCGGTAACCCATCGTCTTCAAGAAGTTTTCGTTCGCCGACAGGATAGTGCCGTCCATCTTGAACTCAATTACAGCCTGTGAGAGATTGATGCCCTTGATCTGCCCTTCCCAGTTCTGGCGGTCGAGTACGCTCTTGGTTATCTCGGTGGCCAACTTGACCACTTTGTAGGGACTTCCGCTGGCATCCAGAACGGGGGTATACGAAGCCTGCAACCAAACTTCCCGGCCGCCTTTGGCCACGCGTCTAAATTCAGCCGATTGAAAATCACCGCGATTCAAGCGTGCCCAAAACTCTTTGTAGACGTGGCTGTTCTTGTCTTCCTCTAAGACGAACATGCTGTGGGAACGCCCGGCGATTTCGTCGAGCCGGTAACCCATCGTTTGCAGAAACTTCTCGTTGGCGGTCAAAATGGTGCCGTCCATCTTGAACTCAACCACCGCTTGCGACAGATTGATGCCCTTGATTTGGCCTTCCCAGTTCTGCCGGTCGACCACAGTTTTAGTAATTTCGGTGGCGAACTTCACCACTTTGTAAGGTTTGCCCTGTGAATTGAGAATGGGAGTGTAAGAGGCCTGGAGCCAAACGTCCTTGCCGTGCTTGCCAACCCTTTTGAATTCGGCTGTTTGGAATTCGCCGCGATTCAAAGCTGCCCAAAAGTCGCCGTAAGCTTTGCTGTGTTTGTCTTCGTCGGTGGCGAACATACTATGGTGCCGGCCGAGTACCTCTCCGAGTCGATAACCCAGCGCGTTCAGAAAGTTCTCGTTGGCGGTCAAAATGGTACCGTCCATTTTGAACTCGATCATGGCCTGCGCCTTACTGAGTCCGGCAATGACGGCTTTGAGTTCATGTAGCTCTGCCGCGTTTGTGCTCTTTGAGTGGGCCTTTCCCGAACTTGCCGCGGGTGTGACGGCTCTGTTTAGTTCGTACGATGACTCCCGTTCAGGCTCGGCCACCGCTACGCTCGAGGATTTTTTCTCAGAAATCTTTGTTAACATCGGAAAATTTCGTTCTTCTCTCTCGTTTCTAAATTGCTACTCGCTCGCTAATTGCCGTTGGTTTGAATCTGCAAGACGCGTTCGGTGTTCAGGATCAATAAGAGCCGCCCATCCAGCTTGTACAAGCCTTCAATCAACTCACGCTGCTCCGGGGGTAGATTCTGCGGCGGCGGCTCATAGGAGGCGGGGTTCACCTCCAACACGTCGCTGATCTCATCTACCAACAGGCTGACAGCGCCTTCTTCTGAACGCACCACAATGTTCATAGGGGTGTGGCCGGTATCGCGCGGCTTTACGTTCAGCCGCCGGCGCAGATCGACGGCCGTGACAATTTGCCCGCGCAAGTTGATCAGACCCTCGATGACGTCGGGCGCCAGCGGCACGCGAGTCATCTCCTGATAGCGCAAAACCTCTTGCACGTTCAGCACATCAATCCCGAAAAACAGGTCTGATACGTAGAACGTCGAATACTGTCTGGACTGCTCCGCACTTTTGTTACTGCTTTGTTGTAGTGTCATTTTTGCTTTGCGCTCCGACGCGTCAACGACTAATGCCAGCCAATTCCTGTTCGCTCTGCTCCACGGCTTCGGCAAGGCGTTCTAGCGAGTTCAACATGGCTTTGCGGTCGAACTTCATCTGGAAGTCCTCAAACAGTTCGGTGTCCAGATGCTTGCCTTGCGTACTGCCCTCAGCCAATAGGCCGAGCATGCGAATATGGGCGAGCTTGGGGTTACCCTTGACGTGCTGTGCAAGTTCCGAAAGATCGGGCGAGGCGGCGACGATGCGCACTTTCTCGCGCGACAACTTATCTACGGCGTCCTGGAAGCCGGATGCCTCCACCACGCGATAGCCCGCCATCTCCAAGGAACTGCGGAGGTGCGCGCGGGCGAACGGGGATTTCTCAACGATCATCACGGTGGACCCACCGGCGGCGTTTTTCTGCCCGGCCGCCCACTTTTCGCCGGAATTGGCAATGATTTCGTGGAGATCGACGAAGTCGGTTACCTTCTGGCCGACGACGGCCGAGCCCATCAAGCCGAACGTTTCGGACGACTTACGTACGGTGACGTGCTCTTCGACTATGTCGAGAATGCGGTCGACGACCAGGCCGATCAACCGGTCGCCATTGCTGAAGACGACCACTTGGACGTTTTGACCTTTCGGAAGCGTGGTGTCTGCTCCGGGATCGAGTTGGGCCGCGAGAGAAACCAAGGGGAGAATCTGGCCGCGATATTGCACCACCATGCGGCCCGCAGCGTGCTCCACTTGCGCGGTGGGGATTTCTTCCAGACGCGCCACCAGGCTTAAGGGCACGGCTAGCCGTTCAAAACGGCCGGCACTGAACAGCAACAAGGTCTGCCGATCCTTCGTGGTCTGATCCTGCTTCTTGTCTTTGTTTGTTGCGCGCACTTCTCTCGATTCGCGCAGGACACCGGATCTCTGCGCAATGCCCAGCACGTCGAGAATCAAGGCGACTTTGCCGTCGCCCATGATCGTTGCGCCGGAATACATGCTCAAGCCCTTGAGCCGTTTGCCTAGCGGCTTGACCACGATTTCTTGCGTGTCATTAATGCCATCCACGACGAGACCGAACTCGCTGTCTTCGGCTTGCAGAACAACGATGTTGACCACATCGGATTCAGTTTTGTTCCCGGGCACGCGCAAAATCTCGTTTAGAAAAGTCAGCGGGAGCAACTTGCCACGTCTACGGTACACGGGAGTTCCATGGATGCGCTCAATCTGCCGCATACCGGCTTCGCCTTCCAGGCGGATCAATTCGAACAAACTCACTTGAGGAATGACAAAGCGCTGGCCGGCGCCCGTGATCACCAGTCCGGGTATGATTGCCAGGGTTAAGGGAATCTTGATTTTGATGGTGGTTCCGTGCCCTTCGGTACTGGCCAGATCGACCACGCCGCCGATGCG
>PMQB01000576.1:8301-34420 GCA_003169195.1 Bryobacterales bacterium
GCTTCACGTTCGGTCAAGCGTTGCGCTTGCTCGGCAGAGAGCAAGCCCTTTTGCACGGCCTTCCCTTTCACTTTTTCAGGATTGATACCGCCGCCATCGTCTGAGATTTCGATGTTGACGTGGCCGCCTTCGTGGAAAGCGCGCAAGGTGAGCCGGCCGGTGGCGGTTTTCCCCTTTTTGATGCGTTCTTCCGGCCGCTCAATTCCGTGGTCGCAGGAATTGCGCACAATGTGCGTGAGCGGATCTTTGATGGCCTCAATAATGGTTCGGTCGAGTTCGGTTTCCGCGCCGTCCATTGTGAGGTGAATGTACTTGCCGCATTCGGCCGCCAAATCGCGAACAACGCGCGGAAATTTGCCCCAAACAATCCCAATGGGCTGCATACGCGTTTTCATGACGCTTTCCTGCAACTCCGAGGTGATTAGATTGAGACGCTGGGAGGTGGCATTGAAAGTGCCGGCCTCGAGGCGCGCGGTGAATTGCAGCACCTGATTGCGCGCAAGCACAAGTTCGCCAACCAGGTTCATCAGTTTATCGAGCAAACCAACATCCACGCGGATGGTTGAATCGAGGACCGCGTTGTTCTTGGACGGTCCACCCCGGTCGGCAGCATCGGCTGTCCCGGCTCCCGCTGCCGCAGCAGCTACTGTGGGAGAAGCGGATTCCTTGACGGGTGCCGCCGCATTCGGCGCCAAAGGCTGCGCCGGCACAGACTCCACAATCTGCGCGGCTTCTTCCACCGCTTCGCTCACACTCGCGACTACTTCTGGGTTTCGCTTCTGTTCACTCATAGGTAACTCGGGCTCTGGTTCTTCGCTTACTTGAACTTCCGCATGCGCACTCACTTCCGCCGCCACTTCCGGCTTCAATTGCACAGGCGGAGGCTGCGGCTTTACTTGCTCAATTGCCTTGCTTTCAACGCTGACGGGAAGCGGAACGTCGTCTTCGGCCGCAACGTCTTCTCCTAACAAAGCTTTCATCAAAATCGATGTTTCGAGATCGATTTCGTCTTCGCTCTGCGCTGCCGGCACAGCGGTTGTGATGTTTTCACTGGGCAATTTGCCAGCACTTGTTTGAGGGTTTGTGTTTTGCGCGGAAGCCCCGGGAAGCTGCGCGGCGCCACCCTTCTTCGAAACAAAGTTTGACTCGGTTTCCTCATCCGCTTCGGAAAAAGCATGGAGCCTTTCCTTCAGTTCTTCGTAGGCGTTTTCGCCTTCGGCGGCGGTGCGCTCAATGACTTCCAGAATCTCTTTGGTGGCGTCTACGGATTCCAAGATGATGCTGATCAACGAGTTGGTCGCGCGGCGCTTGCCATCGCGGACTTGGCTCAAGATGTTCTCGGCCGAATGCGTCACGCCGGTGAGCTTGTCGAATCCCAAAAATCCGCACGTGCCTTTGATGGTGTGGATGGTCCGGAAAATGCTGGCCACCAGCTCGCGGTTGGTGGGATTTTTCTCGAGTTCAACGATCTCCTGGTCTAAGCGACCTAGGTTTTCGTTGCTCTCTATCAGGAACTCTCGGATTGTGTCGAAGTCTTCCATCATGCGGGGTGCCGACGAGGAGTCTAGACATTCTGAGTGCTCTCAGAAAAATCTTGGGTTCCTACGTTGAGGTGTATTGCGCTCTCTATGTGTTAGAGTGCTGTTCCAAGACGGAAACTTCTCAAATCGGGATGACCAGAATGGAACAAATCGGAAAGTTGTTTGGGTTGGACTAGCGGGTGACTTGTTCCAGCAGGCGCTGGCTGGCTTTGGCGATCTCGCGCACGGCTTTGTCGAAGGCGTCTTGATTCACCTTAGAAGGCTTATTGAATCCGCTGATTTTGCGCACGAATTGTAATGCCGCTTGCGATACTTCTTCCGGTGTGGCCCGTTGGTCGGGGCGACGCAACACTTTAATGCTTCTGCACATAATTCCTCAAGGCAAATGCTACACCCAAGGCGATGAGACTGACGGCAAACCCGGCCAGAACGTCGGCAATATAGTGATAGCGGCCGTAGACGGTGGCTAAAGAGACGCTGCAGGCGTAGATCAACATAATACAGACGAGCCAAGGGCGGTGGGGAAAGAGGAAGTAGAGCGCCCAGACGGCGGAAAATGCCGACGAGACGTGCGCGCTGGGGAACACGCCGGAATGAATGGTGGCACCCCGCAATACCTCGAGATTCAAAGTTCTGGCCCAAGTGGTTACGCCGGGCGGCTCGACGAGGACAAACGCGTAGCGCGGAGGAAGCGACGGAAAGTAGGGAAACAAGGCATAGGCACTGAGCGTGCCCGAAAGATAGACGGCCCAGAAGTAATCTACAGCACGCTGGTCATCGCGGAACACTATCCAGGCGAGGGAAAAGGCCGCCAAGCCATAAACGAGCAAGTAGCAGAGTTCCAGATAGAGTGGGATTGTATTCCCAAAACTCTCGATGGCAGCGCGCCAACCCCAATCGTGCAGGACAATTTGGTCAAGTTTGATCCAACTTCGCTCGAGCACGAGGTCGTACTTGGTGGGAACAAACAACTCCATTTCGCGGAAGGCGATGACCAGGACGACGATGGGTAACCAATCGCGCAAGATGCCCAGTGGCTTTTCGAGACGGCCACGCTGCAGTTTGCTGAGTAACAGGAAGAACGTGACAGCAGCTATGAGGTAAACAAAGGGCTGCGCATGCAGGTTGGGACGATCACGGAAGAAGCCGCTGATGAAGACGACGTACGCGAAATAGCCAACGAACCACCACTCAGACAGTCTCATTCGCAGGGGAGGCAGACGAGGAAGCGCGCGCTTCGAAAAGCAAGGCGAGCCCGGATAGGACGCCGGCCCAGGTGGCCCACGGCGTTAACCAGTAACGGCCGATGAGAAATCCGGCCAAAGGGGGCGCCGTGATTTGCGCCAGAGAGGTGAGGGATTGAGTGAGGCCGAGGATGACGCCTTGTTCACGGCGGCCGGCCTGTTTGGTGACCAAGCTGGTGAGTGCAGGGCGAAGGCCCGCGCCGACGACGGCGGTAAAGGTCATCACCGCTAACAACTGATAGATGGTATAGGTGAAACCGATAGCGGCGTAACCCAGAAACGATCCGAGAAAGCCCATTTCCACCACGCGCCTTTCCCCGAAGCGTTTGACGAGTTTGCCGACCACGCCGCCCTGCATGATAATGCCGATGAATCCGTTGAACGCAAAGATCCAACCAATTTGGACGACGCCCACTGGATGACCTTGATACTGATACCGGCGTTCCGCAAACAGCGCGAAGCCCGCTATGAAAGTAGAAAATGATAGCGAGAAACAACACCATTGCACCAGCAGACGGGACATCTGCGGCACGCGAAAGTATTTGAGGTATTGGCCCCAGGAAATGAGCGACAAGCGTTTGCCGCCCGGACCCGTGGCGGGATCTTCCGGATGTTGATGCGCCGGTTCTTTGCGCGGCAGAAGGAAGAAGGTAAAAACGATGCTGGTGAGGGAAAGCGCGGAGGCCGCCCACAGCGGAGCTTGATTGCTGAAATGCGCAAGCAAGCCGGTGATCCCTGGACCCACCAGAAAACCGAAGCCAAAGGCGATGCCGATGATGGCGAACGAGCGAGTGCGTTCCTCGGGCTTGGTGACATCGCTGATATACGCTTGCGCCGTGCTGAGATTGCCTGCCGTGGCGCCATCAATGGCACGCGCAAGAAACACCATCCACAACTTCCCGGCCAGCGCCATCATCACGAAGCCCACCAAAGTGCCCGCTTGACTGACGAGCAAAACAGGCCTGCGGCCAAAGCGGTCGGACAGTTGCCCGAGGATGGGGCCAGAGATCAACTGGCAAACAGCATACATGGCCACCAGTGTTCCTACGACGGTAGGAGACGCACCCAGTTGCTCTGCGTAAAACGGCAGCAGCGGAAGGACGATGGTAAAGCCGAGAATATCGACCAATACGATCAGGAAGATAGGTAATAAAGGCGACGCGAATCGTGATGCCGGTTGCGCCTCGTCAGCTTTGAGCTGCGGGGTGTTCACACTACGATCTTAGCGGCTTGGTGGTGGAAAGTGTTCATATGTGGTCATTTTGACGCGGTGGTATTTGTGCTAAGTGGAACAAAAGGCGGCACTTGATGTTTGGCCGATATCGTGCTGTACTAGTACCGACTATGAAGGCTTACACCTGTTTTATCGCTACTCTGTTACCGCTGGTTTCGTTTGGCCAGACCGCTGCGCAGACAGCGGAGGCGCCAACGCCCCTTTTCAAAGTGGAAGTTGTTTCCCGCTCCATCTCTGCAGTGAGTTACCGCAATCGTAGTGGCTGGACGAAGGTTGATTTACAAGGCACGGCTCTGTCGCCCCAGGCTAAAGGATCGGCAGAAGTAAACAGCCGCCTTGGTCATATGGAGATCAAGCTGAATGTGAAAGATTTACCGGCCGCCAATTCGTTTGGACCATTGTTTCTCACCTACGTGCTATGGGCGATTACACCGGACGGACACGCGGATAATCTGGGCGAAGTGGTAGTCAATCCCGACGGAGCGTTTAAAGCCGATGTGACCACTGAATTGCAATCGTTCGGACTGATTGTCACCGCAGAGCCGTATTTTGCAGTGCCGCAGCCTAGCGACGTTGTGGTGATGGAGAATATTGTAAGGACGGACACTGTCGGCAAGATTGAGACGATCAACGCTAAATACGAATTGCTGCCAAGAGGCCAGTATGAATACCATGTGCCTGAAAAGCAGTTAAAGCCAGTGGATCTGAATTCGAACAAGAAGAGTCCACTGTCGCTGTATGAGGCGATCAACGCGGTGCAGATTGCGAAGTATGCAAAGGCAGATGAGTTTGCCAGCGATTCCTATAACGATGCGCAGAAGCTACTGCAACAGGCGCAGGAATACCAGGACCGCAAGCAATGGAATCCGGCGATTATGACTTCGAAAGAAGCCGTGCAGAAGGCCGAGGATGCGCGTATTGTTTCGCTGCGCCGGCAACAGCAACTGGCGCTGCAAAAGGAGCGCGAAGATGCGGCAGCGCGCGAAGCGGCTGAAAAACAGAAAGCTTTGGAAGCCCAGCAACATGCGCAGTTAGAAGCGCAGCAGCGGGCACAGGCGGAAGAGATCGCACGCTTGGCCGATGCCAAAGCTAAGTCTGAAGCGCAGCAGCGGGCAGTCTCCGATCAGGCCAGACTCGAAGCAGAGCGGGCACGACAGGAAGCGGATGCGGCCCGCGCGGAAGCGTCAGCACAAGCATTGCGGGCGAATGCAGCCGCTGCTGAAGCAGACCGTCTGCGAGCGCAGGCCGAAGCGGATAAAAATCGTTTGCGCGAGCAGTTGCTGCAACAGTTCAACGCGGTATTGCCCACGCAGGAAACCTCGCGCGGGTTGGTGGTGAGGATGCAGGACGTGCTCTTCGACACGGGCAAATACACGCTGAAAGAAGATGCGCGTGAAGCGTTGGCCAGGATTTCGGGCATCGTGATTTCGCATCCGGGTTTGAACTTGCAAGTGGAAGGGTATACGGATATCACGGGTCCGCTGTCGCTGAATCAGAAGCTTTCTGAGCAGCGCGCCAATGCGGTGCGCGACTACTTGGCTAAGAACGGAATCGATCCGCAAGCGATGACGTCCGTGGGCTACGGCCCGCAGTACCCGGTGGCACCGAACGATACCTTCGCCGGGCGAAAGCAGAATCGACGCGTGGAGTTGGTGGTTTCGGGAGAAGTCATTGGCGTAAAAATCGGCACACCGCCGGCGGCCGCGACGATGCCGCAGTAGTAAGCTGGCAAGTTGGATAAGACCAACTTTAAAATAGCGCTGATTCCCGGCGATGGAATCGGCACCGAAGTTACATCAGTCGCATTCGAAGTGGCGCTCAAGGCTGCCAAAGCCTCGGGCGCCATTCTTGTTCCAACGGTCTATGATTGGGGCACTGACTACTACTTCAAACACGGGGCGATGGTGCCGGCGAACGCAATTGACCTGCTGCGTGAGCACGATGCTATTTTTCTAGGAGCGGTGGGGCATCCGAAAGTGCCGGACAATGTGACGCTGAACGGCTTGCTGCTGCCGATTCGACGACGCTTCGATCAGTTCGCGAATGTGCGGCCGGCGGTGCTGTATCGCGGAGTTTCTTCGCCGCTGAAAGGGATGAACGCGGGCGATATTGACATGGTTGTCGTGCGCGAAAATACCGAAGGCGAATATGCGCAAATCGGCGGGTTCGTGCACGAAACCCATCCCGAGGAGGTAGCAATTCAAACAGCGGTGTTCACGAGGCACGGGGTAGAGCGCATCATTCGCTACGCGTTTGAGTTGGCCACGAAGCGCAAGAAGAAGAATCTGGTTACGTCGATCACCAAATCGAACGCGCAAGGGTTCAGCATGGTTTTGTGGGATCGCGTATTTCAAAGTGTGGCGGCGGAGTTTCCAGGCATCAAGACGGAATCACTGCTGGTGGATGCGGCGGCGATGAATTTTGTGCGGCGGCCGCAATCGTTCGATGTGGTGGTGGCTTCAAATTTGTTCGGCGATATTTTGAGTGATATTTCGGCTATTGTTTCCGGCAGTATTGGCTTGGCAGCGAGTGCGAATATTGATCCTACGCGGCGGTTTCCATCGATGTTTGAACCGGTGCATGGCTCGGCGCCGGATATTGCGGGCAAGGGGATTGCTAATCCATTGGCAGCGATGGTTTCGGCGGCTATGATGCTGGATCATCTTGGTTTGAGCGCGGCGGCGCAGAAGATGGATGCAGCGATTGAAGGCGTGTTGGCGGAGGAGAAAGTGCGGACACCCGATTTGGGCGGAAAGAGTTCTACTTCCGAGGTCGCTTCCGCGGTGCTGGCGCGGGTTTAGCTTCGACTAGCTCCTCGCGTGCCTTGCGCGGCAGCTTTGCGAAAACCAGATCATAAGATTCACGGATCAATCCGCGGAGTTGCTGATGTGGAATGGCGTCTTCGCTTTCGAAAGCGATCCATTTGGCGCGGGCCAGATATGGTGCGGGCACGACGCCGGGGCACTCGATCATTTCCGAAAATTTCCCTTCAGCGCATTTTATAGAGAGCACATGACGCTCCGGCTCAAGCGCGGCAATAGCGAATATCTTTCCGGCTACTTTGAAGACCAGCGCCTCCCATTGCAAAGTCTCGGTGGCGTGCGGAAAGGAGAGGCAATAGGTGCGGACCCAATCGATCATGGAACGCTACACGATTTCTTCTTTGACCGCGTCCCAGTGCAGTGTGCGGCCTTGCCGGTAGCTATCCACCGCCATACGGCAAGCGATAGAAACGCGAAAGCCGAGATCAAACGGGCAGTTGATTTCTTTGCCTTCGCGAATGGCATCCATGAAATTGCGCATGTGCGCGTTAGCGATGCTGGGCGTGTTGCCAGTGAGTGTTTCCGCTTGGGGAGCGTTCATTTTCTCAGGCAGAAAGCGTACTTGCGGACCGCGCATTATGGTGCCGTCGGAACCAAGCACTTGCTCCGTGATTCCCAAGCTGGCGTTGCCGAAACCAGATATCCAACTGAAGAGCAGTTCCTCCGATTGCGTCATTGAGACATTCATGGTGTCGGGCACTTCGCGGCCATCTTTCCAGAGATACAGACCACCGGTCATGGTGACCGATGTCGGAATTTTCAAGCCCATGACTTTGTACCAGAAGGCCACTTGGTGGCACATGTTTTCGTACACATTGCCGCCTGAGTAATCCCAGAAGAATCGCCAGTTTTCGTAGCGGTTCGCATCAAACGGCACTTTCGGCGCTTCGCCCAGAAACTTGTTCCATACGATGTTTTCTGGATTCATACCGGCGTGTACCGGGCGTGACCATTGCGGTTTGCCGTGCGGCGTGTTGCGGTACATGGTGGCGTCAATGGCGGTGATCTGGCCAAGTTTGCCGCCAGCCAGGAAACTTTGCACATCAGGCACGTGTCCGGTAGAGCAGGCTTGATGGCCGATTTGCACCACCTGCTTGGTCTTCACGGGTTCATACGCGACGCGCATGCGCTTGGCATGTGCCACGCTAAACGCCATGGCCTTTTCCTGATAAACGTGTTTGCCGGCGTGGATGGAATCGACGAAATGTTCGCAGTGCAGGTGCTGCGGCGTAGCAATGAGCACTGCATCCAGATCCTTTTCTTCGAGCATCAAGCGGTGATCGATGAAAGTTTTGATGCCCGGCGCAACAGTCTTCGCGCGTTCGCGTTGTTCGGTGTAAATGTCGCAAACAGCGGCGAATTCGGTATTAGGACAATTGAGCGCGTCTCTAACAATTTCCTGGCCGCGCGCTCCATACCCGATGATGCCGAAGCGTATTGTTTCATTCGCGCCAAGCACGGCTTCGGGCAGCGCCAAGCCGCCAATACTGGTGGCGACTTGTCCGAGGAATTTGCGGCGGGAACTCATGGATTATGGGTCAATGTTACTACGGCGAGGCTGGTTTGGCCGGTTTGACGATGGGCGTCAGCGAAGCAGCCAGGGGCTCGCCCCAAATGTAGTGCGCAAACCAGTTTTCATTTTCCTCCATTACGGCGCGTTGCTGCTTGGGCTTATCAATGGGGTGGCCGAAGCCGTCATAAATCACCATCTTTACCGGCACACCGTGATCTTCCAGCGCCTGCCGCAATTCGAACGCGTTCGCGATGGGCACACGTCTGTCGGCGCCGCCGTGTTGAATCAACGTGGGCGTTTTAGCTTTCGCAATATACGTGATGGGCGAAGTTTTCCGATAGACCTCCGCGTCTTCCCACGGCGTGGCATGCAGGTACTGCGGCGTGAAGGGAGTGATGTCTGTATTGGCGTAATAGGTGAGCCAATCGGAGATGCCCGCGCCCACGGAGACAGCCTTAAAGCGATCGCTCGACGTAGTAATAAACGCTGAGATGTAGCCGCCTTCGCTCCAACCCATGGAGCCGACGCGGTCTTTGTCGACGAAGCCTTGCCCGATGAGGTAGTCCACTCCGGAGATGACATCGGCATAGTCGCCAACTCCTAGATTGCGAACATTGAGCGAACGAAATTTTTCTCCATAGCCAGCCGAACCGCGATAGTTGGGACGCAAAACGAGCGCTCCCTTTGCAAGAAAGCGTTCGATGGGATAGTAGCGATCGGGCCGAATGACGGGCAGATCAATGCCTGTTGGACCGCCATGAATCACTACCAACAATGGATATTTCTTGTTGGGAGAAAAGTCCGCCGGCTTATAGAGGATGCCTTCGATGAGTGCACCATCGCTCGATTTCCAACGAATCACTTCGCGCTTGGCTATATCGAACGCGGTCAGTTGTTCAGCGGTGTGAGTGAGTTTGACAGGCGCAGTGGATGGGAGTTCAGTGCTATAAATCTCCGCGTACTGGTTCGCGCTGGTACCACGATACGCAACGCGCTTGAAATCATTTGAAAACGTGAATTGGTCTGAAAGCTCACTGCCTGGCACATCGATTTGCTTCACGGTTTCAGACTTGGGTTCCAGGAGATACAAGTAGGCGTTGGTCTTTTGCTGCGCGGAAAAATAGATGCCCTCTGGGGACCAGCGAAGAAGATTGGGATCCTCGTCGAAATTGGCGGCTAATACTTTCGGTGCGCCGCCCGTGCTCGGAACCACCGCGATTCTGCGATTCGAATAGTAGTAGTATTTGCCGGAGTTGGCCGTTACATAGGCGATTTGTGTGCCGTCTGGCGACCACTGCGGATCGTCGTCGGGACCGGGCGTTTCGACGATCTTCTTCACTGCTGAATCCGCAAGAGTGACCGTGTAAATGTCGCTACTGAAGCTGGAGATCAGGTCTGGATCTCGGGTTGCGCTGAAAGCGATCCGCGCGCCATCGGGCGAAAAGGAAAAGCTCTGAACGCTGAACGCATCGCCCGCTGTGAGCAACTTGGGCTCTTCGAGCGCGGCCGTTCGCCCAGCGGCATCAGTCTTTGGCAATTCGATCAGCCAAAGGTGCCGCATCTGGTAATCGGCGTGTAGAACATGATAATCGCCAAAGCTGTCTTTGCGATCTTTCATCGCCTTGGTTTCGGGCGCTTCCGCCGCAATCGCGATGTGCTTCGAATCAGGAGCCCATTCGAATCCACCAACACCATTCTCTAACTTGGTGAGTTGTTGCGCTTCGCCTCCATCCGACGGCATCACATACAACTGCTTCTTATTAGCGGGCGAGCCTGCCAGAGGGGCAACACGGTCGGAAAGAAAAGCGATCCAGCGGCCGTTTGGCGACCACGCGGCGTTTGTACTTGATTTTGCCGCGAGCGTGAGCAAATGGCGTTCGCCGCTCGAGGTGTCCGCTATCCAAAGATCTGTCTCAAAAGCATTAGCTTCCCAGTTTGTACGTGATTGCTCATAGATTACGCGGCGGCCATCGGGTGAGATCTGCGGAGCGAACACACTTTGCATCTCCAATGACTGATCGATGGTTGGAGTGCGCGTAGGTATGGCCGTTTGAGCAAAAGCGATAGCTGTGATCAAAAACAGAGCGCCTGAAAAACGAGAGGTCAAGTGAAATCTCCTTTAGAAGGTTTCTTCGATCATGAATTGTTCAAACTTGCCGTCGGGCATGAGATAGATATTCAGAGCAACGGTGTCATGTTCGAAGCGTGCGCGATACGTGAGATGAGTCATGCCGCCGCGTAGTTGGTCGGCCGTGCGTGTCAGAACTTTCAGCGGACCCAGAGGAACCAGCGATGTTCGGATATCTTTGAGAGCGCCCGCGGTGAAATAGTCGTTGGCATTCTGAGTGAAGACCGAGCGGTCAATCTTGCCCTCCGTCAGTTCTTCCAATATGTGCCGCACCTTCGCATCTTGCGCGGTTGCCTCTGCGTTGCCTGGCGAAAAGAGGGTAGCCGCCATTTCGCGCATCACGGTAGGCACCATATTCACTCCATCCTGATTAGACAGCACAATGATGCCTGTATTCTTGGTAGGAAATACCGCATTCGAAGCAAGAAAGCCCGACACTTCGCCGCCATGCGTGAACGCCGGCAGACCTTGGATTTCGCCGACAGAAAGTCCCAGCGCATAGTGAGTCGATTTGCCGTCAGTGAGTTTCACTTCTTTCGTGAATTCTTTGTATGAAGCTTCGGAAAGAATGCGTTTCTGTAGAAACGCAATATCCCACTTGGCCAGATCGGAAGGCGTCATGCAGAGTTCGCCCGCAGCAAAATACCAACCGGCCCCTTCGCGAGCTACCGGACGCGGCGGACCCAGCGCAAAGCGCGTATAAGCGGTGGCATCTTGCGCACTCTTTGAATCGCAATCGCCTGCCGACGCCATGCCCAGCGGCGTAAGAATGTGTTGCTTGAGAAAACTCATGAGATCCTGCCCGGTCGCTTTCTCGAGAATGGTTCCGGCGATCGTGTAGTTGGTGTTGCTGTATTGCCAGCGGGTGCCCGGATCAAAATCAAGCGGCTTCTTCGCCCAATGATCCATGATGGCCTGCGGCGTGGTGGGCCTGGCCCACTCTTCAATCATGTAGTCTTGCGGAGCGTAATCCTGATAGCCCGAAGTGTGCGACAGAAGCTCGCGGATGGTGACTTCGTTGGCGCGCGTGAGGTCGGGCAGATACTTGCCGACTTTGTCGTCTAATGAGAGTTTGCCCTGCTCTTGCGCGAGCAGAATGGCGGCCACGGTGAACTGTTTGCTAATGGAACCAACCGCGTAGCGCGTGGCGGTGGTGGCACGGTGATGGGCAGCCAGATTGTCATCACCGAAAGCTTTGGCATAGGCAAGCGAGCCGTCTTTCACAATCGCCACTGAAACGCTTGGCGCACCATACGCGGCGAGTGTGGCCGAGATCTTTTGATCGAGTTGGGCCGTTGGAAAGTCGGCTGCCGTGAGCAGAGTTGCAACGAGGGTTGTCGAAAAAATGAGGCGCGTAGGCGTCATTCGCCTATTGTCCAACAGTGCGCCGGACAAGGACGATCGTAAAATCATCCGCAAACGAAGTATTGCCGCGCCATTTGCGCATGTGCTCCACAAGCTGATTGACGATATCTTCGCAGCGAACAGATTTTCGCTCCGCAAGAAACGCAGCCAAACCCTTTTCGCCAAATTCCACATCGGCACTGTCCGCAGCTTCGGTCACGCCATCCGAGTAAAGAACCAACATGTCGCCGGGCGCAAGCTTCGTCTTCTTTACGTCGTAATGAACCGCCGAGAATAGACCCATGACCAACCCGTTGCCAGTCAGAGTCTCCACACTTCCATCATTCCTCAACAAGAGAGGGTAGTTATGCCCCGCATTGCTGTACTCGAGAACACCCGAATCGGGATCGAGTAACGCATAAAAAAAAGTAATAAATTTGCCCAGTGGGCACCGCTCCGTCAAGCTGCGATTCAGAGTGCCCACCGCTTTGCCAGGCGACGGATTCGTCTCCCGCAGCATTTGCACTTTGGCCTGCAAGCTCGACATGAGTAAAGCCGCAGGTAATCCTTTGCCCGAAACGTCGCCAACCACCACCGCGAGCCGGCCATCCTGATAAGGAATGAAATCGAAATAATCGCCACCCACCGTGCGACAAGGAAGATTCAGACCTGCTAGCTCCCAACCATCATAGGAAGGCGGTTCCGTGGGCAACAAAGACCGTTGAATCTCACTCGCTTGCGAGAGATCCGACTCCATCAGCTTTTCCGATTGCTCTACTTCGGCCAGACGAGCATTTTCAATGCGACTAGCCGCCACGTTGGCCATCACGGTGAGCAGATCGAGATCGTCTTGCGAGAACGGGCGAAGAATAACGCCGTTATCTACATAAATAATGCCGATGACTCGGTCGCCTGTCTGAAGAGGCGCGGCCATCATGCTGCGCACGCGGGAAAGGACAATGCTCTCCTGTTTGCTGAGGGCATCATGCCGCATCGCGTCGCTGATGAGCAGAGACCGCTTGTCACGAAGAACCTGATCGCGCACCAGAGCGCTGATCGCAAAACCATCGCCCTTGCTGGCGCGAACTTGCAGTTCACCTTCATCCAACGTGAGAATGACACCGCGTTTCGCTTCGACCGCAGAGAGAGATAGTTCGAGAATGGTTTCGAACAACTGCTCAAGGGGCTGATGCGTGACAAGCTCTTGTCCGGCTCGAATTAGCGCGCTCACCATGCGCGAAGCAACAGCGGCCTCCCGATTCGGACGATGCTGCCCTGTTTTTCCGAGCACTCGATCAAGGCTGGTAACAAAAGTCGCCTCGCTGGTGCTGTGATCGCCTTCATCGCGCGCAATGAAAGAAATTACGGGGCGCTGCACATCAGTGGGGCGGTCACGAATCTCAATCGAGAGGTGCCCCGCCAACACTTTATCGCCAGCCTTCACGGGCTTTGCTTCTTTGATGCCCGCGGAGTTCAGCAACGTGCCGTTACGGCTGTCGCAATCACGCAGCCACCACGTTTTGTCACGCTGTTCGAAAGAAAGGTGATAGCGCGAGAGCCAAGGATCATGCGGATACGGCAGATCGTTATCCACGGAACGCCCCAGCGTAAGGGGCGACTTGCGCAACTCCACACGAGCGGGTGGGCTGTCCGGCCCGGAGATGAAGAGTTCTAACACGCGCTACTCGCCGAGATTTTCCAGTGGTTCAGGTTTGCCGATCGATTTATTGGCGGCCACTCCGGTGATAAGACGGGCACCGCGGTTAAACGTGAGATATAAGAAGCCCCATTCAATTAGAACAAGAATGCGGCTCTGGAATTCGACGATGTACATCAAATGGATGAAAAGCCAGACCAGCCAGGCAGGAAAACCGTGCAGATGAATGCCGAAAACATTGGCCACGGCGGCTGCGCGGCCAATCACGGCCAAGTCGCCTTTATTGAAATAAGAGAACGGCGCTAACGGAGGTTTACCCTGCACTTTTCGCGTGATGGCGCGCGCAGTGTAGGAACCCGTTTGCATGGCCACCTGCGCAACCCCTGGTAGCGGCTTGCCCGCCTTATCATTGATAAGCGCCAGATCACCCACAATGTATATATCGGGGAAGTTGGGCACGGTCAAATCAGACGCCACTTTGATGTGCCCGGCGCGGTCTGTCTCGGCGGACGTCTTCTTCGCCAGCGTGCGTGCAAATTCGGTCACCGCGACGCCCGCCGCCCAAATCACCGTGTGCGTGGCAATGTGCTCTTCGCCATCGGGAGTCTTCAGGGTGACGCCATCTTCATCGACATTGGTGACAGTAACACCAGTTCGAATACGCGTACCCAGATTGTGGAGTTGTTTCTCCGCGCTCTTGGAGAGATCTTCCGGATAAGCGCCGAGAGCACGCTTGCCACCATCCACAATGATGATCCGCGCGTCTTTGGGATTAATCGAACGGAAATCGTGCTTCAGTGTGTGGTTCGCGATTTCACCTAACGCACCGGCCAGTTCCACGCCGGTAGGGCCTGCACCCACAATCACGAACGTCAGCCAGGTGCAACGTTCGGTCGTATCCGTACACCGTTCCGCGGCTTCAAAAGCGAGCAGGATCTTGTGGCGAATCATGGTGGCGTCTTCCACCGTCTTTAGACCCGGCGCCCAAGATTTCCATTCCTCGTGTCCGAAGTAGCTTACTAGTGAACCAGTGGCTACAATGAGCGAATCGTACGGAACGGTTGCTCCGTCTTTGAGTGAGACTTGTTTGGCAGTAGGATCAATATCAACAGCTTCGCCCAGCAATACGGTCGTGTTTTTCTGAGTGCTCAAAACGCCACGAATGGGGGCGGCAATTTCGCCTGGAGATAACGATCCCGTGGCTACTTGATAGAGCAACGGTTGGAACAGGTGATAATTACGGCGATCGATAAGAGTGATATCGAGTGGTGCATGTTTGAGGGCTTGCGCGGCATAGAGACCGCCAAACCCGCCTCCCAGAATGACTACTCTGTGTCGGTCAGACATGATAATTCACAGTTGGTAAAAATTCCGGCTTTCGGCGCGCTTTGCGCGATTGTTCAAAGGCATACGCTATTTTGATGAGTTTGGGTTCGGTCCAGGGTGCACCAAAGAAAGAGATGCCCAGCGGGAGGCCGAACTGGAAGCCTGCGGGAACGGTGATGTGCGGATAACCGGCAACTGCAGGCGGCGAGGAGCAACCGCTATCGGCATGGTCACCATCCACCCAATCCGTGAGCCAAGCCGGCCCGGCGGTGGGAGCAATGATGGCATCGAGATTGTCTTTGGCCATCATGGCGTCAATGCCTTCTGTTCGCGTAAGTTTCAGATTGTTGGCAAGCGCGTCTAGGTAAGCCTTATCTGTAAGGGGCCCTTTCGCTTGCGCCTGCTCCATAATCTCCTGGCTGAAGTACGGCATCTCCATCGCGCGGTTAGCCTGATTGAAGGCAATGCAATCCGCCAGTGATTTTACGGAACCGCCACGCGCCGCCAGATAGGCGTTGAGATCTGCTTTGAACTCGTACAACAGCACGGTAAATTCGGTGTCGCGCCAGCCTTCATGAGTGGAGAAGTTTACGTGGTCCACAATAATGGCTCCGGCTTGCTTCATTAGTGCAATACATTGCTCCATCACGGCAGTCACCGCCGGACTTATGTCGAAATACTGGCGAGCAATACCAAGGCGCGCGCCGCGCAACCCAGTAGGGTCACAGAAGCGGGTATAGTCGGGAAAAGATTTGCCATCGCTGGCTTGCGTGGCAGGATCGTTAGGATCAACGCCAGTCAAAATCCCGAGAAGCAACGCGGCGTCCCAAACAGTACGGGCCATAGGGCCTGCAGTGTCTTGGCTGTGCGCAATCGGAATAATGCCCGCGCGGCTGATCAAGCCAAGAGTTGGTTTGATACCAACAATGCCGCACATTGACGATGGGCAGACAACCGAGCCATCGGTTTCACTGCCCACGCCAACGGTCGCTAAGCTGGCCGAGATCGCCGCGCCGGTGCCTGAACTCGAGCCGCAGGGATTGCGATCCAGAGCGTAAGGATTTTTCGTTTGACCGCCGCGTCCGCTCCAGCCGCTAGTGGAATGAGTGGAGCGAAAGTTCGCCCATTCGCTGAGATTCGTTTTGCCTAAGATGACCGCGCCCGCCGCGCGCAGGCGTGCCGCGACCCAGGAATCCGTTGCAGCCGGTTTGCCCGCTAGAGCAAGTGAACCCGCGGTAGTTTGCATGCTGTCGGCCGTATCGATGTTGTCTTTGATGAGCACCGGCATGCCATGCAGCGGTGTGCGCGGGCCCTTGGTTCGAAACTCAGCATCGCGCGCGCGAGCAATGGAGAGGGCGTCGGGATTGAGTTCGATGATGGAGTGCAGCGCCGGGCCGGAGCGATCAATCGATTCGATGCGGGCCAAATAGAGTTCAGTGAGGCGTTCAGCAGTGAGGAGTTTCTGCCGCTGGCGGCTTTGCAATTCAGGGATGCCCACTTCATCGAGCACGCCAGCGGCAACTTGCACGCGGTTGGGCGGCGGTGGTTGGGCTGGAGCCGCCGTCTTAGCTTTTTTCGTTTTTTTCTTGCGACGGATAGCCGCCAGACCAGCAATTGAAGAGACGGAGAGGAAGTCGCGGCGATCCATATACGGGTTTCTTCAATTTAACAGTGTGAGGGTTGCAGGCTTGCCGGCGGCAGACGACCTGTTCAATGGAAGTCATGCGACTGTATAACAGCGGCCTGCGCAAGCTGAAGTTCCTTAACCTCACCTGCTTTCAGAGAAACCACACCGCTCTGGCTTTGCAGAACTCCCTTCACAATTACATAAGGCGCAGTCGAACAAGCGGTCCGATAAAGATCATAAAGCCCTGGCTGAACAATCACGTTTACCACTCCTGTTTCATCTTCCAAACTTAGAAACACAAAACCTTTGGCCGTTCCCGGGCGCTGTCGCGTAATCACGCAACCAGCGACCGTAAGCACCATGCCATCGCGCTGTGCCTTCGCCGTAGCAGCATCCATCGCCCCCAGCGCACTCATCTGCGGGCGGTAGTGCGCCATGGGATGTTTGCCAATGGTCAGCCCAGTATTTGAGAAATCAGCATAGGTGCGCTGATGATCAGTCATCGGAGATAACGGCGAGGCAACTCCATCATCTGTGGCAGCCTCCAACAACTCACCTACCGGCTGCAACGCGAGTTGCGATTGCCACAACGCGCCACGCCGATGGCGATCTGTCTTCTCTTTGGGCAATGCATTTAATGCGCCGAGTTCAGCAAGTGCCGCAATTTCATCCTTTCGCAACTCAGGCACCCGGCGCACTAAGTCACGCATACTGGTGAACGGCGCACAGCGGAGTTCGGCCTCAATGTGCTGCGCCGTAGCCGAGTTGAGCCCGCGCACATAATTAAATCCGAGCCGAACATATTTACTCGTACCGTCGGATTCCACCGTACAGCGATAAGACGATCGAAGAATATCGACCGGACGAAATCGCTGGCCATGGCGCTGCGCATCCTTCACCAAAGTGGCGGGTGAATAGAAACCCATTGGTTGATTGTTCAGGATTGCCACCGTAAAGGCAGCCAGGTAATGACACTTGAGAAAGGCACTGGCATAGGCAATCAACGCAAAGCTAGCGGCATGCGATTCAGGGAAGCCATAAAGCGCAAACGATGAGATAGCTTGCACAATGCGGTCTTGCGTTTCACCTACAATCCCATTGCGCTCCATGCCGGCGCGCAGATTAATCTCCACTTCGCGCATGCGTTTTTCCGAACGTTTAAAACCCATCGCCCGCCGCAAATCCTCCGCTTGGCCACCAGTGAAACCAGCAGCAATCATGGCAATCCGAATCAGTTGTTCCTGAAACAGCGGCACGCCCAGCGTCCGAGCCAGCACCGGTTCAAGCGAAGGATGCAGGCACACCGGCTCTTCCATGCCTTGACGGCGTCGCAAGTAAGGATGCAGCATCTGGCCAACAATGGGCCCAGGCCGGATGATGGCAACCTGCACAACAATGTCATAAAACTTAGCAGGCTTCATGCGCGGCAGGCACGACATTTGCGCGCGGCTTTCCACCTGGAAGAGGCCGATCGTGTCAGCTTTCTGCATGCAGGAGTAAACGGCTTTATCGTCCTGTGGAAGGTGAGCCAAATCAACCGTTTCTTTGTAATCTTCTTTGATCAGTGTGATGGTGTCTTCCAGAACAGCCATCATTCCCAAACCGAGTAAGTCAATCTTGATAATGCTCAGGTCGGCACAATCATCTTTGTCCCACTGAACAACAGTGCGGTTCGGCATGGTGGCAGGCTCAAGAGGAACGACCGTATCCAACTGGCCCTGACAAACAACCATGCCGCCGGAATGTTGACCTAAGTGGCGTGGCAGATCAAGCACCTCGGCAGTTAGCGTATAGAACTGATGAATGCGCGGGTCTTTGAGATTGAACCCCTGGTCAGTGAAACGCTTTTCCAAAGTGTCATTCGGATCGCGCCATTCAAAATGGCCCATTCGATTGGCAAGGCTGCTCAATTGCTCTTCAGAGAAGCTAAGCACCTTGCCGACATCGCGCACAGCAGATCGTCCACGGTAAGTAATCACGTTGGCCGTCATCGCTGCGCCCAGTGGGCCATAGCGTTGATACACATGCTGAATCACCCGCTCCCGTTGATCGCCGCTCGGAAGATCGAGATCAATGTCAGGCATTTCACCGCGCTCTTCGGAAAGAAAACGTTCGAAGAGGAGTTCCATACCGACAGGGTCAACGGCCGTAATGCCCAGCGCATAGCAAACAGCACTGTTTGCAGCGGAACCGCGCCCCTGCACCAGAATCTTTTCACGCCGGCAAAAATCGATAAGATCCCAAACAATCAGGAAATAGCCTGGAAGTTTGAGCTTGTCAATCATGGCGAGTTCGCGCTCAATTTGCAGCCGCGCTTTTTCGTGATAAGGCTGATAGCGCCAACGCGCGCCTTGATCAGCAAGTTGGCGCAGATAAGACATCTCCGTTTCTCCTGGTGGAACGGGATAACGAGGGAATTCATAGCCTAGTTTGTGGAGAGTGAATTGAAGACGCTGTGCGAGTTCGGAGGTGTTCGCGTAAGCGTCCGGCAGGTCTGCAAAAAGACGCCACATTTCGTCGCTCGTCTTCAAGTGGCGTTCGCTGTTGCAATTGAGCAGCGTGCCGGCTTCATTGAGAGTGGTTTTGTAATGAACGCAAGTGAGCACATCCTGCAGATTGCGGCGCTCGGGCGTGGCATAACTCACTCCGTTCGTCGCCAGCAATGGCAGCTTGAGACTGCGCGCCAGTTTCACAAGAGATTGATTGCGCGCTTCCTGGTCGCGCCGATAATGCCGCTGAAGTTCAACGAAAACATTGCTGCGTCCGAACATGCCAATAAGGCGACTCAACATTTGCCGCGCTTGTTCTTCAATGGCCGGGCCGTCGCCTTGACGGTATATGGCGGCAAGCGGACCTTCGTCGCCACCGGTGAGACAGACAAGCCCGGATGCATGCGTGGCAAATTCTTCGTCAGTTGCAAACGGAAATTCTGGTTTGCCGGGTTGGATAGCTATTTCGCGAAGTTTAGTTCGCGTGATCAATCGACATAGGTTCTGATAGCCGCTGCGGTTTTCGGCAAGCAAGGTGAAGCGGTAAGACAATTTAAATTCTTGCGTCGCGTTGATTTCGGCGCCAATCAAAGCGCGAATGCCTGTTTTTTTCGCGGCCATGTGAAATCGCGGAGCGCCATAAACACCGTGAGCATCCGCCACCGCCATAGCTGGCTGTCCCAGGTTTGCGCAATACGCCGCAAGGTCTTCAGGCAGAGACGATCCTTCCAGGAACGAGAAGGCCGAGCGGACGTGAAGTTCAACGTACGGCTGCACCGTTTCATTATAGGCGAACAAATGGCGAAGTTGCGACGGAGTGATAGCTTCGAAGCTATGCAGCCGACAAGACGGAATTTATTGAAAGCAGGAAGTAGCATTGCACTGGCTCCATGGACCACGCCTCCACCAAACGTCGAGCCGAACCAACCGCCGTGGCCACAGGGCAAGTTGAAACTGGAAACAGGTTTGCCCGAGGTTGATGGCGCCTGCTGCTAGCCGAACGAACGCTGCTTTTGAACGTGTCCGAAAAGTGGGGGAAGATTTGTCCCGTCGCTGCGCCTGCATGGTCAACACACTATCCTGCGTGGATTCATCCCTTCGATAATTTCTGGATGAATCAGGTCACTCCGTATCTGCACAAGCAAGAGAATGTTCGCTGGCCGGTGCAATTATTCAGCATGTATCAACGGCCTACGGGCATGATTGGTTGGGGCATTCACGACACTGTATCGGCCGAGGCATTGCAGGCGCAGTTCCACACGCAAAGCGAAGAAACAACCCGTAAGGAATCGGCCGACAACCGGTATTTGCGAGAGCATCTCTACATCATGCAAGTGTGTGATCTTTGGAGTTTCAGCGGCGACAACCAGTTCGGCGAATCACTTTTTAGTTCATGTACGCACGCCTTCGATTACTTGTACAAATTCAAAGATCTTGATGAAGACGGCTTAGTGGAAGCAGCGGCGGCGCTTGACGATGTCGATTTAGGCCAAGGTGTGGACCGCACCAGCGCCAACGCCGTTGAGAAATCGGTTGACCAAACGCTTTTATTTGGAGCCCTCACGCAGTACGCTGTCATGGCCCAGGCGCTAGGTAAAACAGCCGAAGCGCAGATCGCCCGTGAACGCGCCGCCGCCTTGAAGAAACGCTTCAACGAGTTGTTTTGGAATGAGAAAGGCTTCTATTTCTTCGCCATCAATGCGAAAACGCACGAACCCGTATTGCCCGAACACGCCACTACGCATGCGAACGGTTACGCAATTCTGTGGGGCCTGGCGCCGCCGGAGCGAGTACCGAAGCTGCTCAAGTATTTCACGAGTTGGGATTTCGTAGTGCCCGGCCCGGTGTTCTTGCCGCCGGTGGAATCAAAAGCATCAAACGTCGGCAGACCAGTGGATAACCGCAAAGGGATCTACGCCAACGGCGGCTGCGGCTGGGGCCGCGGGCACATGCCAAGTTTCTGTTTGAGTTTGTACCGCAATGGCAAACCAACTCTGGCGACAGATTACTTGGCGCGACTTGCGCGAGCCGCACTAAAAGCCGGCTCGTTTCATGAGTATTGGACATGGGAGAAGTACACGGGGTCAACTCTGGCGGCGGGATGCGAAGAGTATTCAGAGACAACCTCAGGATTTCTCGATGGCGTGATTCACGGGTATTTTGGCGTCAGGCGTTTGGAGGCAGGTTGGAGCAGTCTGAGAATCGCGCCGCAACCCGGCACCAGCATAACCCAATGTTCGTTAACGTTACCCTTGCCCGGAGGCGAAATCACCGCCCGATTTGAAAAGGATCAAGAAGGCCTCTGGCAAGCTGAAGTAGATTCAAAAGCGCATCGCAGGTTGGAGGTACAACTACCCGATGGTCGAGAAACCACGGTGATTTGGGACGGGACGGAGTAACAAAGGCACGAGTATGATGGGAGAATCCCTCAAACCTTGCTAAACACGATGAAACCCAACATAATCCGCTTTCCTATTCGGACATTGCTTTTCACGATGGCCTCCTGCGGGGTGCTCCTAGCTGCCGCAACAAACTACAGTCCTTCGTTATGGTCAGGCATGCGCTACCGCATGATTGGTCCAGAACGTGGCGGCCGAGTCACCACCGTAACGGGAGTACCGTCGCAACCGAACACCTTCTACATGGGCTCCACCGGCGGCGGTGTGTGGAAGACCACCGATGCGGGGCACAGTTGGACCAACGTATCGGATGGGTTCTTCGCCGTGGCATCCATGGGCGCGGTTGAGGTGTCGCTCTCCAATCCCGATGTCGTTTACGCCGGCACTGGATCATCGAAAATTCGCAGCAATGTCTCGATCGGCCGCGGTATCTATAAATCAGCCGACGCAGGCAAAACCTGGACGTTCATCGGTCTCCGGGACGTAGGACAGATCTCCACAATCCGAGTGCATCCTACGAATCCCGACGTCGTCTATGTGGCGGCGTTAGGCAACCCGTTCGTCCCCAATCCCGAGCGCGGAATTTTTAAAACTATCGATGGCGGCAAGACTTGGAAAAAGAGTCTATACCTGACAGACGAGTTAGGTGCGGCGGATCTGGAGTTGCAGCCCGGCAAACCCGACGTTCTCTTTGCAAGCATCTGGCACGGACAACGCAAGCCTTGGACCATCATCAGCGGATCAAATGACGGCGGCATCTATAAGAGCAGCGATGCCGGCGAACACTGGAACAAATTGAGCGGCGGATTACCGACAGGTCTTTTTGGCCGCAGCAACGTGGCTATCTCAGCATCCAAACCAGACCGCATCTATGCGCTCGTCGAAGCAAAACCAGGCGCAGGCCTGTACCGTTCCGAAGATGCCGGCGCTACCTGGGCGCTCATCAACGGCGCCGGCAACCTGATCACGCGGCCGTTCTACTACACGACCCTTGGAGTGGATCCGAATAACTCCGACGTCGTATGGGTCGGCGACGAAGGTTGGTTCAAAAGCACGGACGGCGGAAAGAGTTTCCGCAGCAGTCCTGTTCCGCATGGCGACAATCATGACGTCTGGATCAATCCGAAAAATTCAAACTACATGATCCAAGGCAACGACGGCGGCGCTAATGTTTCACTCGATGGAGGCCGCACCTGGAGCGTGCAAACCAATCAGCCGACTGCCGAGATCTATCAAGTCGCAGTGGATAATCAGTTTCCGTACCGCGTCTATGGCGCGCAGCAGGACAACACAACGGTGATTGCCCCGAGTCTGCCACTTGGAGACGGCCAAGACTTTCGTATCGGTCCCGGCTGCGAGACCGGGCCCATCATTCCAGATCTAACCGACCCCAATACTGTTTACGGAGGTTGCAAAGGGCAATTTAGCGTCCGGGATATGGCAACTAGTGATGAGAAACAATACTGGGTGGGCGCCGAGTCACTCTACGGCAACGGCGGCGGAACACTCATCTACCGCTTTCAACGGGTTTCTCCCATGCAGGTTTCCACTCACGAGCCGCACACTGCCTACTATGGTTCGCAATATCTCCATCGAACTCGCGATTTCGGAGTGACTTGGGAGAAGATCAGCCCTGATCTAACTGCGCGTCCGGATGAAGGCCAAGGCCCGAGCGGCGAACCCATAACCCGCGATTCCACCGGCGAAGAAGTGTACAGCACCCTTTATGCGATCGCTGAATCTCCCATTCAAAAAGGCGTGATCTGGACTGGGTCGAACGATGGGCTTGTCTATGTCACGCGCGACAACGGCAAGACTTGGAACAACGTGACACCCGCTGGTTTAGCGCCCGGTGGTCGCGTGCAGAATATCGACGCCAGTCCTCATCATCCGGGCACCGCCTATGTGGCCATTTATCGATACCTACTGGGCGACTTTGCGCCCTACCTCTACCGCACCGAAGATTTTGGCAAGACCTGGAAAAAGATTACAGATGGAACCAACGGTATCGCCCGTGATGAGCCGACGCGTGTGATCCGCGAAGACCCGGAGCGCGCCGGTTTGCTCTACGCCGGAACAGAATTCGGCATTTATGTTTCCTTCGATAATGGCAACCGCTGGCAGTCGTTCCAAATGAATTTACCGGTTACCCCTGTAACGGATATCAAGATTGCACATCATGATTTGGTGCTTTCCACCCAAGGACGTTCCTTCTGGATTCTGGATAATCTTTCGCCGATCCACCAACTGAATGACAAAATCGCTTCTGAAGACGCCTATCTCTTCCAACCACGCGAAGCGATTCGCATGCCAAACCGGGGCAATGGCGGAGGCATAGGACGGAGCGGGCCGAGTCCACAATACCCATCTGTCGGAGCGATGATTGATTACTATTTGTCGAAAGCGCCGGAAGGCGAAGTGCAACTGGAAATTCTCGACGGCGCCGGCAAATCGATACGAAAGTTCTCAAGTACCGCCACAACGACAGGCGAACGCGGAAACCGTGCAGCCGCTGCCGATGCAGAAGCAGCGCCCGCTGACGACGAAGAAGGTGGAGGCTTCCGCTTGCGCGGTGCGCCCGTGCGCGTTGAAAAGTCTCCAGGTATGCACCGGTTCACGTGGGATCTGCGCTACCCCGGTCCCTGGCAAAGTGCTGAAAGGACTGAAGGTCCGAATGGTCCCATGGCCGTGCCGGGCAAATACGCGGTGAAGCTCACTGTGGGAACGTGGACATCCACTGAGCCGTTGCTCATTGTCGAAGACCCACGCATAGTGAAAAGCGGCGTTACTACCGCCGACCTCAAGGAGCAGTTTGACCACAACATGCGAGTGCGCGAACTGGTGAGCGAGGTAAACAAAGCAGTCGCGCACGTGAGAGCCGCGCAAGCGAAGGTAAAATCCGGCAGCGCTAAGGCGGATGACGCGAAGGTGGCGAATCTAAACGATGTGGCCGCACAGCTCATCACCCCGTCCATTCGCTACAGTCAACCAGAACTGCAAACCCACATCGCTTATCTGTATAGCATGACGAACATGGCCGACCAGAAGATCGGTCGCGACGCTATGGAGCGGCTCAAAGTTCTACAAAAGCGGATGGCCGAGATTGACGCACAATTGAATCAATTGCTACCAGCCTTTCAATAGGCCCAAGGCCGACAGCAAAAATGTAGAATGCTAGCTATGATTTGGCCAGTCAGGATCTTGGCGTGCTTCGGCGTAGCTGCTTGTTGCTTTGCCCAAGATGTTTCCCGGATGGACCAAGTTGTCCAATCCTACGTCTCCGAGAAAAAGTTTATGGGTTCGGTGCTGGTCGCGCGCGGCGATGAAACACTGTTCAGCAAGGGCTATGGCTCGGCGAATCTCGAGTGGAATATTCCGAACTCTCCCAACACAAAGTTTCGTTTGGGTTCGGTCACCAAACAGTTCACCGCTGCGGCGATTCTCTTACTGGACGAACGCGGCAAACTCAAGATTGACGATCTCGTAAGAAAGTTTGTGCCCGACGCGCCCGCTGCCTGGGACAAGATCACCCTCTATCACTTATTGACGCACACATCCGGCATTCCGAATTTCACAAACTTTCCGGATTACCGTTCACAGGAGCCCTTCCCTGCAACGCCAGAACAACTGGTGGCGCGGTTTAGAGATAAGCCGCTCGATTTCCAACCCGGTGAAAAGTGGAGCTACAGTAATTCGGGCTATGTCCTGTTGGGCTACGTGCTAGAGAAAGCCAGCGGCGAAAGCTACCAGGCCTTCCTCCAGAAGAACATTTTCGATCCGTTGGGCATGAAAGATTCAGGCTACGATTCAAACTCGGCTGTGATCAAGAGTAGAGCGTCGGGA
The DNA here is from genome assembly GCA_003169195.1 of Bryobacterales bacterium. Classification (GTDB taxonomy): domain Bacteria; phylum Acidobacteriota; class Terriglobia; order Bryobacterales; family Bryobacteraceae; genus Bog-105. Next base: position 33,469 of record PMQB01000576.1, read on the forward strand.
TATGCGCCGAGTGACAACGGCGGTTTTCCGCTGAATGCAGGATTTATCCACATGAGCATCCCGTTCTCGGCGGGAGCCTTGTATTCCACAACGGAAGATTTGCTGAAGTGGGAGCGTGGTTTGTTTGGTGGCAAAGTATTGTCGTTGGCTTCACTCGCGAAGATGACGACGCCGTTCAAGGAGGACTACGCGTGTGGCGTGAGCGTTCGTACCATCAAAGGGCACAAGGTAATCGATCACGGCGGCGGCATTGAAGGCTTCACAACATTCCTCGCCTACTATCCCGAAAGCAAGACAACTGTCATCTCGCTGAGCAATATTGGAGGTCCGGCGCCGCAGGAGATGACACCGCTGTTGGCGGCGATCGCACAAGGCGAAACAGTGGAACTTCCCTCTGAACGAAAGGTGATCACCGTGGCGCCAGAAGTTCTGAAGGGCTACGTCGGAACCTATCAAATGGCCCCGCAAATGAACATGATGGTACGGCTCACCGATGGCCAACTGACCGCCCAGCTCTCAGGCCAGGGATCATTGCCATTGTTTGCCAAATCGGAAAGCGTGTTCTTTCCGAAACTGGTAAATGCCGAAATCGAGTTTGGGAAAGATTATCTAGTGCTGCATCAAGGGGGACACGATCAAAAAGCCTTGCGGACAAGCGAGACTGTGATTGAGAAAAAGGAGGTCGCTGTTCCCATAAGCGTGTTGCAGCGGTACGTCGGCATCTACGAACTGCATCCTGGCTTCGAGCTAGTTGTTACTCTCGAAGGAAATCAGTTGATTACCCAAGCCACCGGACAAGGTAAAATCCCGCTCTTTGCCGAGTCAGAGACACGCTTTTTCCCGAAAGTGATGGACGCCGAGATCGAGTTCTTCACGGATGCCAATGGTGCCGTGAGTCACCTAGTGCTTCATCAAGGGTCAACTGAGATGAAAGGCACGCGAAAATAGAAAT
>PMQB01000293.1 GCA_003169195.1 Bryobacterales bacterium
GGGTCGATTGCCATGGCGTTCCTATTTTATGCGGAAGCCAGCGGTGGCTCCCACCCAATCTAAGTTCTTGTTGAAGTCTACGCCCATCATTTTGCCGCGGCCGGAGCGAACAACGGTGTTGACGGGCTTGAGGCCGCCTTCGTCCCAGATGTACATGATGCGGACTTCGATTTTGGTTGGGCCGCTAGGAGTGTCGATGGTGGGGACGAAATCCATTTTGCGTTGGAGGATGAACTCGCCGCGCTTGTCGTCTGGGATGGCGGCGATGTCTTCTTTGGTTGGACCGATGTTCACTCCTAGACCAGCGAATGAATAGAGAGGTTTCAAAACATAGTCACTGAGGTTGTCTGGGAGTTTTGCTATGTCACTCAGGAAGCGAGTCTCAGGCACGCACTCATGCTTAAACCATGGGAGGGAAAACTTGCTCAGGAGGAAGAACCAGCTAGGATGACCAGCCCATTCTATCTCGATTTCGTCGCGGAAGTCAAAGCCGCCTTGAATGTTCTTGCGGACGAGTTCGTCAACGATGACTCGATTGTAGATGCGCTTGACTTGCTTGCCTTCGAAGAAGAGGCGCGAGCCTTCGCGTTTCACGTCGCGGATGCAGGCGATCTTGATGCCTAGGTGCTGACGAGTTACGAAGAAGTCGGCGGCGGTCTTTTGGTGAAAGGGGTCGATCTCCAGGAGAATGACTTCGTCGGGAGAGTGACCGTTGAGAATAGCTTTGCCGAGGAGGTTGAAGTAGGAGGTTTCATCGAGACCTCCGAGGAAGGGAGTGAGTGAGTCAGATAGGCGAAAGGTGTCGTTATACTGCTGGGCGAGCAACACCTGGAAGGCATAAATGGAAGGAAACCCCTGTATTTCAACCAGGCGCGGCGCTAGAGAGCCATCCGGGAGGCGGATGAGGCCGAAGTCTGCCTGAACGAAGAGAGGGTGCTCAGAGGAGCCAGGAACGCGAAACTCGGCCGGTATGGTGGCGTCGGCGGCAGTGCGGTAACTCGGATTGGAGGCAAGTTGGCTGTATAGCTCCTGACCGTACTTGATCATAGTGTCGAGCAAGTCAGTTGGGAGGAAGACGGGTGTCTCACTGCAACGGAACTCGACGTGCGTGCCGGCGGCGGCATCGAGGCGGCGCAGGAAGTCGGCATAGAGCACGGGTGTCCAGCGGCGGTTGAAGTCGGCCCGCAGGTCAGGGATCACAAGCTTATACCAGGAACTTGCCGGCGGCCATGATCTGGATGTCGTCGGCCCAAATGTCGAAGTGCTGACCGACTACGTCGATGTGAGTGGTGGAGGTCCACTGTGCCCCGGTGTGTGCGCCGTACGGGTCCCCAAACGCCATATGGACGCCGGGGATCTTTTCGTCTTGCAGGATGTTTCCCACAACACGCGAGAGGGCCAGATTGGTGCCGATGGCGAATTCACCGACGCGGTCGCTGTTTTCGTCGCGATGGGTGTACTGCCAGAATTCCTGTTCGAGTTCTTTGTTAGCGGAGCGGGCTTCGGTGAGCCGGTTGCCTTTAACGGTGAGAGTGAGTGGAGTGGCGGCTAGATCGCCATATTTGGCGCAGAGATAATCTCCCACGACACCGTCCACTACGAAGCGGCCGTTAACTTCGAGCGGTGCGGTGAAAGTTTCGCCTCCAGGTAGGTTTCCCCATTTGTCACGACTGATAATGCCGCTGGTTTTGATCCACTTGTAGCTGCGACTCAAGTCAGCTGTGATGTCAGTGCCGGCGGGAGTGGTGGCGCGGATCTTTTGGGCTTGGTTGACTATGTTCATCACGCGGAGGGTCAGATCGTCGACCTTTTGAAAATCGGCGCGCATGCCTTCGAGCATGATTTTCTTTTCGATGTTGACCATGTGCGCATGGCGGAGCTTCTTCTGGTTGACGACGTTGCACATTTGCATGCGCGTTTTGAGTTCATTCATCTGCGCTTGCACGGCGAAGATGCTGACCTGGCTGGTGGCCATATCGTCGAGGATGATTTGGGGCATGTCGACCAGAGGCCGGGGTGCCAGTTCCTCTAGAACGAAGTTTTTGTGTTGACAGCCGCGGGCATTCAACTCGGCCACCAAACTGGCGGCGATTTCTTTGCAGGCTTCGTCGGTAATGAGCGTGACCTTTTCTTCGGGTTCCACGCGGAGACAGACGAATACCGCGTTATGTGCGCCTTGCGAAAGTTCGGGATCGAAGGGCAGAGCGTCAATGTTTAGGCTCACTGGGCGGCTCCTGCGGTGACAGTCTCGTCAGCGAGGCCCGCTTCAGTTTCGTACACAATATAGTCCACGACTTTGGTTAGATCTCCGGTCTCTTGGAAGATGCGTAATTGGCGATCGGCGCCAGTGCCGTTTTCGAGGATGCGATGAATGTAATTGATTTGCGGCCGCGAACCGAGTTCGTCGACGACGTCATCGACGAAGTGAAGGTATTCGTAAATCAGATCGCGAACAGGGACTTCCACCTGTTTGCCGAAATCGATAATTTTACCTTCGAGGCCATAGCGGGCGGCGCGCCACTTGTTTTCCATGATCAGGGCGCGACGGTAGAGACGGAAGCCTTGATTGGCGGCATGGAGTTTATATAGCTTGACCACGGTGGCTTGGATGAGAGCGGCGATGGCGAGTGTTTCATCGGCGCGCATGGGCACATCGCAAACACGGAATTCGAGAGTGGGAAAGCTGGGATGAGGGCGGATATCCCACCAGATCTTTTTCGCGTTATCGATGCAATTTGTTTTCACCAACAGTTTGATGAAATTTTCGTACTCGCCATAACTGGGAAAATAGTCAGGGATGTTGGTGCGGGGAAATTTATCGAATACTTTGCAGCGATAGGATTTGAGGCCGGTATCCATACCGAGCCAAAACGGCGAGTTGCTGGAAAGCGCGAGCATGTGCGGCAGGAAATAGCGCGCGGCATTCATCAAGTGGATGCGCGTTTCCGGATCTTCCACGCCCACGTGAACATGCAGGCCGAAAATCAAGTTGGCGCGCGCGACCATTTTCAGATCTTGCACGATGGTGGCGTAACGGGCGTCGGGAGTGATCTCTTGCTTGCGCCAATCGGCGAAGGGATGCGTTCCGGCGGCGGCCAAGCGGAGATTGTTTTTCTTGGCTAACTCGCACATCTGCAGGCGAAGCGACTTTAGTTCGATGGCGGCTTCAGGAATGTTTTTACAAATGCCGGTGCCGATTTCGACTACCGATTGATGCATCTCCTGTTTGACCGCCTCTTTCATCAACTTTTTGCCTTCGGAGATGATTTCGGTGTCGATGTGGGAGCGGAGATCCCGAGTGGTGGGATCGATAGTTTGGTACTCTTCTTCGATGCCAAGATTGAAGGTGGGTGTGGTCATCTGTTTTAGCGGAACTAAAGTTCCGCGCGGACTGAAGTCCGCCCTCCGGTTTGTGATGCTGCGGCCGTGGACTTTTTCTC
>PMQB01000491.1 GCA_003169195.1 Bryobacterales bacterium
AAAGTAGTTGTCGCCAGACACTAGATCGATACGGAGAGAATCGTCGTCACCCGGCTCGTTCGGCGGGGTCATTGAAAGGGGGTGAGCAGTCTCGGAGCTGCTTACCCATTTCGTGTGTAACGATAAAACGATCGCCGCCACTACTCATCACAGGCATCGCTACACCACGCAATCAAAAGCAGGATCGCTGTGGTGCGAAAGGGCGGATCGAACTCGGAGCGGTTCGCCTTTGTCTGGTAGTATGAAGCTGTTTTTTGCCCATGACTACCAAGAAAATCGCCGGTATTGCCTTTTTATCTCTTCTCTCGTTGCTGTCAACTAATGCCTTCAGTCCAAAGGGCAAGATCATAGCGCCGAAGCTGAGTGAACGTTCGGTGAAGCTGATCCGCGTGGGAGTGTTGCCGTTCAAAGACTTAAATAAGAACGGGAAGCTCGATCCTTATGAGGATTGGCGTCTGGCTCCAAAACAGCGAGCTCTAAGTCTGCTGCAACAAATGACGCCGGAAGAGAAGGTGGGTGTCATGATGCACGGAACGGCTCCCGCGGGAGGGGGCGCGGCCGGTATGGGCAGTCACTATGATCTTACGCAGGCGGCCCGACTGATTCGCGACGCAAAGGTGAATACCTTTATCACCAGACTGTCGGGCAATGCAAACGATTTGGCGGCAGAAAACAATAAGCTGCAGGAGATTGCCGAAGGACAGAGGTTGGGCATTCCGCTCACCATTAGCACCGATCCACGGAATCAATTTCGCTTTACTGTAAGGGCTGGTGTGGCGGCGGGCAGTTTTTCTCAATGGCCAGGACCGCTGGGGCTTGCTGCCGTTCATGATTCGGCGCTAACTCGCAGATTTGCCGATATTGCCAGGCAGGAATATCTGGCGGTCGGGATTCGAGAAGCACTCTCGCCGCAAGCTGACCTGGCGACTGAGCCGAGATGGAGTCGCATCGATGGGACGTTTGGCGAGGATGCTGAACTCGCGAAGCAGATGGTGGGTGCCTATGTGGAGGGTTTTCAGCACGGCAAGGATGGGCTGAATCGCACTAGTGTTCTCACCGTTGTGAAGCACTGGGTCGGATATGGTGCGCAGAAGAATGGCTTTGACAGTCACAATGCGTATGGTCGGTTTGCGGTGTTTCCCAACGGCAATCTCGACTATCACATCCTGCCGTTTACCGGAGCGTTCGCGGCGAAGGTGGCTGGTGTTATGCCCACCTATTCCATTTTGGAAGATGCACGGGTAGATGGGAAGCCAGTGGAACAAGTGGGAGCAGGCTTCAATGCGCAATTGCTAACTTTGCTGCGCCGGTCTTATGGGTTTAACGGGGTGATTGTAAGCGATTGGGCAATTACCAATGATTGTTCGGACATTTGCTGGAGTGGATTTCCTGCCGGACAGAAGCCGAATTTTTCAGCCGTGGGCATGCCTTGGGGTGTGGAAAAGCTGTCCAAGGAAGACCGCTTCGCCAAAGCGGTAAACGCTGGAGTGGACCAGATTGGTGGTACCGAGGATTCGAGCGTTCTGCTGGCGGCGGTCCGCTCTCATAAGATTTCGCAAGACAGAATAGACGACGCGGTGGTGCGGATCTTGACTCAGAAGTTTCAACAAGGATTGTTTGAGGATCCATATGTTGATTCAGGCAATGCTGTCAATGTGGTGGACAGCGAGAAGTTTCAGGCGGAGGCTTTGAATGCGCAACGGAGGTCTTTCACGCTGCTTGAGAATAAGGACAAGCTCTTACCTTTGAATGGAGCGGGGAAACGGGTGTTCTTGTATCAAGTCGATCCGCGCGTGGTTTCGCAATACGGGTTGACTGTTGTCGAGAACTTGGACGGCGCTGATCTGGCAATCCTACGTGTTTCCGCGCCCTTCGAGACGCTTCATCCCAATTTCCTCTTTGGCTCCATGCAGCATGAAGGCTCTCTGGACTTTCCAGATTGGAATCGCGAGTATCAGCTGATCGCCGTGGCGGCGTCGAAAATGCCGACCATAGTTAGTGTCTATCTCGACCGCCCGGCGATTCTCTCGAAATTTAACGAGAAAGTAGGCGCGCTACTGGTGAATTTCGGGGCTAGTGATAGGGCTTTGCTCGATGTGGTTACCGGGAAGGCCAAGCCAGAAGGCCGTCTTCCCTTCGAACTGCCGTCTTCCATGCAGGAGGTGGAGGCGCAATCCAGCGAAGTGCCGCATGATACTGCGCATCCACTATACAAGCTCGGATTCGGTTTGAGCTATCAATGAAGAAAAGCTAACCGGGCGTGGTGTGAATTAGTTCACTTTTAGATTGAGCAAGAGCCTCGCTTCCTGACACTTTTATTGCTGAGAATCAATCCATTTAGGTGGAGGCTCGTCATGAATCGGAAGGTGTGGGGCCATCGAGGATGCCGGGGGGCAGGAAATCCGCCGGAGAATTCTATGGCGGCATTTCGCGCGGCTATGGAATCCGGAGCCGGTGGAATCGAGCTCGATATCCACCTCAGCAAAGACGGCGCGCCTGTGATTTTTCACGATGCAACATTGCAGCGCATGACGGGAGTGCCGGCAGAACTTTCGTCTCTCACGCTGGCAGAACTTAAGAAATTGCGTTTGCTGCAACCGGATGGCGCAACGTCTAAAGAGAGGATCCCAACGCTGTTAGAGGTGCTGGATTGGATTGATCGAGAGAAACCAGATTTTGCGTTCGTAGTGAACATTGAACTGAAAGACGCCAAGTCGGTAGAAGCGGTCGCAGCGCTTGTGCAAGCACAGCTCGCGAAGGGCTGGAGTGCGGAACGGCTGCTCATTAGTTCGTTCGATCTTAATAATATTCGTTTGGTGAAAGCGCTGTTGCCTGCTGTGCCTGTGGGCGCGCTCTTTGAGTGTTCTGCTGAAGACTTGCCAACCAGAATTCGGGAGGCGGGCGATCTCAAGGTTTGCACCATCAATGTTCCTTTCGAAGCTCTAAATGAAGCCAATGCGAAATTGATTGAGTCGTTACGGTGCGTTGCTGTGGTCTGGACTCCCAACGAGATGAATCCATACGATCTCTCTCAAACTAACCGAGAGCAACTTCTTAGAAAGTTGCGTGAGCAAGAGTTCGTGGTGATCACGGATTATCCGAAAGAGCTACTGCAGTTGCTCAAGCCTAGCAAAACGAGAGCGACCGTGACGGGGGTATTGGCGGCGTGCTTATCTTACGGACAGCAAGATATGCTGTTTCGACCATCGGAGTCGGGGTTGGAGAAGTTGAGGGCACCTTCGGAGTATCCGCAACTCAGTAGATTCGGTTTTGCTGAATTGGAGTTGAGGGCCGAGGACGGAGTTCCCTGTATCGTTTGGGAGCGGAAGGGCAGCTTAGATCGGCCCCATTTTCTTCTGTTTCACGGAAACCGGGCCCATTGGGGAGATACCGGTGCGGGAGACAGAAAGAAGGACCGGCAAGCGCGGCTGAAGTTTATTGAAGCGCTGGCTTCGGGCGGGGCAGGAGTGACGGCGGTGACTCTCCGCGGATTTGGTCGAAGTTCAGCGATTCCGAGTGAGCTGGGTTTCCGAATGGATTTGCGGGCTGTGACAGAACATCTCGCAAGAACTGGATTCAATCATCGAAAGCTAGTGGTGGCTGGCGAGTCTTTGGGGACATGGGCTGCCACTCAGACGGCTGTCTACCTGACGCAGCAAGGCGCTGCTCCAGCTTTAGTATCGCTGCAGAATCCATTTACATGTATGGCGGACGTAGGTGAGCAGGTGGTATCTCACTTTCCGTTTGTGCGCTCCTTCGGGATTGGTATCTCTGCCTCTGCCCTTGACCGGCACGTACTCAAGAGTCACTTCTATACGGCCAAGCTCTTGGGGGAATTAAGCCCGAGTACACGCCTTCACATTGGTACTTCTGGGAAGGATGACCTTGTCTCCCCCGCGCACAGCGACAAACTGGCGGCAATAGCCAGAAACGCCGGCCTCCAGGTTGTGCAAGATGTTTTTCCGGACGCACTGCATCACACCATCCCTCCTGTGGACTATGCGAGGCGCTTGATCTGTCTCGGAGTTGAGGCTTGCTCTGGTACCTCGGATTCGAGAGAACTCTGGAGCGAGTTGGTTGGAGCTACCCGGTCGATAGATCGTATTCCGTACTTGTAGTGATACAGTATTGTGTGAGCGATAGTAACACCTAGCACGGCACGACTTATGAATGCGAGATCAAAGTAGCCCAATGTCATTTCTGAAAAAGTCACTTGAAAAACGAATACAGGAGCTTGAGCAGTCAATTGAAGCGCAAAAGACGGAGTTAGCAGCGTATCACCAAGTGTTAGCGCTCGAGTCTGGAAAGCCGGCGGAGGTTGTCATGACTGCCGCGGCAGCGAGCGAGCCCGCGAAAGCCCCGAAAAAGAAAGCTGCAAAAGAAGCGAGCAAGAAGGCCGCTAAGAAGAGTGTCCCCGCAAGCTCAACTTCGAGTAAGCCAGTCAGTACCGCGTTTAATGGAAGCCGTTCTGACTTTGTTGCCGCAGCCATCAAGGATAGCGGGTCGGCTGGGATCACACCCCTAGAAATCTCGGCTGCTTTTGCTGCTCGCAAGGTTGCGGTTAGCAAGAATCTTGTCTACAACGTACTGAGCTTGATGTTCAAAAGGAAGCTGGTTCGCAAGGACGACGGACGCTATTATCCGTTGGCTGCGGCGGCTCCCACCGCCCCATCTGCAAAGCCTGCCTCTTCCCCAACTGCGCCTAAGAAGAGCCGCATCAGTGAAGAAGGAATGCGCCGAATCATAGCGGCCACCAAGAAGCGTTGGGCTTTGAAGCGTGCAGGCAAAGGCAAATAGTAATTAGCTCACTGGAGCATTGCGAACTCGGCGAGACGCTTGCGGATCGATTCCGGAGTGTCTGCGACGACATCGCAGAAATCGCCATCATATTCCTGTGATATGACGGCCGCTCTCTCATGAAGAAGATGCAAGGCGCGTCCTTCACTGACTGGCAAACGAAAGTGCTGACGACTGACTGGGTCTAGCACGAGTTCGTTATCGATTAGTTCGAGCAAGTGCGGAATTCCTTCACCGGTCTTGCCGGAAACGAGAGCCGCTTTTGTCTTGTTGAGCCGGGCCGTTTCTCCCAGCAGCCGATGAGTGATTGCTCCGAGATCTCCCGCGTCGTTGGCGTTCGCAAGTGCGTCGCACTTATTCAGGACCAAAATTTGTGGAGTGGTTTCAGCATGGATTTCGGCCAAAACTTTCATGACATGAGCGGTCTGTTCTGCGGCGATGGGAGACGTGAGATCTACGACATGCAGGAGCAAAACTGCACCTGTTACCTCTTCGAGCGTGGCGCGGAACGCGTCAACGAGAGTGGTGGGCAGGTTGCGAATGAAGCCGACCGTGTCACTCATCAAGATGCGACGATGCGAGGGCAACCGGACCTGGCGCACAATAGGGTCAAGTGTAGCGAACATTTTGGCATCGGCCAGCACGTCTGCGCCGGTGATTCGATTGAAGAGCGTGGATTTGCCGGCATTGGTGTATCCCGCCAGCGCCAGCGTGGCCAGCGGAACGGCGCTGCGGCGCTGCCGGTGCAGGGCCCGGCCGGTGCGCACACCCTCCAGGTCGTCCTTGATTTTCTTGATGCGCTGCGCGATGCGGCGGCGATCGGTCTCAAGTTTCGTTTCGCCGGGCCCGCGGGTTCCGATACCGCCTCCCAGCCGCGACATCTCCACGCCGTGGCCCGACAGGCGCGGCAGAATATAGCTGAGCTGCGCCAGTTCCACCTGCATGCGGCCCTCGCGAGTGTGCGCCCGGGAGGCAAAAATATCGAGGATGAGC
>PMQB01000392.1 GCA_003169195.1 Bryobacterales bacterium
AAGAAAGACGAACTGGTCGCCGATGAATCGGAAAGGCGGTTGATCTGGTGGCACATTTCTTCCGGCGGGCAAATCACTTGACGCGCGTCGGCGGGACCTCTGGGCTTATAGCGACCAAGACAATTTCTGAGGGGGACACTCGTGCGGCAGGACTAAAGGAAATCTGTAAATCGGGGAGTCATATTTATGAGGCGCGGCGTCGGTCTAAATGGCCTGGGTCCGCTGCGGTTGTAATTAGTATTGTTCACATCGCAAAAGGAGAGTTCGCCGGAACTGTTCTACTCGATGGGCGTCCCGTACCCGGAATCAACTCATTTCTCTTGCCGCTTTCTGCGGAGCTTGAAGCGGAACGCCTTCGGTCAAACGAACGGATTTCCTTTCGCGGTTGTGACACGTACGGACTGGGCTTTCTTTTCTCGGATGAGAGTAAGGCGGACTTTGCGGGCACCCTTCCTCAGATGATGGATCTGATCGAGAAGAATCCGGAAAACGCGAACGTTATTTTTCCGTTCATCGGCGGAAAAGAACTGGTGACACATCCGCAACAGATGCATCACCGATATGCGATTAACTTCGCGGACATGTCTCTCGATCAGGCTAGGCAGTGGCCCGATCTGCTAAATATTGTTGAGGCAAAGGTAAAGCCGCAACGAGCATTGCTTGGCGGCTATTCAGTCGCCGACCGCCGCCGGGAGTTTTGGTGGCAGTACGGTACCTACACACCAGCCCTTTATCGTGCTATTCAGAACGTCGATACGGTTCTCGCAATTTCACAGACAACCACGTACATTTGCTTCGCCTTCCTCCCTTCGCGAATGGTGTTCAGTCACAAAACGATAGTCTTGCCTGCTCTCGGAGGTTTTGCTGAGTTTGCGTTGCTCCAATCCAGAATTCATGAGGCTTGGGCACTACTGTGGGGATCATCTACAGAGGGAGATACACCAGTCTACAGCCCTCCAGATTGTCTTGAAACCTTCCCTTTTCCACCGAAATGGACAATACGAGGGTCCCTCGAAATCGCAGGCAAAACGTACTATGAGTTCCGGGCCGCACTCATGGTCAAGAACAACGAAGGACTGACCAAGACATACAATCGCTTCCACGATCCTGCCGACCAGAGTCCGGACATTTTAGAACTCCGCGACCTCCATGTCGCCATGGACCGGGCGGTGCTGGATGTTTATGGTTGGAACGACTTACAGCCGAGCCTCGATTTCCTTCTCGACTCTGAGGATGAAAGCTACGAAGACGACGTAAGCAGTCGTGATACCAGAAAGACATGGCGCTATCGTTGGATCGATAAAGATCGCGACCAAGTGCTAGCCCGACTGCTCGACCTGAACCGAACGCGCGCCGAAGAGGAAGCGCAGTCGATACCGATCCCGCCCACCGCCAGAACTGCCGTCAAGCGCGGTAGAAAGTCGAACAAACCTGCGTCGGAAATCAACCACAATCTTTTTGAATTTCAGGAGTCAACCGAATGAATTCTGTGGCAGTTCGTGAAGAGATCCTCGACTCCCTCATCCTGGATCTGGTTGGCCCGGTTGTTGGCCTGGAGGCTGGCAAGTACCTTGAAGAAGAGGTCCTGCCAGGATCGACGGCACCACTGCGCTGGTACCTAACCGGGTTTCTAGCTCCGTTCGCCGCGAAACCAGAGGAAAAAACCGATGAAGATAGCGATGAGCAGATCGACCTCATCCCGCCCAAGACTGGCCTTGATGATGAAGCCGCACCGGAATCATCTTCATCACGGAAGACGCCTTTCCCCTCCTCTATGGGCCTCAGCGTTCTGGTTCCACCAGAGTGCCGGTCCATCAAAGTAACAGTTACGTGGGGTGATTACGAAGCAGTCATGAAGGACGAATCAGTCACCGGGTGGCGTAGAACCCCTCGCTCAGCCAACGAGGCATTGTCCATTCCTGAAAAAGACACGACCCGCTTCCCAACTCGTCTAAAAGGCTCCGGCGGTCTCGACCTGGTTCTCTCGGCCCGAACGATTCCACCTCACAACGGCCTTGACTTGGTTGCTCCAGGTACTCGCGCTGTATCAGTGTTTCTGGTGAACAATCGCGAACCGGTGACAGGCATCCGGCGCGATGAAGCCTACGTCTTTCAAGTCAAACTACAGCTCGAATCGGATGTTCCGTTTATCGCCCGCCCGAATCTTCGTGGGGTTATTTCCTCAGATCTGCGCTATGGAACTAGAGCGACAGAAAGATGTCAAGAAGCTTGGCACCTGGCCCTTTGAAATCGGACTTTGGGTAGGCCAGGCCGCAACGCCCAACAAGATTGGGAAAGTTGGCGACAAAGACGAGAACACCGCTTACCGTCGCACGCAGAAATTCAAACAGGATCAGAAGACTTCTCCTATCCCTCTTGAAACCTGTCCTTGGTGCGGAACCAAATTTTCGTCCAATTCATTTAAGCTTGGACCAAATGAGAAGACACCTCTTGATTTGCACATCTTCTGCGTCAATCGCGACTGTGATTTCTCCGGAGAGACTCCGCTGCCTATCGTCGCCGTTGATGAACCGATCTATCGTCGCTTGCCGGCCTTCCTAATCGCCACGGTCGATAAGTTTGCCAGCCTGCCGTGGGAGGGCCAGACCGGCAAGCTCTTCGGGAAGGTGGAGCGAGCAGACAGCAATTCCAAAAATGGTGGCTTCTATGGTCCGTGCGATCCGAACGGCGCCGGACAGCCTCTGCTTGAACCACTGTTGCCGCCGGACCTAATCATTCAGGATGAATTGCATCTCATCTCAGGCCCTCTTGGCACAATGGTGGGCTTGTATGAGACGGCAATTGACGCGTTGTGTCGGCGGGAATTAACGACCGAAGGCGGGCAGAAGAAAACGATCCGACCTAAGGTTGTTGCATCTACGGCCACTGTCCGGCGAGCCGAATCCCAGATCAAAGCGCTATTTTGCCGCCATGGCGTTGAAATATTTCCGTGCCCTGGCCCCAACCGACGCGATTCCTATTTCGCCATCACCGTCTCTAAAGAGAAGACACCCGGAATACTCTACGCAGGCGTTGCCGCGCAAGGCCGCTCGCCCAAAGTCATATTCTTGCGAACTTATCTGGCGCTCCTCGGTGCGTCTCAGAAGGCATTCCTTGCCAATGGCGGGTTGAATAATCCAAGAAATCCGGCGGACCCATATATGACTCTCACCGGATACTTCAATAGTCTCCGGGAACTCGGAGGCTGCCGCCGCATTGCCGAAGACGAAGTGCGGTCGCGGCTGAAAGACTACGGCGATCGCTTGCGTGTAGGCGAAACGAGCGGCCTTTTTGCGAAGCGTGAGTTGAAGGAAGTGGTGGAACTTACGTCGAGAATCTCCACCGCTGCTGTTTCTAAAGCCAAAGACCGGCTAGCCAAAGCGTTCCTGCCAAAAGCTGATTGCGTGGATATCGCTCTCGCCACCAACATGATTTCCGTGGGCCTTGATATTTCGCGGCTAGGTTTAATGGCGGTCTTCGGGCAACCCAAAACCACAGCGGAATACATTCAGGCCACATCGCGGGTGGGTCGCGAAGAAGGTAAACCCGGCCTGATCGTCACGATGCTCAACGTCCATAAACCGCGCGATCGGTCGCACTATGAGCGTTTCGAGGCATGGCACGAATCTTTCTATCGATCTGTGGAAGCAACGAGCGTGACACCGTTTTCGCCGCGCGCACTTGACCGCGGTTTGGCCGAAGTAACGGTCGCACTCAGCCGCCAAGGATGGCCTGGGATGACGAAAGGTCCAAATGCACTTCGTGCGATGGAATTGCGTTCCAGTCTAGAGTCGGTTGTCGATATTTTCGGGCGTAGAGTGGAAGAATACGCGGTCCTGGATGGCAATGAGACCCAACAAAAGCGCGACGAAGTACGCGGCAAAGTGGAGGATTTGCTCGATGATTGGGCAAAGATTTCCAAGGAACAGAAGGACCACGGCGCTACGCTTCGCTATCAGCGATACGATGACGGCACCGGTCCTTATTTGTTGCGTTACCCCCTCGATCCNNGATCCTGATTTAGAGCGACTCGAGAAGAGAGCGCAGCAGTTCAAAGCGCATCGTTCGCTTCGTGATGTCGAGCCTGCTTGCAATCTCCGGCTGATCGAACTGAACGGCAATGCTATGGACCCCGAGGAGGACGTGGACTGATGGCCCGACCGAGTGGACAGATTCGCCGTGGTCAGATCACCAACGTCTTTGGCCCAGGTGCTCTGATTGATTTGCCCCACCATGCCGCCATTGTGGGCGGATTGGAAACCTGGAACTGGGGAGGCGACGACCGGAAAAGAAAGATTGTCGAGCCACGGCTACTGAGCAAGGTAGAGGAAGTATTGGGCAAAACAGGCCTCTACATGCTCGAACCGCCAGCGGACAATCAGGAACCAGACGCTCCTCCAAGCGGGATTTCCGTTTATCGATTTCCGGAGTGGTTTACGGCACAGTACCCAATGAAAGGACCAAGAGGACAGCGAACCCGCCCGTTGGTTCACCGTCGCAACCTGATCACTCCAACAAAATGGCAAGGACCCGACCGCAAGGGCTACGAAATTGTGCCTATTCGGTTCGTTCAGGCCTGCCCAAACGGGCATATTTCCGATATCGATTGGTACTTGTTCGTCCACGGAGCCAGCGCACCAAACACTGAGCCTTGCCGCCGCGACCTCTTCGTGGATGAATGGGGAACCAGCGGAGACCTCACCGAAGTGGAGATTCGCTGCGACTGCGGCGCCAGCAAGAAATTGATATTGGCTCTTGAGGACAAGACGGTTCTCGGCTGGTGCCGCGGCCGCCGGCCTTGGTTAGGCGGAGGAAATTACGAACAAAAATGCCAAGATGCAAATGGCAAGCCAACCTACAATCGCCTGCTTAACCGCTCGGCGTCCAACGCATGGTTCCCCCAGATTCTCAGTGTCATTTCCATCCCGGATGAAGACGAAAAGCTGCGAGCGGCAGTCGACAAAGTTTGGGAAGACCATCTCCAGTACGTTCAGTCAATCGACGACTTGCCCGGCGAGCGGAGGCGGGCGAAGGTAGCGTCAGCATTAGAGGGTTATTCGAATGAAGCAGTTTGGTCAACAATCGAGCGCAAACTCGCAGGCGACTCAGGTGAGTCCACAAAACCAATCAAACAGGCCGAGATAGAAACCTTACTCACCAGTCCTGATCAACTTGAAAAGGTTGACATTCAGGGTGATTTCGATGCACGGCGCTGGCAACCAGTACAACCGCTGAGTGCAATTTGGAACAAGATTGACCGTGTCGTTCTCGTTCATCGTTTGCGCGAAGTAGTGTCACTTATAGGGTTCACTCGTTTCGAGCCTGCCACCAACGATCTGAACGGCGAGCTCGAAATCGGTGTAAATCGCGCTGCGCTCGCCGACGAAGTACGCTGGGTCCCTGCGATAGAGAATCGCGGAGAGGGCGTTTTTATTTCTTTTAAGATTGACGAGATCCGTTCATGGCGCAAGCGTGACGGAGTAGCGAAAAGAGAGCTGGAATTGGCCGAGGGCTTCAAACAGTGGAAGAAGCAATATCCAAAGTCCAGGGCTAGTTTTCTCGGTGCTCCATATGTCATGTTGCATTCACTGGCGCACTTGCTCATCACACAGGTTTCGTTGGAATGCGGTTATTCATCCTCCGCCATTCGCGAGCGCGTCTATGCGGGAGATTCTGGCTACGGCATTCTGCTTTACACAGGTTCTCCGGACTCCGAAGGCACGTTGGGCGGCTTAGTTGAAATCGGCCGCAAGATCGATCAACATTTAAGAAACGCCATTGAAATCGGTCGGCTCTGTTCAAACGATCCCGTCTGCGCGCAGCATTCGGCTAAACAGCCTCTGGAAGAACGCTTTCTATTGGGCGCAGCGTGTCATGGTTGCCTGCTCATTTCCGAAACCTCTTGTGAGAGGTTTAACCAATATTTAGACCGTTCGCTTGTAGTGGCAACCGTCGGCGCGACGGGTGCAGAGTTCTTTAGCGACGCGGACATCGCGCTTCCATGAAACTGATCCGCTCGCTACCAGCGAGCGTGCTGGCATCACTATCGCAGGCGCTCCAATCAGGTCGCCTCAAACCTCCATACACTGCGTTCGCTGTTGCCGAATGGGCATCGCAAATAACCCGCGAGTCGTTGGCGGCGGAACTTGTTGCGCTATCGAACGTCGGCTTCACGCCGGCGGCACTTGCGATCACTTTTCAAGCATTGGCCGAAGATGCGATGGCTGCTCAGCGAGCGGTGGATAACATCCAACTGGTCTGGACAAGCCCCGATGAGGAGGGACCTCACGTCCGTGACACAAGCGTTGTCGTTCGGCAACTCTTATCTGAAGCGCGGCACTCGCTTTGGATATCAACATATGGCGTCTTCAATGGGCAGGAAGCCTTTTTGCCGATTCACGAAGCATGGTCCGTTCGTCCACAAATAGAAGTGGTCATGGTCTTAAACATCCCACCAGATGACAAGAGCGGAGTCTACGGCGCGGATGCAATCCAGAAGTATGCCAAGACGTTCTGGAAATATCAGTGGCCTTGGCCCGAACGGCCCGCAGTATTTTATGATCCGCGCGGCTCTGAAAAAGATCCGCACCTTCCGGCATGCCAGCACTCAAAATGCATAATTATTGACGATGGTACGGCTTTCATTACGTCTGCCAACTTCACGGAATCAGCCCATGAACGGAATATCGAGCTGGGCGTACTCTTTCGCGCGAATCGCCAAATTGCTGGGTCCATTAAGGGAAAGTTCGAAAGTCTAATTGCGCGTGGATTTCTCAAGCCGCTACCGACATAACGCCGGTCATTTTCCGGCTTGCTAGCTGATCCGATTCGCTCGGTCTTGCAAATTACGGCAGTGCTCCAGGAGTTCTTCAAATGGCTCTGCATCGCCTAATAGCAATCCGTCCTCCACCATCTCGGTATAGTCTGCCGCTAAACTCTCCAGAGCTTTGCCGCCCGGCACCAAGTGTAGTCCGCCTGAAACGGCCAATTCGTAGTCGATGGGCGCGCCATTCGAATTCTTTTCGGCAAAAAACACTGTCTTGTGCCGCGCAACTGCCAGTGCCAACGCGTGGTCTGCGATTGCCGCATCAGCAATTCCGGCTTGATCGAGTCTCGTAAGATCGTGCCAGTGACGGGCAAACCGATCACCCCCGCGGAACTCTCCGTGCTCGCAAAAAACGTGAACCGCTGTTGCCTTCTCCCAAAATGTGCGTTCGGGGCGCATGACCCGTGGACTAGCCGTTGGGAAGATGACTCTGGTGACGTGGTCGGCGGCATCACACCGTATCGGGCGAAGCTCGGAAGGTTCGCCGGTAGATCGTGCGCCAAACTCCAGCATCACTGCTGGCCGCGTGTAGCCAGATCCCTTCGCNNTGATCCAAAGAGGTAACCGCGTTCGGATCTCTCTAGTCCAGCGCTTCTCTTGACTACGGTTTGCAGGCAATGGTTCTGCTGACGGCCCAACAAGATCCGGGGCAAGCGCCCGGATATCATACGTCAGATCTACATCTTCCGAAAATCGTTTAATGATCCCGTAGGCCTTCGAAAGCGAAGAGCCACCTTTGAAGACCAAGTGATCGGCGAATGGCGCTCGGAAAAGGACATCCAGCGCCCAAACCAGCCATACATCTTTATCGAGCAAGTGCAAAGGCCGACCAGAGGCGGCAGCGGCCACATTAAGAGCCTCACGGCGCTCACTGGCGGCTAACTGAAGAAACAGACTAGACACCGTTTGCCAGCGCGCTCACTTCCTCCGCCATCCAGGTCGGCAGTCTTCCGCGCAGACCGACTATCGCCTGCAATTCAGACTGCGGCAGTCCTTTCCGAATTGCACGAAGAGCAGCACTCGCCCGTTTCGGCCCAAGCCATGCCAGCGCGCGAATGGCCGCGCCCGCCAGTCGTCCCGGCAGAACCAGTTGCCATTCAGGTACGTGTCGAAGTTCGATCACCTGTGCGCCCACCTTCAGGCTTCGGCTCCGCCCCGAGGTCAAATAAACCTCACGCACCGGCACCTGTGTTGTCAGGCCAAGTTGATTGGCCGCCATCGCGCCGTGCGGCGCGATGCGCTCGCCTCGCTGCGCGGCGAGCGCTTCTACCACTTTCGATGCTTCCGGCGGATGCTCTCCAAAACGACTTTTCACGGGTCGAAGATACAGACCGCGACCTGCACGCATCAATTCACCACGTCGCACTAATCGAGAAAGCGTCTGATCTACCGCATCGCGGCTTCCCAGATGCAGCAGTTCCTTGGCACCTGCGGGAGTACCCTCCGGCAGTTCGCCGATGTATTTCAACACTTTGCACGTCAGAACTTCCATATATGTCAGAAGTATAGCATCTGTTTCTGACACGATAGTCCCAATGGTCGGCTTGCTCTGGCTCGATGACTTGATCTTGATCGGTGTGGTCTCATCATTATTCCTACAGCTACTTTTCCAACTCTGAATCACACCCTTCTTCTTGGGAAGGGGGCGAAACGCCGACCCTTCCCGCGCTCGCACTTCGTTCGCTCGCTCCCATCCCCAGCGAGACGTTCCCTCTCGCAACGCTCTCCCCTTCATTTGTCCGGTCGCCCGCCCCTCATTTCATTAGCTCCGTCACAAGGAATTTCTGTCGTCTTGGCCGGCGTCGAAGTTGACCATCGGCGATATCGCCAGCGGCTAGACTAAAATGCTGGCTCGTTCTTGCGGGTTCTTTCGCGGCAGCATAATCGATTGCCAACCTTCGAAACGTGTTCCGAATCCAGTCGCCACGGCCGAGCGGATTCGCCGTACAAAGAACTGGCACAGTTCCGTCAAGTCCGCCGGCCATTTTGTCTTTCCAATTCTCCGGGCCGCCAACCGTCACGAGCACCGTTCATTCGAAATGGATTTCTTGATCACCGCTCAAAACCGTCGAGTTCCGCTTTACATTCACCGTTATGTCCGTTTCTTTCCCTTTCGCTTGGCACTGCTTCGGGGGTTAACCATGCGCCCTGCACCACTCGCTCCTTCTGCTTTCCCGGCTCCGCCTAAAGAATTTTTCAAATCGTTCACTACGCTCACTTTGTCCATCGGTTAAATCATTATTTATTCTTTTTGTACCCGCACA
>PMQB01000071.1 GCA_003169195.1 Bryobacterales bacterium
GGTTTGGCGTTTGGGTTTGGCGGTTAGGTTCAAGCTGATGTGGGCGCAGGGGCAGCGGAGAGACTCGCCATGTTCCGGGCGGTTGGTGGTGAAGAGGAAAGATTGGCAGTGGTCGCATTGGAAGCAACTTAGGATTTGCTTAAATGCACTCACCACGGGTTCGAAGTCCTGGCGGCTTAGGTTGGCCCATTCGTTGTAGTGGACCAAAGCGTTCAACGTCCAGGCGTCGGAGGACTTAAGCAGATCCCTTGCTTTGGCGAGCGAGGCTTTTCGCGCGTCGGCTAGCGCTTTTTGATCGGGCGATTCCCATGAATGGGCAGAGTCTTTCGCATAGCCATAGAGCTTGTCGAGCCTGGCCATGGCGCTGTCGCGGAGATGACCGAGTTCGTAGCGGCCATCGGCGCGGAAGCGGACGTCAGCGCCGAGCGAGTCGGCCAAATCGCGAAAGGCGAATTCCAAATGACGCCTCAGCAGCGCCGCAGCCACCGGCACTTTGCGTTGGGCCAAGGCGGCTTCGATGTCTTCCCAAATGTCGGTCGCAGTTTCCGCCACAGGGCCGATGTCGACGTTCCAGTTTTGGATTACAAATGAGGTCTTCTTCGTCACCAGACCGGCGGAGGCCATCTGTTTCGCCCACACTTCGTCGTGGGTCGTGATGACGAATTGGGTATTCGGGAACTGATCACGCAGTAGAGCACAGAATTGGCGGCGGTGGTCGAGATCGACGGAGGTGAGAACGTCATCGAGCATGGCGAATGTGAAGTCGGCGCCGAGTTGGTGTTTTCGTAAAGCCAGATAGAGACAAACACCGATGCTGTCCTGGTGGCCTTCGCTGTGATAGGCGGTGGGAGGGAAGGGGTCGCGGCCGTAGAAGTCGACTTTGAAATCGAGCTGGCCGGCGCTGGGGGTGAGTTTGGCAGTGAAGTTAGCTTCGTCTTCGCCGTGGATGGCCCGGTAGAAGGTGCGGAAATCGGCCTCGACGTTTTGGTAGAGGGTGTCGAGTTCGCTTTCCATGGTGTTGACGTAGGTGGTGTAGGCCAGCTGCGCTCTCGAGGAGGCCGCTTGGGCAAGTTGGCAAGCTTGCTGAGCGGATTGATAGTCGGCGCGGCGGGATTGCGCGGTGGATAGGAAAGTCTGGGCTCAAAGAGAACTGACTGGTCGGGGAGGTCGCTGATGGTTTGGATCAGGTTCTGGAGGTTGAGCAGGAGTTCGGGCGGAGCGGTGAGGGAGGCGAGTTGATCCTTACACTCAAGTAAGCCTTGCCATGACGTGAGCTTGCCTTGAGAGTCGCGGAGAGTGTTGGTCCAGCTTGTGAGTTGCTGGGTGAGTTGGTCGGCGCGCTGGTGCTGTGCGAGTTTTTGCGCAGTGGCCGCCAGGGGGAGGAGGGCGGCCGCTTTTTGCGCGAAGGCTGCAGCGTTCTGGAGGAGACGTTCGAGAAGTTGGCGAGCTTGTTCGGATTGGGCCAATTTGAGATTGAGGTGATCGCGAAGAGTGCGGTCGTTGGGCCAGCGGGTATCGCAGAGCGGACAGTCGCGCCCGTCGAGGAGGTCGAACCCTTGCTCGAGGAGGGCGCGGGTTTGGAGGGCGGCGCGGAGGGGCGGGTCGGTTTGCAGGCGATCGAGGTCGGAGAGAATGACGCCAATTTCAGCGCTGGTAGAGGCCGGAAACGCAGTAGCGGTGACGGTGAAGGCTTGCAGGTCGCGCAGAGCAGAGGCTTTGTTGAAAGAGGGTTTGGCGGTGACGGCGGCGGACAGGCCCGCGTCGAGTTTGCCGGTTGGGGTGAGTTCGGAGATGGGAGGGAGTCCGAGTGTGACTCGGCGGGGATTGATGGCCGCGAGGATGGCGGTATCGGCGAGGTCGGGCGTTTGGAGGTGGCGCTGGAGGTTTGCTGTGACGGTGTGGAGGTGTTGCGTGGCGGCTGAGTGTTGCGCCTTGAGCTTATTTTTGACGGACTGGAAGTTCTTGCGAATTTCACCGACTTGGTCGAGTTTGAGGAGAGCTTGCACTTCTTCGGAGCGTTTGGAGGATTCGGCGATGACGAAGCGGAGGATTTCGCGGCGGGAGATGGCGATTTCGGGATGCTGGGCGATGATGTCTAACTCGCTGAGGACGTCGGCGTCGGGTGGTTCGACGGTGGGTTTGGTGGGGGAGGCAATGTGGCGCGTGAGGGTGACGGATTTCTTGATGCGAGTGAGGGCGAGTTTGATTTGGACGAAGGCGGAATGGGGGGACTGGGTGGCGTCGACGTGGGGGCCGTGTTTGGCGACGGAGAGGTCTTTGGTGCCCTGGCCCGAGAGGCGGGTGATTTGGCCGGTGAGGGCGAATTCGATGGCGTCGATGATGCCGCTTTTGCCGGAGCCGTTGGCGCCGGAGATGGCGAAAGATTTGCCGCCTTGGAAGGAGAGGTCGAGTTTGCGGATGCCGCGCAGCTCTTCGATATGGAGGGATTCGAGTTTCAGCATTGCGGGGCGGCTCCAGCAGGGGCGAGGATTTGGAGGAGATCGTCGGTTCTGTCGGGGCGATCGCTGCGCAGAAGATTTTGGAGTTGGGTGAGTTGATCGGCGTCGAACTCGGGGGAGGCGGACAATTTTTCGAGGAACGTATCGATGATGCGGTGTTGCGTGGACGCCGAAGGTTCGGTCGTGATCGCGAACGTCGAGGACATGAATGAAGTGTTTTATCGAGGAGCGATTTGTCTCATGGGGAAGTGAGGTGTTGGAACGTTTTCGGAGTTTTCTGGGGCGATTTGCTTTGGTGGAAACATGCGGGCTGTCCCCATATTAAGGCGTATGATGTAGACGATGAAGGCGGAGAGGATGGCGAAGCAGCGGGTGGTTTACCAGTTGAAGATTAGGTTGCAGGGTACCAAGCCGGCGATCTGGCGTCGGGTGCAGGTTTGGGAGGAAATGACGCTGCCGCAGTTGCACACGGTGTTTCAAATTGTGATGGGTTGGGAAGACTGCCATTTGCATGAGTTCAAGATCGGCGGGCGCGCTTATGGCGTTCCTGATCCGGTGATGGATCCAGAGAACGAGCACCAGGCCGACGAAGAACGGGTGAGGCTGAATGAGGTGGTGGGCCCAGTGGGCTCGTCGTTCGAGTACCTATATGACTTTGGGGATGATTGGTTCCACGCGGTCTTGGTGGAAGGGATTTTGTTGGCGGAGGACGGGGTGCAGTATCCGCGGTGTTTAGCGGGGGAGCGACGCGGACCTCCCGAAGATATTGGTGGGCCGATGGGGTTCGACGAGTATTTGGAGACAATTGCGAATGAGAGTCACCCAAATCACGAGTACATGCTGGAATGGCGGGGGCCGTTCGATGCGGAAAGCTTTCTCCTTGATGAGATTAACCAGGATTTGCAGAAGGCGTTCGGGCCGGGCCGGCGACGTCCGGGAACCAGGAAAAAGCGCACGGGGGCGAGCGCTTGAGTGATAGAAATTAGGCGGTGCTGACCGAGACCAGCGGGAGGCTTTTCGGGCGGCCGCCTTTGCGGGGGGCGAGTGGGCGCTGGAGGGTGGCCTCGGCTGCGGCGATGAAGGATGCGTCGCCGACGGGGCGGCCGGTGTAGGTGCTTTTGCGGAGGCGGTCTTCGGCGTCGGCGAGATGGTTGGAGGTGAGCATGAGACGCCACTGGTCGGGAGTGAAGCGTTCGCGAAAGGGGGCGAAGTCGAGGGGGAGTTGCTTGGGCTTGGCGTTGGTGAGGTGCGGTTGGGCGCTGGACCAGGGCCAATTCTCAGCGAGAGGGACGATGTTGGCGCGCACGGGATTGCGTTCCACGTAGCGGATGGCAGCCCAGGTGTGGGGGTCGTCGAGGGCGCAGGAGAAGAAGCGGTTTTGCCAAAAGTGGCCGTGGCGGGTGAGGGCGGTATTCATGTGTTGGGCATAGCGGCCGTGGAGCCAACCGAAGGCGCGGGAGAGGGAGTCGCGGTGTTCGGGGACGACGACCCAGTGGACGTGGTTGGTCATTAGGCAATACGCCCAGACGCGGACGCCGTGGTTTTCGAAGATTTGGGCGGCCAGGCGGAGGTAGACGTCGCGATTGGCGTCGGAGAAGAAGACGTTTTGCTGGGCGACGCCGCGTTGGATGAGGTGGTGGGCAATGCCGGGGAGGACGGCGCGGGGCATGCGTGGCATATAAGGTTAGTGCGGATGGAGGGTGGAAATTCGCGGAAGGAATATGGAAACATGCGGGCTGTCCCCATGTTAAAAGGGTTTTTCCTGACGGAGAACTTTCGGAGCGAAAGCGCACTAGCCCATGGATGCCGGAAAATTCCGATCAATTTAGGGAGAGAGTTGAGCAGGATCAAAACTTAAATAGGTTACTGGATCGCATGTTTGGCGACCAACCGGGGGATGCGCGGGAACTGCTTTGCCGGATGACGGAGAAGTGGGATGCGGAAGACGATGGGGGGTCGGCGGAAGCGATTCGGCTGTATGCGGGGATGGCGTCGTCGCTCTCGGAAGAAGATTTTCGGTGGTGCGCGTCGGCGGCGGTCGACCGGAAGAAGCTGCGCAAAGAACGACTGGCGCAGTATGGGCGGTTCCGAGAATTGTTTGAAATGGAGATACGGACGGGGCTGAAGATACGGCGGTCGGCGATGGCGGTGGGGGCGGATT
>PMQB01000142.1 GCA_003169195.1 Bryobacterales bacterium
CAGCGAAATGCAAGTTCGCGTGAGGGTCACGCCGTCCGAAGCCGTCTTGCCGGTGGACCAGGAATTTGCCGCCGACGAAGAGTGGTCTAAGTTTCTGGCCAATGATCAAAAGCCGGATAAAACTCAGACTCAGCAACAGCAGCAACAACAGTAGCCGCGATAGCGCTAAAGCCGGCCCAAACGCCGAAAAGCTTGGTATTCCTCTTCGATCGCGTCCAGCATCCGCTGTTCACGCTGGCCTTCCCGACGGCTGGCAAGCGTTTCGAACAACACGATCAAGGCGCTGAAAAGCACGGTGATCACAACCAGTAAATCGCCGATATCGGGAAGGGTGAGATGCATGTCGACGTGCTTACGTTCTTATGATACGTCGACTTGTCCAAAAAGAAAGCTCAGATTTTTGGTCGGGGCGNNCAGGCTGCGCTACGCCCCGACACTTACTGCTCTCTTGATTCTAGACCACCGCGAAAATTTTCACCGAACTAAGGTCTTTCGCCGCTTAGACCGATCATTCCTGTGATTGCATCCGCAATCCGGAGAATGAAAATGAAAGTCTTCAAGCTGTCCGCCCTCGCTGCTTCATTGGTATGTTTTGCTGGGGTGATTCAGGCACAGAACGCGATTACGCCCGGGGAACTAGCGAAGAACGTCGCGTTTACGTCTCCCTTCGATTCAACCGCGGTAGATGTCGCGAGCGTCATGCCGAAACAGAAAATCGCGTACGTTGAGACTACTCGCGAGAAACGCGTGCGCGTGCTCTGGATGACGAGCATCCTGGCAATGGGTGCCGGGACAGCTGCGGACGCCTACAGCTCGTGGCACAAGCGGGAAAGCAATAGCCTACTGGCTTCCTCGAATGGAACTTTCGGTGAAAAAGGCGTGGCCATCAAGGCCGGCATTGCCGCCGGTGTTCTTACACCGCAGATCCTCTTCCGCAAACATCGCGACTGGCACTTGGCTTTTGCTGTCAGCAACTTCGCGGAAGCTGGCATTTTCGCCGGAGCTACCGTCCACAACCTGAACGTGAAATAGCCGAACCGAGTCTTGTCTCCGCTAGTTCTTGCGTACAAGGGTCGCCATGCCCGAAGTAAGCGCGGGGCCACCGTGAAACCGAGTCGCTTTCCATTCCAGGCGCATCGTATCGGGTTCAAGGGAGCGGATCAACAGCCAGCCGCTGCTGCCGTCAGCCGATGTCCAGGTGTAACGCAGCGCTTTCTGATCGGTGGCCTTTAGAACGAAACTCACGTTCGGTGATACCGGGCGATTATCAGTGATGCTATAACGGGCGCTATATTCGCCGCGCATTCCGCTGGTGTCCTTCTTCAGCCGAAGCTGAATGAAATCAGGCGGATACAGGCCAGGCTTGTGCTTTTCCGGCTCGGTCGGAGCGTAAACCCATTCGCCTTCCAACGGGTCGCGGCTTCCGCGCGAAGTCATGACGGGCGGAGGTATAACCGAGGTGGGCGGAGGCGGAATATCCCAACCGGGTCCCGAAGCTAAGCTAGCCGTCGCCAACGAAGGTGGTCCTAAATTTGGATCAGGCGTCTGGGTCCGACCGGGTTTTGCGGTAGCCATTGGTACTTCTTTGAGTTTTCGAATATCAGGATTGGTCGGTTGATTGGATTTTGGAGTCAAAACCGCCGGCGAAGGGGCCGGACGGATGGCGGGAGGCGTATTCCTTGCCAGTTCTATCGGCTTTGTTGCCAGCGGATGCGAAGGTGGCGCGGGGGGCGCCGGTTTTGGCGGATCGACTACTTTCGCCTGAACAGGCTTTTTAATTTCCGGGGCGGGTGGCGGAGGGAATGATGGTTCGGATGTCTTAACCACAACCGGAGGCTTCGATTTTTCAGGACCCGGTACTACAACAGTCGTTGTTTCCGGCTGACTCTCGGGCTTTGGCGTGACAGTCGGCGGAGGCAGTGGATCCGTTTCAGTCTGTTTTACTGGAGGCGCGGTCGGTGGGTACATCTTTCCTGTATCAAGCGGTTTAGTGTCGACTGGCCCATCAATGGTAGTCGGCGTTTTGTCGCTCCTTAGCCCGCTGCCAAGGTGATCCGCGAAGAAATAAACAGTACCAACTGTTAGTACAATTGCCCCTAAAGTGCTGGCAATCCACCACGGAACCGAACGCCACGTGCTCTGGTGCGGCGCCGCGTTAGACGCTTCGCCCCCACGCAGTTGATCATCGTATTCGCGCCGCTCTTCCGGATCGAGCAAGGTTGCGACGATGGAGTTCAAGCGGCGCATCTGTGTTTCGGCAAGCTGCTTCAAACCCGCGTCCCGATGTTGGTCGGGATGCATGAGTTTTACCAGCCGTCGATGCGCTTTGCGGATTTCCTCTTCGTCCGCGTCAGATCTTATTCCGAGTTCCTCGTAATAGTTCATCGCAATTCTTCTGTTTGATCATCATAATCGATTTCGATATAATCGAAAAGTTGTAACCCTGAAAGGGCGACTACCTGGCGATTCCGATAATGACGCTAAAAAAACTTCCCAAGCTCCTCGTGGTTGCGGCAGTTACGATTGCATATGTGATAGCTGCGTCACCGGCTATTGGCGTAGCATCGGCCGTTGGAACATTTATGCTAAACAGTTCCGAGGTTGAAGGCAACGCCAATTTGTTCGATGGTTCGCGCATACGGACCGATAAGGCCTCTAGTAAAGTGTATCTGATGAGCGGGGCTGCTCTCGTACTGGGGGTCAACTCTGCTGGTACTATCTACCGAGACCATTTTACGCTGAACCAGGGAGCAACAAAGGTGGATAACCTTACGGGCTACTCTATTCACGCGGACAAATACGACATACGGCAGGGCAAACCCTCTTCTCAGGCCATTGTGAGAATCGATCAGGGTGCGGTTGAAATTGCCGCCCTGTCTGGTTCACTAAACATTTTTGACGAGAAAGGCGCTTTGCTCACCCGGATTGGAGCCGGTACAGCGTCTGCTTTCCAATCTGGTTTGAGCACGTTGCCGTCTGGCGCCAGCGTTGACAACAACAATCACAAGCGCAGGCTCGCCTACCTGTACCTGCTGACTGGTTCGGCCTTAACTGGCTTGGGATTAGCTACGGATGCCATATTGCAACCATCGTCTACCAGTCCGTAAAATTGTCCCCTGGGCAGTACCTCCTTTAGAGAAGTGAAGGCGGTCGACGCACGTTAATTATTTTTGTGGCTTTCCGGCGGGTTTTTTCTCTTTGTTTCCAGTTTGATACTTTGAAGCACAGCATAAACTGATTTCGCCCCAAGGAGCTGTCTTAAGTGCGTCGAGCTTTTCTAGCAGTGCTCAGCCTGTACGCCGTTTCAGCGGTTCAGGCCGCCGCGCCTCCCTCGCCTGCCATCGATTTTCAGCGCCAGGTGCGCCCAATCCTCTCCGATAACTGCTTCCTCTGCCACGGGCCTGACAAAGGCACCCGTATGGCAGATCTTCGGCTTGACATCAAAGAAGGAGCGCTGGCGGTGCGCAAGAACGGCAGCCCCATCGTTCCCGGTAAGCCGGACGAAAGTCTCCTGATCAAGCGGATTCTATCCGACGATGTATCCTTCCGCATGCCGCCGGCGATGTCGCATAAGACGCTGTCGGCCGACCAGAAGGAAACGCTTCGGAAATGGGTCGAGCAAGGCGCGCCGTGGAAAGAGCACTGGTCGTTTATTCCGCCGGCCGTCCAAATGCCGCCGCCCGTAAAGGACGTGGCGTGGGTCAAAACACCGATTGACCAGTTTCTGCTGGCCAAGTTGGAAGCCGAGGGTTTGAAGCTAAATGCGGAAGCAGACCGCCGGACGCTTATCCGCCGCGTGACCTTTGATCTGACCGGATTGCCGCCGAGCCCGGAAGAAGTGGACGCTTTTGTTGGCGACAAGTCCCCGAAAGCCTATGAAAAAGTGGTAGACCGGTTGCTGGCGTCGCCTCGTTACGGCGAGCACCGGGCGCGTTACTGGCTTGACGCGGCGCGCTATGCCGATAGCCAAGGTCTGCACATCGACAACTACCGCGAAATGTGGCCTTATCGCGAATGGGTGATTCGCGCGTTTAACAGCAACATGCCGTTTGACCGTTTCACCATCGAGCAACTGGCGGGTGACCTGCTCCCCAACGCTACGCTCGACCAGAAAATTGCCTCCGGTTTCCACCGTTGCAATGTCACCACAAACGAGGGTGGCTCCATTCCCGCCGAGGTTGANNACGGTAGGTTGTGCCACTTGCCACAACCATAAGTTCGATCCCATTGCACAGAAGGAATATTATTCGCTGACGTCGTTTTTCCGCAACACCACGCAACTGGCGTTGGACGGCAACATCCCCGACACGCCGCCGACGGTGGTTGTGCCGCGGCAGGAGGATTGGAAGCGTTGGACGGATCTCAGCGTCGAGCGGGCGAATTTGCGCGAGGCGATCGCCAAGAAAGAAGTTTCGGATGATTCGCATTTTGTGAAATGGGCGAGCGGTAAAGTCCCGTTTGAGGGCCTTACTGCCGTCTCGGAACTGAAACTTCCCGCCGAACTGCCGAAAGGCGTGACGCTGGTCGACGGCGTCCCGCAGTTAGGAAAAGCACTGCACTTTGAGAAGGACGCTTCCTTTGAAATGCCTAGCCCGCCGCTGGCAGACAAACCATTCACCATTGCGGCTTGGGTCTGGGTGCCGAAAGACAAGGGTGGATTCAGCATCGCGAGTCAGCGAGAAACTCCCAAAGAAGGAAAGGCTCACGGCTGGACGCTGAGCGTAAACGGCGGAGCCTTAAACGTCAACGGGCGCGCGCCTGAGTTGCGCGTGACGGCAGTGAATGGAAAATACATCACCGCTCGTCCGGCCGCCGACTATGAATTGAAACCGGAAACCTGGTACCACCTGCAATTCACCTACGATGGCAGCCGCAGTCGCAAAGGGCTCAGCTTGTTTGTGAATGGAGTCTTCGTGCCGACTTATGGAGACGGCTCCGATAACAACCCGCTGACGGAACCAATCTCGGCGCCCGCAAATATCAAACTAAGCGGAGCCACGATTGGCGGATTCAAGGTGTTTGATTTCCATGCCGACGAGGTGCAGGCGGAAGAGGTCTTCTACGCAGATAAGGCGGCGGCTGGAGATCAGCCGTCTTTGCGGAAAATCTACACGTACAGCGTTGATCCAGCGACCCGCAAGTTAGTGGCCCGGTTGAAACAGGTCGATGCCGAACGAGACGCCATTGCACGTCGTGGCGCGGTCACGTTTGTGATGCAGGAACGTACCGATACCCAACCTGTGGCCCATGTGCTTTACCGCGGACAGTATGACCAGATGCGCGATGAAGTGCATCCAGGCGTACCTGCCGTTTTGCCGCCGATGGCGCAATCGCTGCCGCGCAATCGTTTAGGGTTGGCGGAATGGATTGTCGATCCGGCGAATCCATTAACCGCGCGGGTAACGGTGAATCGGTTCTGGCAGGAATTGTTTGGCACGGGCATTGTCAAGACATCCGAAGACTTTGGCGCGCAGGGCGAACCTCCGTCGCATCCCGAATTATTGGATTGGTTGGCGCTTGAATTCCGAGATTCGGGTTGGGATGTGAAGAAGTTATTTCGCTTGATGGTGATGTCTGCGGCTTACCGGCAATCGGCTGTGGCAGATGAGCAGAAGCTGGCGAAAGATCCGGATAACCGGTTGCTGTCGCGTGGGCCGCGTTATCGGATGGATGCCGAGATGGTGCGGGATTGCGCGCTGGC
>PMQB01000383.1:0-12618 GCA_003169195.1 Bryobacterales bacterium
CATCTTGTGTTG
Organism: Bryobacterales bacterium; assembly: GCA_003169195.1. Lineage (GTDB taxonomy): Bacteria > Acidobacteriota > Terriglobia > Bryobacterales > Bryobacteraceae > Bog-105. Next base: position 13 of record PMQB01000383.1, read on the forward strand.
GACAATTCTACGCCGCCCCCACACCTTTCTTTGTGTTACCCTTAAAAAGGCTACGCACGCACGCGGATTGGCTGTTGTGAGTCGCCTCGGCATCCCCGATTCACCAAGAAAGGTTGTTGGTCCGTTCCTTGACCCGTCACGAACTCAAAGATCAGTTGCAGCATGATCACTTTACCGATGCTGTTTCCGGCGCCGTTAGCTACGCCTCTTCTCACCGTCAAAACCTGATCCGCTATGGCATTGCGGCCGCGTTGGTGTTCTTAATCGCTGGTGGGGTCTGGTGGTATATGTCGTCGCAACGCGAGCAGCGCCGGCAGGAACTGGATGCGGCGATGAGCATTCTGGATGCCCAGGTGGGACCGGGCGCGACCGACACGACGGTGCGCAGCTATCCGACGGAAGACGCGAAAAAGGACGCCTGGATGAAAGCGCTGAGCGCCTTCATTTCCAAGTACGGGGGCAGCGAAGAAGGCAATATTGCGCAGTATTATCGCGGCACGGAACGCGCGCAGAAGGATGACCAAGCGGGGGCGGAGAGCGATCTCAAAGTGGTTGCCGATGCCAACAGCTCGATCTCACCCTTAGCCAAAGTTGCTTTGGCGAACTTGTATCTGGGCGAAAAGAAGAATGTAGAAGCGCAAACGCTTTTACAATCGTTGACCAAAGATCCGAGTGCGTTGATTTCCAAAGCGCAGGCGCAGATTCTGGAAGCGCAATTGAATCAAACGAGCAATCCGCAAGCGGCGAAAGACGTTTTGAAGTCGATTGACCCCAATGATAAGAAGCGCGATGCCGTGGCCCGCGCAGCGGAAGCTGTCACCTCCGAACTGGCCAAGTGACAAGCCTGACTGCCTAAATCAGACATGTTGCTGCCGCAGTCCATCCGTTTAGGTGGCAGCGCCACCAACCGTTTGCGCGGCCGCAAATTTCCGGAGCCGGTTCATGCGTACCGTAACGACTTTCAGCGTGATCGCGATCGGGTGATTCATTCGCGTGCCTTCCGCCGGATGGAAGGCAAAACACAAGTGTTTGCAGCCGGCCTATGCGACCATTTCCGCAACCGCCTTACGCATTCCATCGAAGTTTCGCAAGTGGCGCGGACGGTGGCAGTTGCGCTTGGCTTGAACGAAGAGTTCACGGAGACTCTGGCGTTAGCGCACGATCTGGGTCATCCTCCCTTCGGACATTCTGGTGAGCGCGAACTGAACCGGCAGATGGCGCACTTTGGCAAAAGCTTTGAACACAACCGGCATGCGCTGCGGATTGTCGACGTGTTGGAAGAGCGATATGCGCGTTTCGACGGCCTGAATCTTACCTTCGAAGTGCGCGAAGGCATTCTGAAACACTCGCGCGAAATTCCGAAAGACGCGGAGCCGGAGTTGCAGGAGTTTCTTCCCGGACTACGACCGCCGTTGGAAGCGCAACTGCTGGATCTGGCCGACGAAATTGCTTACAATACGGCCGATCTTGACGATGCGTTTTCTGCTGGGCTGTTTCCGATGGATACGCTGCGCGACGAACTTGCCCTCTTCGCCGAACTCGGCGAGCAGGTGGAGACGCAGTTTCCGGGTGCGAATGAGCGCGTACGCTTTTGGGAAGTGCTGCGGCAGATCATGAGCTTCTTGATTGGCGGTTTAATCGACGGTACACGCATCGCGGTGAGCGAAGCTGGCATTCAGACTGTAGATGAGTTGCGCGCACTCGATCACCGGCTGGCACGCTTGACGGCGCCGGCGGCGGCGGTGAATGCGCAACTGCGGGGGTTTCTGGTCAATCATCTTTACGCTCATCCGGACTTGGTGGACGATCGCGAAATTGCAGTGCGCAAGTTGGGGGAGCTGTTCCAGTTCTTGCTGGCGCATCCCGAGCGGATCTCCGCGGGGTATCGAGAGCGCCTGAAGGAAGAGCCCACGGAACGCGTTGTGTGCGATTACATTGCGGGTATGACCGACAGCTATTTCCACCGGATCTATCGCGAGCTCATTTGAAGTTTCCTCGAATAGTTTGGGCGACAATAGAGTTCAGACCGTTACGTCGGAAAATTCAACAAAAAGAGGATTAGACAACAATATGGGCTTCAGGGAAGATAACTCGAATATCGATAGCGTTCTTATCGCATTGGTGGCCGGGGTCGGCATCGGTTTCGGTTTGGGGATCCTTTTTGCGCCGAGGGCGGGAGCGAAGACGCGTGCGGCGATTGCCAGAAGCGCGAACGACGGGCTGGATCAACTGAAAGATCAGTTCGACGAGTTCAGTGATTCGGCGTCGGACATTCTGGACAAGGGGAAACGCGCCATCGATAAGCATAAGCAGACGATCGCGCAGGTTTCTGACACGGCCAGGAAGGCCTACCGCGGCGTGATGGGCTAGGGCGCGTCAATTAATAACTTCGTCTTGCCGGACTAAACCATTTCCGGTTTTCGCCCGATAGAGCATATGACCACCTCACATACCGTGAGAGGCAGATGCTCCTCAACTACCTACTTTTTCTATTTACGTTGCTCCTAATCGGCGGGTTGGCGCTCGATACGGGCATCCTGGAGTGGCGGCAGCAGCGTTTGCAACAGGCAGCAGATGCGGCGGCGCAAGAAGCGATTTATGAAACCGCGCGTAACAATGGCGATTGGATCACGGCCGCCAAGGCACAAGCTTCTCTGAACGGGTTTACCGACGGTGTGAATGGCGCAACCGTAAGCGTGGGATTTGCTGCCAGTTCGGATGGATTTATCGATTACCGAGCGGTGCAGAGCAGCGTCACGCAGAGCGCCAACAACATCTTTATGGGGCTAATCCACAGTGGGAAGTCCACGGTGACGGCGACCGCGACGGGTAGGGTGATTCCTACCTGCATTTGGATCATGAATCCCACTAGCACCTTTGCCGGCGGCGCTACGTTCTGGCTCGCCTCTAGCAAAATGCAGGGTTCTTGCGGAGTTTTCATCAATACTGCGAGCGGCAATAGTATGAACGTGGATTACTTTGCTTCGTTAGATGTGGTTCGTACGCGAGTGGTGGGGCCATCCAGCGGGAATGTGTCAACGGGCAGCGTATACACTCCTCCGCGCTTCGGTTCAGCCGCTAAGAACGATCCGCTTGCCTACCTAACGGCGCCTACCTTTTCTTCATGCACTTATAACCGAGTGTCTATTTCCAATACCTCCACTGACTTATCGCCCGGCACGTATTGTGGAGGAATTACGATGAACAACGCCGATGTGGTTCTAAGTCCGGGCTTATACATCATCACCGGCGGACTCTCGATGAACAACAGCACGCTTGACGGTCGCTCAGGCGTGACACTGTATTTTACTTCGGGGGGCGGGTCGGGTTATGGAACGATTTCCGCCACAGGGTCAGCGCCGAGCGGAACTAACTTTTCGTCGAATGTTCTGTTAAACGCACCGACGACATCCTCGGGTGGCGGAATCCCAGGAATTGCCATTTTCGGAGATCGCCGATGGATTGCGCACGGATCGTACGGTTTGACCTTCTCAAACACATACATTACGGGAGATGCGATCTGGTACGTGCTCAATACAGGGGTTTCCTTTTGGGATTGTGTTTTTACGAACAGTGCCTATAGCGGTCTAGTGGTGGATTGTCTTTATCAGTATGGGTCGTTTGATGGTGCGGGCGCGTGGATCACGACCGACTACACGGCGCTGGGAGGGGTGTCCCCTTATCACTACGATGACGGAGTGCTGGTGCAATGAAGCGAACGCGATCGGAGCGCGGTAGTGCGCTCCTGGAATTCTCTTTACTGGCGTCGGNNACGCTGATGTCGGCGGCGCAGGCCGGGGCGCGCTTTGGTGCGGCGGAAGGCAACTCCAATGACACGGCGGGCATGACCACCGCTGCGCAGAAAGCGGCCTATGGGATTACGGGAATGACTGTGAACACCACGACGACGTGTTCTTGCTCCGCCGGGGGCAGTGTGGTTAGCTGCTCCACGGTTTGTAACACTTATGATCTTCCGGTGCAATACGTTCAAGTGCAGACTGCCGCATCGGTGCCTTTACTATTCAACTTCGCGGGCATCCCCCTCAATGTGAAGATGAGCGGCAGCGCCAGGCTGAGGGCGCGCTAAATGGTGCAGCCTACTGTTAAACGGCGCCGCCTCGAACGCGGCAGTGCCGTTGTAGAGTTCGCACTGGTTCTGCCGCTCTTCTTTTTGTTGATGTTCAGCTGTGTTCAGTTTTCACTGTTCTTTTTTACGTATTGCAATGCCATTCATGCGAGTCAAGTCGCTGTACGGTATGCCATTGTCCACGGTGCGGTTGCGTTTGGACCGTGTAGTGATGCCTCGCTGACAAACTTGGTTACTCCATTGGTATGGGGCGCACCGGCGAACTCGGTTGCGGTGACCACCACGTGGTATCCAGACGCAGTCACAGGCAGTACGGTCACGGTGAAGGTAACCGTCCCCTTTAAGACGTTCATCCCCTTTTCCTCGTTGACTTCGCTGCCCATTAATGTCAGCGCGCAAGGGACAGTTCTCTATTGAGGTCAACCGGTCTCGTCAGCCGCCGCCCGGCGCTTCACTAATCGCAAGCTGGCTTCAATCTCGCGAGTGCCATGCACCACTGTGGACGCTTCGAGCTTGCTCAGCTCGCGGCGGGCAATTTGCGCCCAGGTGCTGGTGGGATCCAGCTTTAAATACGCGCGCCAGTGCCGTAGGGCAACCATCACATCACGGCGGCTTTGATGCAGGAGCGCCATGTTGTAGTGGGCGTCGGCGTAATTTGGATGGATGCGCAGTGCTTCGTGGTAATGATGCAGTGCGTTGGCGTGGTCGCCTTGTTCGTCGTACAAATTGCCTAAGTTGAAATGAGCGAGTGCGTAATCGGGGTCAATCGTCAGTGCTTTTTTGTAGTGCTCTTCGGCGTCAGCCCAGGCGTGGCCGTTGAAGAAGACGGTTCCGAGATTCACCAATGCGCCGGCGGAAAGCGGATCTAACTCCGCGGCTTTCTGGTAGGCCTCAATGATCTTGTCGTACTCGGCGCCTTGTTGTTCCAGTTCCAGCGCGTGCTCGAACCAGCGGTCGGCTTCCAGCTTGTTACGCAGCTTGGCCGCAATGTTATTGGCGTTGTGCTGCGCCCCCGGCAATTGCAGCAGCTTGCTGATCTCTTCTTCGCCGAAATCAAACAGTAACTGGCCGGAGCGTGCTTCCAGTTTTTGGCGGCCAATCTGGATCCGGACACGGCGGCCTTCGGTGTAAACCTGGACGTCTTCGCCGAGTTCGGGCGAGTCCTTTAGATAGACTTCGAGCGAATCGATCGCCTGTTTGAGCAGGCGGGGGTTGGCCTTTTCGTGGCGCAGACGGACAAGACGCTTGAGCCTAAGTAAATCGCGGAATTTGTATTGGGACAGTTCGGGGATGAGGCGCTGGCGTTCCCAACTGCGTAGTTGACGAGGTTCAACCTTCAGCAGCCGACAAACTTCCTTGCGGGTGAAGGCTCCGCCCGCTTCGCGCTCCAAGGCTGGAGTTGGATGTTGCGAACCGTCCCGCACCACACCGAGCATCATACCATCGCATGGCTGAAACCCGCTGGTGGTACAATTTCGACCGTTTAGACCACCTCTATCCCCTTGCAAACCAAGCGGTTGACAGGACTAGCCGGGTATCTCATACTAAAAAGGTCCGATATCGTTTCCCGCCGCATGGATTCAGGCAACACAAGTCGGGGCGCTTCCCAGCAGACGCTGGCAGAACTACGCACAGGTCAGCGTTGTATTCTGGATCGACTGGATTTGCCTGAAGATCTGGCACGACGGCTCATGGAACTGGGCTTTTTGCCGGGGAATGAGATCGTGTTAGGCCGCAAAGCGCCGGGCGGAGGACCCCGGGTTTACCGTGTCGACGGTTCGGAAGTTGCTTTGCGTCAAGAGACAGCGGCTCGTTTATACGTGCGCCGCGACCCAGAATCGGATTTAATTGTGCTCCCATGAGTAGTTGCCACGGAGACACGCCCAAGGCGAGCCTCCTCCCCAATCCGAATATCCTGCCGCCCCGCCCCGCTGGGGAACGACCGATCATTGTGGCTATCGTGGGGCCGCCGAATTCGGGCAAATCCACGCTGTTTAACCGGCTAACAGGGCTGCGGCAAAAGGTGGCCAATTTCCCGGGTGTCACGGTAGAGCATCGCATGGGAAAGGCGAAGCTGAAGGGGCATCAGGAAGTGTTTTTGGTGGATCTGCCGGGCGTATACAGCCTGACGCCGCGTGCGGAAGACGAACAAGTCACGCACGATGTGCTGAAAGGGGCACGTGCCGATTTTCCAAAGCCCGATGCGGTGATTCTTATTCTGGATGTGACGAATCTGGGGCGAAACTTAGTACTTGCGGCGCCTGTGTTGAGTCTCGGACTGCCCACTTTGATTTTGCTGAACATGGCCGATGATTTGGCGGCGCGGGGCGGCAAGGTCGATATTACGGCATTGGCTGCGGAACTGAAATCCCCGGTGGCACTGATTAGTGCGGCGAAGGGCACAGGTATCGAGAGCATTCAGCAGTTTTTGTTGGGCACGGCGGCGCGCTTGAACGCACCGCCGCTCCGAGTGGAACTGCCGATTTTGCAGAGCGTGCCAGAGTGCCGTAAATGGGCCGCTAATCTTGGGAAACGCGCCTCGTACCGGCCGCCTGCGCCGCCGATTTGGACAAGGCGGTTGGACGGTGTGTTTCTGCACCCTGTGGCTGGGCCGCTTATTTTCGCCGGAATCGTCATTGCGGTTTTTCAGAGTATTTTTTCGTGGGCAAAGCCGATCATGGATTTTCTGCAAGCCGAAGTTCAATCCTCCGGCGTGTGGATGAAACAAGTCTTGCCAAACTCTCCGTTCAGTTCTTTGCTGGTGGATGGAGTTTGGCAGGGGGTCGGCTCGGTGATTGTTTTCCTGCCGCAGATCCTTTTGCTGTTTCTGTTCATCGGTATTTTGGAAGACTCTGGCTATCTGGCGCGCGCCGCTCTGATTGCCGACCGCACGATGGCCAAGTTCGGATTGCAAGGGAAGTCCTTTATCCCGCTGCTTTCGGCTTACGCGTGCGCGGTGCCGGCGGTGATGGCAACTCGCGTGATTGAAAACAAACGCGACCGGATCGCCACCATCATGATTGCGCCTTTGATGACTTGCTCGGCGCGTTTGCCCGTTTATACACTGCTGATCGCCGCTTTCATTCCTAATACCAAACTTCTTGGCGATTTTCTCTCTCTGCCAGCGGCCATGATGCTTGGCCTCTATGTGCTTGGATTTGTAGCGGCTATTCTTACGGCGCGCGTTCTGAAATCAAGCATTCTGAGAAGCAAGAACACTTCGTTTGTTCTGGAAATGCCGCCCTATCGCTGGCCTACGGTGCAATCACTATCTCTGCGGCTGGTTGATCGCGCGAAAGTGTTCCTGCGCCGCGCGGGGACCGTGATTCTGCTGGTCTCCATCCTGTTGTGGGTTTTGGCACACCTTCCGCTCGAAGGCGGCAAAATGGCTACTCTCGACCACAGCTATGCTGCATGGCTGGGCAAGGCGATTGAACCGCTCATCAAGCCACTGGGCTTTAACTGGAAAATCGGCATAGGCCTGATCAGTTCGCTTATTGCACGCGAAGTTATTGTCAGTACGTTGGGCACGATCTATGGCATGCAAGGGAATGAGCCCTCTGCCGGTCTACACGCGGCTTTGCATCAGGACCTTTCTACCGCCGGCGCGCTGGCGCTGATGATCTTCTTTGCGTTTGCCATGCAGTGTTTCTCCACGCTGGCAGTGGTAAAACGGGAGACGGGTGGGTGGCGCTGGCCGGCGTTCCAGTTTTCTTACATGCTGGTGCTGGCGTACGCTGGTTCCTGGTTGGCCTTTCACATCGCCCAACATTTTCTCCGATGAACAACATTCAAGACGTCATCATTCTCGGCTCTGGTTGCGCCGGGAATACTGCAGCTATCTACACCGCGCGTGCCAATCTGAAGCCCTTGGTGTTGGAAGGCCATGAACCTGGCGGCCAGCTTTCGATCACCACGGAAGTGGAAAATTTCCCGGGCTTTCCGGAAGGCATTCACGGGCCGCAGCTTGTGCAAAACATGAAGCAGCAGGCGGAGCGGTTCGGCGCAACGTTTGAATCGGGCCGTGTGGTGCGGGCCGATCTTGCGAAACGGCCGTTCACTCTCGAGACAGATCACGGCGGCATTCTGCAGACACGCACGCTGATTGTGGCCACTGGGGCGTCGGCGCGCTGGCTCGGTTTAGAGAATGAACAGAAGCTGATTGGCCATGGTGTCAGTTCCTGCGCGACCTGTGATGGCTTCTTCTTTCGCGGCAAGAAGATCATGGTTGTCGGCGGCGGTGATTCTGCTATGGAAGAAGCGAACTTTTTGAGTCGTTTCGGTAGCGAAGTGTCGCTGGTCCATCGAAAAGATACATTTCGCGCATCGAAGATTATGTATGATCGGGCGCTGGCGAATCCGAAAATCAAGCTCATCACGAATACCGTTGTCGAGGATATTTACGACGTCAGCAAGAACGAAGTCACCGGCGTTAAGCTGCGCAATCTGAAGACGAACGATGTGTACCTGCATCCGGTGGACGGTTTCTTCGTGGCTATTGGGCACATTCCGAATACGCAGCCGTTTGCGTCGCAACTTGATCTGGATTCTGATGGCTACGTCATTTCGCACGGGGGTGCGCGTACGAATATCGAAGGCGTGTTTCACGCAGGCGACGTGCAGGATAGAAACTACCGGCAGGCGATCACGGCGTCGGGTGCAGGATGTATGGCAGCCATCGAAGTGGAACGATTCCTAGAGGCGGACGGGCATTAGGTCTTATAGGGGAAATCTGAGTCAGAGAACTTTGGGAGGGGCTCGACGGGGCTACAAATGTGGTGCTATTGTTGGGTATGACTGTTGGTGTTCGACAGGCGAAAACGGAATTGACGAAGTTGATCAGCGCCGCCATGGAGGGAGAAACAATCGTGATCACAAACCACGGCAAACCACTGGTAAGGCTCGTGCCCGAAGGTTCTAAGCCCTCCAAGAATCGGGGCTACGGCTGTCTTAAAGGCGCTTTTGAAATTCCCGCGAACTGGGACCAAACTGACGCCGAAGTGGAAGGCTTGTTCGAGCACATCCAAGACATCAAAAAGTCCGGCGGTTACACCGACGGTAGATGAAAGTATTGCTCGATACCAACGTCCTGCTGCGCTGGCTGAACGGTGACCTTCTTCCTAAGCGCGTAGTGACGGTGGTGGAAAAATCAGAGTCGCTCCTAGTGAGCATGGTGACACCCTGGGAACTCACAATTAAGTCCAGCCGCCATCCAACGCAGAAGCTCATTACCAATACGCAGTTATCTTCCGGCCTGGAACAAATGGGCGCACGGCTGTTGCATGTGCAACGCGAACATATCGAGCGCCTGGCTTCGCTTCCCGATCACCATCATGATCCCTTCGACCGCATGATCATCGCGCAAGCCATTGAAGAGAAGTGCACTTGTGTTTCCAGCGACGAGCGGTTTCCTCTTTACAAACCGTCGGGCTTACAGTTGGTTTGGAACTAGATGACTCAGTGTTAGCATGAAGGTGCAGTGAAGCTTCAAGACGCAGTCCGCCTCGCAAAACACGCATCTAAACATGCCAATGCGGAGAACGCGCGTCGTTTTACACATCATATCGTTCCGGAAGTAGTCCGCCCTGCCCGTGTGGTGTGGAACCAAGCCATCGGATTCTTGTTCTTTGTTTTGGCCGTTCCAGCAGCGCTGAAGGGCATTCAGATTTACCGGACGCTCGATACCGACCCGAAAGGCAGTTTCGGCTTGGTAATCTCCGTTATTTTTGTTGTGGTGATGGTCAGTTTCGGCGTCTCTTCGTTTCTGAAAGCGCGCCGCATTGCGTCACGCGCCAATCGTTACTAAATATCGCGAGACCTTCGCATCCGCCCTGCATCATTAGAAGCATGAGTGAAATTCACGCGCTGGCCGCCCGCGAGGCTTCTGGCAAGTTAACTCCTTTTTCTTTCGATCCCGGTCCGCTGGGCGATGAGCAAGTTGAAATTGAAGTGCAGTATTGCGGCATCTGCCATTCCGATCAGTCGATGTGGACCAACGAGTGGCACATGACGCAGTATCCCTTTGTGCCGGGTCATGAAGCAATCGGCAACATCACGCAAGTTGGCCCCAATGCCAAGTTAGTGAAAGTGGGCCAGACGGTTGGTCTCGGTTGGAACTCTGGCAGTTGCCTGCATTGCCGGTCTTGTCTGAATGGCGATCACAATATGTGTTACAGCTTGCAGCAAACCATCATTGGCCGGCACGGCGCCTTTGCCACTCGCGTGCGCTGCCATTGGGTGTGGGCCACGCCGCTGCCCGAAGGCATCGATACTGCCAAAGCCGGCCCGCTCTTCTGTGGCGGCATCACGGTGTTCAATCCGCTTGTGCAGTATGAGGTGAAACCGACAGACCGTGTGGCGGTGGTGGGCATTGGCGGTCTTGGCCACATGGCCCTACAGTTCTTGAACAAGTGGGGCTGTAACGTCACCGCGTTCACCACCTCTGACAACAAAGCAGCCGAGGCGAAGAGCTTGGGCGCTCATGCGGTTGTGAACACGCGTTCGGAAGGAGATCTGAAGAAGGTGGCCCGTTCGTTCAATCTCATTCTCTCGACGGTAACCGCAAACCTGGATATGAATCTGTATCTGAATGCCATGGGCCCGCGCGGGCGTTTTCATACTGTGGGCGTGATTCCCGAAATCAAGACGGGCGCCTTCGCCTTGATTGCCGGCCAGCGTGAAATTTCGGGAAGCCCTTCAGGATCGCCTATCAACGTGATGAAGATGCTCGATTTTGCGGCACGGCACGGCATTGCGCCGATTACGGAAGAGTTTCCGATGAGCCAGGCGAACGAAGCTCTAGCGCATATGGAAGCGGGCAAAGCGCGTTACCGCGTTGTTCTTAAGAACGACTTAAAGTAACGCAAGTTATGCGCGGAGAAGCGATTCAATGGCTCCGCGCAGTTCGTCTTCCGACATTACGCCGGGGTGGTATAGCCGCACAATTCCGTGCTTATCAACCAATACGATCGTAGGGGTTGTGCTGACTCCGAAGCGTTGGAAATTGCCTTTATCGACCGGAACACCTTCTAGCGGAACCTGCGCGTAATAGTGTTCGAAGACTCTAGTGATGAACGGCGTTTCCTTGGCGGCAGGTGCATGGTCGTCATCAAACGTATAGCCATAACGGCGAGTCGGCGCCACAATCACAAGCCCGCGCGCTTTCAGTTCGGCACCGAGTTTCGCCAGAATGGGCGCTTCCGCTTTGCAATCGGAGCACCAGTGCGCCCAGAAGAACAGCAGCACCACTTTCCCGCGCATGGCTGCCGGCGCCAGCGGCTTCTTGCCAATCCATTCGGTCTCGCGCAACAATGGCATGGGCTGCCCCTGGAGCGTCATCAGGTTGATGTTCTTTTGCAGGCGGTCGCCCAGTGACGAGTCGCGCCATTTGGCCAGCGCCTTCTGCATCATCTGGAGTGCGGCCGCGCGTTGCCCTTTGGCGAACAGCGCTTCGGCCTGGACTTCATAAGCGGTGCCCAAGGCCAAGGGGAGATACGGCTCTGCGTCAATCGGCCGCGTGGCCAAAGCGGTCTGCGCGTTCTGTAAAATCTCAGTTGCGGTCTGGTTTGCTTTTTCCACTTGCCGCGCGGCCAGTTCGCCGCGCGCGGCCCAACCTAGCGCTAATAAAGCTTCCGGCGTGTAGCCATTCAAACGCCGGTATTGGTTAGCCAAATCTTCAGCCAACTGCAGATCGCCGCCTTTGAGCGCAGTTTGCACCCTGCCAACGATAGGCGGCGTGGGCGGCTGGCCATAGGTTGAGGGCACACCCGCATCTTGTGCGCCAAGGGTGATGCCCAGCAACGCCGTTGCCAGCAACGTGCGCGCTATTAAGTGAGGCACAGGCTCTTCAAGTATTCCCGGAAGGGATCGCCCAAATCATGCCGGCTCAATGCGAATTCTACTGTCGCTTTCAAGAAGCCCAACTTGTCACCCGCGTCATAGCGCTTGCCTTCAAACTTCAGGCCGTAAATGGGCCGGTTGCGCAGCATGAACTTCAGCGCGTCGGTTAGCTGAATTTCGCCGCCGCTCCCCGGCTCAATCGTCTCCACGCATTGAAAAATCTCCGGCGTTAAGATGTAGCGCCCGATGATGGCCAGATTCGAGGGTGCATCGGCGGCCTTGGGTTTTTCGACCATGTTGCGAATCCGAAAAAGGCGGCCTTGGCGGCCGTTGTCCGCTACCGGTTCGGCGTCCACCACGCCATACGCAGAAATCTGGTCTTTTGGTACCTCCATCAAGGCTAAGACGGATGCGCCATAATATTCATATACGTCCAGCAACTGCCGGATGCAGGGCGTTTCGGACGCAATCACGTCGTCCGAAAGGACCGCGGCGAACGGTTCGTTCCCTACCAGTTCCTTGGCGCGGTGAATGGCATGCCCCAGGCCCAATGCTTCTTTCTGGCGCACATAAGACACGTCAATCATGTCCGAAATGCCTCGTACCATTGAGAGCAACTCTGTCTTGTTTTTCGATTCCAGCAGGTGCTCTAGCTCAAAACTGACGTCAAAATGGTCTTC
>PMQB01000383.1:12660-12873 GCA_003169195.1 Bryobacterales bacterium
GGAAATACTGCTTTTCGTACCTTGGCGATCATCTAACTCGATTGTACGCGCTTGAATCTCGGAATCTGACCGCTCACTGCTCCGCCGTTGGCTCCGATGCGCGGGTGTGTTAATCCTAAAAGTTACACCACTAAGGAATCTAAAGATGGCTTACGTAATCGCCGAACCCTGCATTGGAACCAAGGACTCAGCCTGTGTGGACGCCTGTCCCGT